>JBLHGQ010000216.1:0-3220 GCA_047614505.1 Rhodothermales bacterium | reverse complement strand
CCATTGGCAATTTCACTGCCGCCGACAATAAGTTCAAAACGGTCTGTAATTCTCGGGTCATCATCGTTGCGCCGTGACAAAGGAGAAACTTCGGTTGGATAGGCGGTCATAAAAGTGGGTTGAATTAGCTGACGCTCAACGGTTGCCTCATAAATTTCTGTCTGAAGCTTGCCAGCGCCCCAACTATCCTTAAAGTGAACACCGAGGTCATCGCAAGCCTTATGCAAAACACCGGTGTCCCAAAGATCCGCTTCGGCCAGTGACGGGTTAAATTTGGCTACTGCCTCTTCAACTGTATAGCGCTGGAAGTCAGTGCTGAAGTCAATTTTATTCCCCTGATACTCAACTATCTCAGAACCAGTCACTTCAAGCGCAAGTCCTCTGAGCATGGATTCACTCAAATCCATCAGATCCTCGTAATTGGCATATGCCCAATAAAACTCAAGCATGGTGAACTCAGGATTATGGCGGGTAGAAACACCTTCATTGCGAAAATTCCGGTTAATTTCATAAACACGCTCAAGTCCACCAACGATAAGCCGCTTGAGATAAAGCTCAGGCGCCACGCGTAAGAACATTTCAAGATCCAGCGCATTATGGTGAGTCACGAATGGCCGTGCTGCCGCACCGCCTGGTATCGGGTGCATCATTGGTGTTTCAACTTCCAGAAACTGCCTTTCCGGCGCTTCCATAAAGGCACGAATGTAACTAATTACTTTGGACCTTATGCGAAATATGTTTCGCGTATCATCGTTCATAATAAGGTCGACATAACGTCGCCGGTATCGAGTTTCCTTATCAGTTAACCCATGCCATTTTTCGGGCAACGGCCTTAAAGACTTTACCAGTAGCCGCAACTCGCTCAGCTTCAAGGACAGCTCGCCCTTCTGGGTGCGAAACATTGCCCCTTTGGCAGCAATTAAGTCTCCGATATCCCATTGTTTAAACTGCTGATATGCACCCTCGGGTAAATTATCACGCTGCACCACTAACTGAATGGAACCCGAAGCGTCTTTCAGGCTTACAAAGGCGATCTTACCCATGACACGCTTGGCCATCATGCGACCGGCTATTGCAAAACGGTCATCCAACGCTTGCAAAGCATCGTTATCCATATCGCCAAATTGCTGTACTAAATCAGCTGCATGGGTATCGGGCCGGAAATCATTGGGGTAGGCACCACCTGAATCTTTCAAGGCATGCAGTTTTTCCCGCCGCTCAGCGATCAGTCGGTTTTCATCGACAACTTCTGATTCAACTTCTTTGCCCTGGCCTGTTTCTTTGTCTTTGCTCACAAATTTTTGCCTGTTAAATTTTCTGGTTGTTAAAGCCCCTGTTTGAGAGAGGCCTCTATAAACTGATCAAGTGCTCCGTCAAGGACGGCCTGAGTATTGCCGGTTTCGTAACCGGTCCGCAGGTCTTTGATCCTGGATTGATCCAGCACATAGGACCTTATCTGACTCCCCCAGCCAATATCTGACTTGGAATCTTCCACAATCTGTTGCTCTGCATTCCTTTCCTGGATCGCAAGCTCGTACAGCTTTGCCCTGAGTTGCTTCATGGCATGATCCTTGTTCTTATGTTGAGAACGGTCATTTTGGCATTGAACCACAGTATTAGTGGGCACGTGTGTAATGCGTACCGCCGACTCAGTACGGTTAACATGTTGCCCGCCAGCGCCCGAGGCCCGGTAAACATCAATCCGCAGATCAGCCGGATTAATATCAATTTCAATATTGTCATCAACTTCCGGGGCCGTAAACACGGCCGCGAATGATGTGTGCCGGCGGCTACTTGAATCAAAGGGCGATTTGCGGACCAGTCTGTGAACTCCCGTTTCGGTACGGCACCAGCCAAAAGCGTGGTCGCCGGTTATATGTATCGTCGCGCTCTTGATACCGGCCACATCACCATCGGATACTTCGATCAGGTCAGCCTTCCAGCCGCGACTTTCAGCCCATCGCAAATACATACGCAACAACATTTCGGCCCAATCCTGTGCTTCGGTTCCACCCGAACCTGCCTGAATATCCAGATAACAGGGGCGATCATCCATCTCACCTGAAAACATCCGTTGAAATTCCATTTTTTCAACGTCGATCAGGATTTTATTAATCTCCTGAACAACGGCGTCAAGCGTTTCTTCGTCATTCTCCTCGACCACCAGTTCAAGCATTTCTGCGTTGTCCTGCAGCCTGGTGCTTACTTCATCCAGAGTATTAACTATCCCTTCAAGATGTGATCGCTCACGCCCTAGAGACTGGGCAAGTTCTGGATTGCTCCAAATGTCGGGGTTTTCAAGTTCGCGGTTAACCTCTTCTAGCCTGTCCTGCTTACCAGGATAGTCAAAGGTACCCCCTCAGCGCATTAGAACGCTGTTGCAGGTCTTCGATTAAAAGGCTGAACTGGTTAGTTTCCACGATTTTTGTCCGCTTAAGTCGGTTCAAGAGACTGCTTGAAGCGCGCTATTTTACACTATCGTTTAATTTAAAATACGGTCTACCATTAACTGACAAATACGTTCACCGCGAAAATGATTGATGTCAAGTTTGTATAAAAGACGCACGCCCCCGGAAACGGGTAATTGTTCCGGCAGACGCCCGAAAGCGATTGCATCCACCGGTTCACTCCCGTCCAGCGGTCGAACGACCATTTTAAGGTGTGCACCACCAACGACGCGCTTATTGATCACCTCAAAACTGCCCTCAAAAAGCGGCTCTGGAAAGTGCTGTCCCCAGGGACCAAGATCACGAAGAAGCTCGGCGAATTTGAGATTAATATTAGCTGCCGGCAATTCGCCATCAGTGAAAATTTCTGCACTGGGTGCTTCACCATCAAGGAACACACTCACACTGTGTTCGAGCGCCCTTTTAAACGCCGGCAAATTTTCTGCATTTATAGAAAGCCCCGCAGCCATGGCGTGACCACCAAAGGCAATCATCATTCCTGGATGAGAAGTGTCTACATGCGCCAAAACATCACGTATATGCAATCCTGGAATTGAACGCGCTGATCCTTTTAGCAGCAAAGATCCTTCCTGCTCCGGTGCAAATACCACCACTGGGCGGTGAATTTGATCCTTGGTTTTTGAAGCAACCAGGCCAACTATGCCTTGATGCCAACTGGAATCGTGCAAACACAGACTCATGGGTAGTGTTTTCTCTTTTAGGTCATCAAGCACAACAGTCAGTTTTGCACTGGCCTCTGACTGCATCTGTTC
>JBLHGQ010000215.1:0-3243 GCA_047614505.1 Rhodothermales bacterium | reverse complement strand
TAATCAGTTGATCCAGTATCTTGCGATCCGGAATTCCGTTCGGCGGAAAAATGGCTAAAGTCCACCCCTCGCCAAGCACCCAGCCTTCACCGGGTTGACGCTCAATACAGTCGTCGATAGCCAGCAGCACTTTCTGCATATCGCTAATGCCATGCAAAGTGCAACGCCCCAGCAGAACACCGGATGACGCCGCGTGGTTGTGCACATCCTGGAAACCTGGCAATAACATGTGCCCGTCGAGATCAACCACTTCGGTTGACGCGCCGATATACCGTCCTACCAGCTCGTTTGTTCCCACGGCCAGAATCTTACCGTCGCCAATGGCCACTGCTTGCGCAATGCTGCGTTGTTCATCCACGGTGTAGACCACACCATTTCTGAATACCAGGTTTGCAGGCCGTATTCCAGAATCAACGACCGGTGGCGTGGGCTCGCCAACACAGGCGGCCATCACGAAAGTTAGAAGTGAGATTGAAATTCGTACAAGCAGGAACTTTGACAAGTTTGCAGCTCCAGTAAGGGATTAAGATTGGAAAAACTCAAGTCAACTATTGGAAATCCCGTGGCAGGGTCTGCCGCCAGATTTTCTCGCGCAATAATACGCCGTTTTCACTGAGTCGCCGCACATATTTGTAGTAGAAATTTTCCCTGTCACTGCTCAATTTGGTATCGCCTTCCCAAAGCAGTTCACGCCCATCCATCACCACGCGGAAACTGTGCTTACCGGTTTGTGTGGTGTTCTCAGGATGCGAATCAGAAGTGCTGTATTTAATTTCTTCACTGTAATACTCAATTCCCCAGGGTAGTTTCTGTCCTGACTGGGTGCTGGCGCGGATCGCCGTTTCTCCCGTTTGCGGGTCGCGTTTTACTTCCGACACCTCACCGTAACCCGAACTGGTACCGGCAATATCAAGGCTCGAATAGCCTGGCGCTAACGGGTTCTCAGCGGGTGGTTCAAATGCTGGCACAGGCCGCGCTTCAAACGGTATGGTTGGTAATGCGATGCGACTACCGCTTTCTCCACCCAGTACTAAAGTAGTTGTCACCGGGTATGCCGTAGGCCAGTACATGGGCCACTGCGCATTGCTGATTGAAACCCGGATGCGGTGCCCTTTGTCGAAAACCCAGGATGTGAAATGCAGGGAAGGGCTTAATTCAAATGCTTCGCCGGGAACAATTGCGCAAGGTTGCCGGGCGGAGTCCCGGTGTGTACCGTTACAACCGGCACCTGTCACCTGGGTGACGGAACCATTGGGCGCAACATCAGAAATACGCACATACCAGTTGGCACGCGGAGCGTTAGCACTAACGTGTAAATGAACTTTGGGAAACCCCAGAATCTCCAGTTGGTCATCGAGAACTTCGCTGTCATAAACCAGGCTAAACGCATCTGTCGGGCGTTGGTCGTGTGCTACATCGCCCCACCAGCTATTCGGCCCTCCCGCTTCCATGCCTGCGGTGGGCACATTGCGCAAGAGGTGTTCACCGCTCACAGCCGGGTCTTTGCAAAGTTGATGACTGGCACTAAAGTACAACGTTTCTTCTTGTGCTCGTGCAATTGGCCAGGCTTCTTCCCAGCGCCACTGGCCGGGAGCTTTAGCAAGATGCGGGCCGGGCGGGTGCCAGTTACGTACATAAACCGCAAAGTCAGGCTCATCCATCATTCCCGTATCCCGGCCTTTTAACCAGTGATCGAACCAGCGTACCGCTTCGCGGCGCCACTCCATACCTGGCTCGGGATAGGGTCTACTGGGAATGGTATGGTTCCAGGCACCGATAAGCGCCTTCACCGGGGCATTCAGCTGCTCAAGCATGCGTGGCAGACTGTTACGGTAGCCATCGTACCAGCCGCCTATGTGAAAACTTGGTATTTTGATTAAATCATAGCGTCCCTTTAACGACACCCTGTCCCAATATGCTCCATCACGTTGATACTGCTTGTTGGCCAGCGTAAATGGCGGTTGGTCAAATCGTTCACGGTAGTAGGATTCATCGATGACATAGTCAGGTGCGCCTGGACGGCAATTATCCACGTCCATCATCATTTCGTAGGAATCGAGGTGCATGATTCCATCAATGAAATAACAGTCCTCAGTGAACATGTATTCGGTGGAATCTATGGGTAGTATCGCTTTAAGAGCGGGTGGATGACGCATTGCAAGATGCAGGGCGATAAAACCGCTGTAGGAAATGCCAAACATGGCCACATTTCCATTCGACCAGGCTTGCTTTGACAGCCAGTCAATGAGCACCTCACCATCGCACAAAGCCTGCTCAGAATAGGCATGCGGCCCGATGGTGCCTCCACTGTTGCCGGTGCCACGTTCGTCTGCTGCTACAACTACATAACCGCGCTGAACAAAATAGGAGTAAGTGGGGTAACGATTACCCCGATAACTCGTAACCCGGTAAGGGTGATATTCAAGCAATACCGGGAAACGTTCGCCGATGGCTCCGCCTGAGGGCAGATGCAATTCCATGGCAAGTGAAATGCCATCCGGCATTTCTGCACGAGCTTGTTGCACATTGATATCGTAGCTGGCTTGAACGGTCACTTTTGCTCCGGCATTCATGGAATAGGCATCGCATATTCCCATGAAAATCATAGCCAATCCAGCCCGGGTGAAACTTTGTTGCGTCAGTCCGGAGAGGGCTCAACATCTGAAGCGAAGTAGAATCTGAACTCGAGCAAGATGCCGCCAAAATACTTGTGTTCAGCATTCAAATTGTGATGCTTTTTGGCACGCAATGTCTTTTAATATGTCGTCTCTCCGTAAACAAGGCAGAAAATAATGAAGTGCCCCTTTGCTGATCCCCGCTATCGCCAAAGTTTGATTTTGGTCCTGATATCGCTTCTTTCTGGCCTGCAACCGTTGATGGCCGATGAAGAATTACTGACAGAGAACGTCATTCTTGTGACATTGGACGGCGTACGGATTCAGGAAATTTTCTCTGGCTTCGACGAAATCATTGCGGTACATGATGAACAGAAAATCTATTCTGAAATTCCCCAGATCCGGCCACGTTTTGGTGCACAAACTGCCAAGGCGCGAAGAGAGGCCCTGATGCCTGTATTCTGGAAGATGCTTGCACCGGAAGGAATCGTTTTGGGCAATCCTGCGTATGACAATCACGCAAAAGTACAAAACAAGGTGCTTTGGTCCACGCCGGGTTATACCGAAATGATGACCGGCGGTCCCCGTCCCGAAGTAACTGACAACGATAATGCACGACATCCCCACA
>JBLHGQ010000214.1:0-3302 GCA_047614505.1 Rhodothermales bacterium | reverse complement strand
GTACAAGGTACCAATGTCTTTGTGGTTGGTGGTAAATACCCAACGCAGCAAGCCTTTAGCAGGGCCATGGTGATGATCGTCGTGATGTTGTTCAATTACTGCACTCATCGTAATCTCCCTATTGGCCCGCTTGTTGTTCGTTAATGACCTTGGGTTGAACCAGGTCTCCTATATTGTTGCCCCAGGCATTTCTTTCGTAAGTTACAACCGCGGCGATCTCGGCAGCATTAAGTTGTGCGCCAAAAGCCTGCATGGCAGTACCAGCCTGACCATTCAAAATAATGTCAATATGCGCCTGGATAGGCCCAACAGCGATGCCTTGGCCCACGAGGGAAGGAAACGCGGGTGGAATACCCTGGCCATTTGCCTGGTGGCAGGTTGCACAGTTTCTTGTGTAAACCGACTCGCCCTCAACCATTAGCTCGTCCATCGTCCATTCCTTACCGACAATCTCGAAAACATCGGCAGCTTCCTGTTGCTTTTCTAAAAGCCAGGTTTCGTATTCAGCTTGTTCTACAGCACGAACAACAATTGGCATAAAGCCGTGATCCTTACCACAAAGCTCAGCACATTGACCACGATAGACGCCTGGCACCTGGACGTTAGTCCAGGCCTCATGAATGTATCCTGGTACTGCATCTTTCTTAACGGCAAAATCCGGAACCCACCAGGCGTGAATCACATCTTGAGAGGTAATCAGAAAGCGAATGCGCTTGTTGATCGGAATCACAAGTTCATTATCAACGTCCAATAGATAGTGTTCTCGTTTCGCGGTCAGGTTGTTGATCTCTTCCGACGGTGTGAGCAGGGCGCTCATAAACTTCACTTCTTTAGCCGGATCATCATTTATATAGGTGTATTGCCATTTCCATTGAAAGCCTCGAACTTCAATATCAATATCCGAGTCACCAATGTCATACATCGCATTAAGAGTGGTTGTGGCAGGAATCGCCATGACAACCAGAATGATGACAGGAATGATGGTCCACGCAATTTCTATGGTCGTGTTGTCATGAAAGGAAGCTGGTTTGGCACCGATAGATTTTCGGTGCATTAACATCGAGATCAGCATCACTCCAAAAACCAAAACGCCGATGACGACACAAACCCAAAAAATGACCATGTGTAGGTCGTAAATCTGACGACTCATCTCTGTTACGCCTTCGCGCATGTTCACTGTCCAGTCTGCATGCGCATTTCCGGCGCCAAACAGAAGTGACAAAGCAACTAACCAACCGTGCTGCTTGCCTTTATCCATCCCAAGAACTCCAAAATAATTGTCTATACTCGGCCCTATGCCAAGGCTTTAAACCGGGCTGGGCCCAGTGTACCTAACTTTAGTCCGCTTTTACGAAGATGCCGGATAACGAATTGCCCCCGATGGGCATTCCCAGCTGACGATTTAGAGTCTTTGTGGTCGCCATCACGTTCCAATTTGTGGTGGCTAGCTCTTAACCGGTGCGCAATTATATCAGCGTGCCGTGGTTTCTCAACCAAGAACGTCCTTATTCTTCAAGGCTTGGCGGATATTGCTCAGGCTGAATCGAGGATTATCCAGCCCAGTGATGCAAAAATGGTATCAATCCCTGATATTTCCCCCAATTAATCAATGATTAGATGATCGATTAGACGCAATACCAGATGACACTTTGGCAATTTATGAAGTAACCCAGGTCAGATTAGATCTTTCGCCCTTTTGATCTCACCTTGCGGGGCTGTTTGGTGCCGATGATGCACGCTAGGTCGAAGCACACATGCTGCTTTTTTGTACCCAGTATATTCAGCAGATCCCCCTCTAATTGAGTTATTACCCAACTTCAGACGTAAGTCACGCGTGGATTCTCTGACCCGCTCCTACATAAATGTTTCTAACAGCTGTCAACTTTCAGCCTCCGAAGAAATTCCGCACGGTCAGAAGCTGAATGGGCTCGACCAAGTCGCAAAAAAACCATCATCAATTTCGCAATCCTATGGACTGGACATGCTGTCGGGCACACAACCTAGTTGAAGAGCCTCAACCAGGGCAAATTAGCTGTATAACTGAATTATTGAGGCAGTTTGACGACCTGCACCTCTGATTCTTCCGTCCCTTCCGGCAGGTCTTCTAATTTTTCCTTGAATTCACACTGACTACAAGCGCGGTAGGTCCCGTCAACTTCGACAACCACGAAGATCTTGTCTTCTGCGCCACAGCCAGGACAGACGGCCCCAGCGATAAATCGTCTTCTACCGATCTCAGATGATGCCATCTTGCTTCAATAAAGCCTCAATTTGGGGTTCTCGACCTCTAAATTGCACAAACAGTTCCATTGCATCCAGACTGCCGCCTTGTTCAAGCACGGTGGCGAGAAACTTTTCACCAGTCTGGCGATTGAAAATACCATCCTCCCTAAACCTTGCGAAGGCATCCGCGGAGAGCACTTCAGCCCACTTATAACTGTAGTAACCTGCCGCGTAACCACCACCAAAGATATGCGAAAAGCCATTCTGAAAGCGGTTTAATTTTGGCGCCGAAACGACAGCCACTTCTTCGCGAACCTCATCAAGAATTCTCTGCACCTGCCCCTTTTCAGCAGGGTCGTACTCAACATGAAGCCTGAAATCGAACAGCGCAAATTCAAGCTGTCTGGCCGTCATCATTCCAGCGGAATAGGTTTTCGCCGCCAGCATCTTTTCGAGCAGATCCGCAGGTAAGCTTTCGCTGCTCTCAACGTGGCCAGAAATGAACTGCAGCGCCTCCGGTTCCCAGCACCAGTTCTCCATAAATTGACTAGGTAACTCGACTGCATCCCAGGATACTCCGTTAATTCCTGACACACTGCTGCAAGTAATTTTGGTCATCATATGGTGTAAACCGTGGCCAAACTCGTGAAACAAAGTGACTACTTCATCGTGGGTTAACAATGCGGGTTGGTCGCCAATCGGGGGGGTGAAGTTACAAGTCAGATACGCAACCGGAAGCTGGAGTTCTCCGCCGGTGGTGAGCCGCCGCACTCTGCAATCATCCATCCAGGCCCCGCCCTGTTTGCTCTCCCTGGCATACAGGTCCAGATAGAAACGGGCGATCAAGGATCCCTCTTTACGAATATTGTAAGTCTTAACATCGGCGTGCCAGGTGTTGATCTCAGTAGTGGTTTCTATCTCGAGGCCGTAAAGCCTCCTGACCACTTCAAACATTCCCCCAATCACATGGGGTGACGGGAAATAGGGTTTTAACTCTTCCTCGGAGATACTGAATTTGTGTTCCTTTAACTTTTCTGAGTAGTAGCTAATGTCCCACGCGTTCACTTCCGAGGCGGAAT
>JBLHGQ010000213.1:0-3362 GCA_047614505.1 Rhodothermales bacterium | reverse complement strand
TAGGCGACTTGTCCGCCTCACAAGCGACGACCAGATTAAATGTTTCCGGCCTGGCAGTTACACCCGGCTTTATTGATATCCATAGTCATGCCATTCGTGGCTCACGCACTCGTAGCGGTCTGCTAAATCATCCGGATGCTGAAAATTACATTCGCCAGGGTGTTACTACAGCAATTGGCGGGCCTGATGGCGGTTCCTGGTGGCCAATCGACAAATTACTGGGTGAATTGGAAGCCGCGCCTACATCCATCAATTTCGGTACCTTTGTTGGGCACAACACGATTCGCGAAGAAGTCATGCAGCGCGAAAACCGGGCACCAACTGAAACCGAGTTAATTGCTATGAAAAATATGGTCGAACAGGCTATGCGCGAGGGTGCATACGGACTATCGACGGGCTTGAAGTACATGCCAGGTGCATTCTCGAAAACTGAGGAAGTGATTGAACTGGCACGGGTTGCGGGCGCATATGGCGGTATTCATATCTCACATATGCGTGAAGAAGGACTGGAATTGATGGACAGTGTTGCAGAGACCATCAGGATTGGCGAAGAAGGTCATTTGCCAACCCAGATCACTCACCATAAAGCTGTTGGCCACCCGATGTGGGGCAAGAGCATTGAAACACTGGCCATGGTCGATGCTGCCCGGGAACGTGGTGTAGATGTTTCAATTGATCAGTACCCCTATACCGCATCAAGCACGGGAATCGATATTTTGCTGCCAGCGTGGAGCCAGGCCGGCGACCGGGAAACACAACTTGCCCGATTGGCAGATCCTGAAGCCCGTGCCCGCATAAAGACAGATGTGATCGCCAATATCATCAATGACCGTGGAGGCAATGATCCGGCACGCGTTGTGCTGGCCGATTGCCAGTGGAATGACTCACTAAACGGCAAGAGTCTGGCTGATATCCTTCATGATCGAAATATTGAGAAGAGTATCGAAAACGCCGCTGAACTGGTCATGGAATTGGCAGAAAATGGTGGTTGTATGACGGTGTTTCATGCCATGTCAGAAGTGGATGTGGAACGAATTATGCAGCATCCACAAACAATGATCGCCTCTGATGGTGGTATTCATGTTCCGGGGGAAGGTGTCCCTCACCCGCGTAATTACGGTACCTTTGCTCGGATAATAGAATTGTATGTTGGCGAAAAAGCTACCCTGCCCCTGCACACTGCAGTTTACAAAATGACCGCAATGCCGGCTGACCGGATTGGGTTGAGCAACCGCGGCAGGCTCCAGGTCGGCGCAATTTCAGATATCGCAGTATTCGACCCTGCTGTTCTAAAAGACAACTCTACATTCGAGAATCCGCATCAGTATGCATCCGGCATGAAGCATGTATTTATTTCAGGTCAGGCCGTGATTCTGGATGGAAGCATGACCGGCGAACGGCCGGGTAAAATTTTGAGGTCATCCGACAATGAGAATTAAAACAAAGCTGGAAGCAATCCGAACGCTATTGTCTTACTTCGCAGTGATGAGCGCAGTTTTCTGTGTTTCGATAGCGTCCTCCCAGCAAGCAGTCGCACAGTTAACACAACCCATCATTCGCTATGAAACCATTCACCGTGATATCGAAGGATATTTTGGAATGGTGTCCTCGCAAAATAATTATGCTTCCGCTGTTGGTCACACTGTACTCCAACAGGGTGGCAATGCAGTGGATGCAGCTGTAGCGATGGGTTTTGCGCTTGCAGTTACCCTGCCACGTGCCGGCAATATCGGCGGAAGCGGTTTTATGCTGGTTTATGTGGCCAGTGAGAACAAAACCATTGCTCTCGACTATCGCTCGATGGCGCCGATTACTTCCAAAGATGCGAATAACCGCACTAAATCGGGTGAAATTGACTGGGACAAACTTACCTTTGGCGCCCACGCCTCCGGGGTACCAGGTACCGTGGCAGGCCTGTATGAGGCATGGCAACGTTATGGCTCAATGACATGGGCAGAGTTGCTGCAACCGGCATATGAACTAGCCAGCCGCGGATTTGTGGTTTCACCTGATCTTAGCTATGCCATCACACAGGCTGGGCGTGTTCTCGCCAGTGTACCAGCCAGTGCTGCCGCTTATTTACGTCCCGATGGCTATGTCTGGCAACCAGGACAAAAACTGATACAAAAAGATCTCGCCTGGTCAATTCAGCAAATCCAAAACGGCGGCGCTGATGCCTTTTATAAAGGTGCTTTAGCCAAGCGAATCACCGATGCATTTGCCAAAGATGGTAAGCAAATCACCATGCAAGATCTCGCTGCATATAAAGTTAAGGAACGTGAACCGGTATCCACCGATTATCGGGGCTATCAGGTTGTTTCCATGCCGCCTTCAAGCGCCGGCGGTATTACCCTGATTCAGATGCTCAACATTCTTGAGAACTTCGATGTAGGGAAACTCGAAGCAGGATCAGCCCGTCACATTCACTTGTTGGCTGAGGTGATGAAGCGTGCTGCGGCCAACCGGCGTACGCATATTGGTGACCCGGACTTTGTTGATGTCGCTATCGAAGGATACATCAGTAAAAAGCTCGCGAAAAAGATGGCTGAGGACATAAATCTCAAAAAACCTTCAAAAGTAAGCAGCATCAAGCCCGAACCGGTTGAAGACTATGAAAGCCGTGATACCACCCATTTCTCAGTCATTGATGCACAGGGGAATGCGGTTTCAAATACCTATACCTTGGGTTATTCATTTGGTTCAGGTTGGGTCGCAGAAGGCACCGGCATTCTGTTTGATAATCAGATGCGCAATTTTTATATCAGCAACAGCGCTGAAGGGAAAAATGCCTTTGCGCCTGGTAAGCGGATGATATCTACCATGACGCCCACGATTGTATTGGGAAAAGAAGGAAAACCCTTCCTGGTTACCGGCACGCCGGGTGGAAGCCGGATTATCAATACCATATTGCAGTTACTGGTTAATGTGATTGACTTTGATATGAGAATCGCCGAAGCCACTCATCAACCCAGAATTCAACAGGGCTGGAATTCGCAGAAACTGGGGCTTGAACAAGGCTTCAGCCCGGACACCATCAATATTCTTGAAAGAATGGGCCATGAAGTTGGATTGGAACAATCCATCGGCAGCACCCAATCAATCATGTGGCGCGATGGCAAGTTCTATGGCTCAGCTGACCCAAGACGGCCAAATGCGACTGCTCTTGGTGTGATATACCCGCCTGCTTTAGTTCTGAAAAAAGCCGCTTCAGGTAACTAAGACCTGATAGTACCGCCCTGCTGGGCCATATAGGTATCCACCAGTTCATACATGCGGGCCTTTCCAAAGCTAGCGTAATGACCACAATGGAAGGTCTCGGCAGGTAATTCTTTTAATCGGGCCAGAGTCTCGGCATAGACTTC
>JBLHGQ010000212.1:0-3374 GCA_047614505.1 Rhodothermales bacterium | reverse complement strand
TCGTAACTATGCTGACCACGCATTAGAGATGGGTCACGATCCCGATCGCGAACCGCCATTTTTCTTTATGAAGCCATTGTATGCACTATTGGCCGATGGCGGAGAGCTAACATATCCGCCCCTTAGTTCTGATGTTCATCATGAAGTTGAGCTGGTTGTTGCTCTCGGTCAGGGTGGGACAAATATTGCAGTATCTGAAGCTGATGGTTACGTATTTGGTTATGGCGTTGGCCTTGATTTAACCCGGCGTGACTTGCAGGCAGAAGCGAAAAACCTGTCCCGCCCCTGGGACGCAGCAAAAGTGTTTAAGCACTCTGCACCCTGCTCCAAACTCGTACCGAAAGAAGGTCCCTTGCTCAATGCGGGAAATATTCAATTGTTTGTTAATGGTGACCAGCGTCAGCAGGGCAATATTAATCAGATGATTTGGAAGATTCCCGAAATCATTTCAACCCTATCTAGCTTGTTTCCACTCCAGGCTGGAGATCTTATTTTTACCGGGACACCCGCGGGTGTCGGGCCAATTATACCGGGAGACAACCTGCTGGCACTGGTGGAGAATGTTGGTGCGCTGAATGTTTCGGTTGTGGCTAATCAATCATGCCGGTAACCGAAGATCTCTCGCAAAGGTTTATTTTTGACGAAACGGATATCCGTGGCGACATTGTCCAGATTAAAAACTGCTATCGAGATATGGTCGCGCGCCACGAGTACCCATCAATTGTGCAGCAATTATTGGGAGAGTTTGTTGTGGCAGGGCTGCTGCTGGGCTCGACGATAAAATTTGAAGGTCGTTTGATTCTTCAAGTCAGAAGCCAGGGTCAAATACCACTTTTGATGGTGGAGATTTCCCATAGCAATACATTTAGAGGCATCGCTCGAATTCAGGAACAGGTGGATAGCGAGGACTTTGGTGAGTTATTCGAGTCTGGAACTCTTGTGGTGACTGTTGACCCCGATCAGGGCGAGCGTTACCAATCCGTAGTGCCATTGGATGGTGGAAGTCTTGCGGGTTGCTTGATGCACTATTTCAGCCAGTCAGAGCAACTTCAGACCTGGCTGATGCTCACATCCGATGATATTGGAGCGGCAGGATTTCTACTTCAGCAGTTACCGAAACAGCTGGTGAAGTCCGATAAGGATCGAGAACGGGATTGGCAGCATGTCAGGACATTGGGCGAAAGCTTAAAGGTTGAAGAGTTGCGGACGCTATCTGTAGAACAAATTCTGATTCGGTTATACCACGGCCAACCCGTCCGCGTGATGTCACAAAACGAGGTGGCTTATCAATGCACCTGCTCCGAGGAGAGAATGGCGACGGCATTGGTGTCGCTGGGAGACGGGGAACTGGATGATCTATTCAAAGGTACTGAGGAGGTTGAGCTGACCTGCGAATTTTGTAATCAGCAGTATAGTTTCGATCGCGCTGCTATTGATGAGGCGGCGGGTAACCCTTAACCACTAGATCACGTGACGCTGCAGCCAGACTGTGCGATTATTTTCCGACTGTTGACTATCTTCGGACGAATATGTCTATTCAAACGCTTGCAGACATCACTCGACACCACGGGGCTACCAGGCCCGATAAGGTCGCATTGATCTACACCCATGACCAACGTAGCTGGACCTATGGGCAACTTGATCAAGAGTCCAATCAGTGTGCCAATGCGCTTCAAGCGGCAGGCGTGGGTAGTCAGGACCGAGTGGCTTATCTGGGTCACAACGCGCCGGAATATTTTACCTGGCTATTTGGTACGGCAAAATTGAATGCCGTGTCGGTTGCAGTTAATTGGCGACTCGCACCCCCGGAGATGGAGTACATTCTTAATCATAGCGACGCCAAGGTGCTGCTCATCGGAGAGGAATTTTTGCCCCATCTGGCGCAAATGAATCTCGACTGCCCTCATATCGTGGTGCTGGGAAGCCCTGGCGATACCGGATATCCAACTTACCAACAGTTGATTTTGAGCACGTCAATTGAAGACCCGGGAATGACGGCGAACCCTGAGGACACGGTCTACCAACTCTACACCAGCGGCACGACGGGCTTACCGAAAGGCGTTCTCACCACCCACACTAATCTGTTATCGGTGCTGGGGCCGGGACTCGAATCTCTTGGGTTTAATGAAGGTTCCGTCAATCTGGTTTGCATGCCGTTATTCCATATCTCTGGATCAGGATGGGGACTCACGGGAATATTCAACGGGGCTACCAGCATTCTACTGCGAGATGTCGACATGCAGGAAATTCTGCGAGTGATTCCCGCCTTTGGGGTTACTCATTCAGTATTTGTACCGGCAGTGCTGCAGTTTTTACTGGCCCAGCCGAACGTTCGGCAGGTGGATTATTCCAGCTTGCAATGTATTGCCTATGGGGCATCTCCGATTACAGAGCAGGTACTCGTTGATTCGATCGCGACTTTTGGGGCAAATTTTTTCCAGGTTTATGGGCTGACGGAAACTACAGGTGGCGTCACGATGCTGATGCCGGAGGATCATGATCCGGGTGGACCCAGAGCGGAGTTGTTGCGCTCCTGTGGTAAGGCAGTAGCGAAACATGAAGTCTGTATTGTCGACCGTGAGAGCGGGCAGCAAGTGGCAGAGGGTGAAGCCGGAGAAATATGGATGCGTGGCCCTCAAATCATGCGTGGTTACTGGAAGAACGACGAAGCAACAAAGCAGTCGATCACGGAAGATGGATGGTTTAAGTCAGGGGATGCGGGTTATATGGTGGATGGGTTTGTCTACATTCACGATAGAGTCAAAGACATGGTTGTTTCTGGCGGTGAAAATATCTATCCCGCTGAGGTCGAAAATGCGTTGATGAAGCATCCTGGCGTGAGTGACGTTGCTGTCATTGGTGTGCCAGACGATCGTTGGGGAGAAACCGTCAAAGCCATCGTGACAAGATCCAGTGAAGAGATTACGGAAGAGCAGCTGTTTGCTTTTTGTAGAAAAAATCTGGCCAGCTACAAGTGCCCAACTTCTTTCGATTGGATGGATTTGATTCCTCGCAACCCCTCCGGAAAAATATTGAAAACGGAACTACGAAAGCCTTACTGGGCTGGAAGAACCCGAAACGTTTCTTAACCTAAACACTTTAAAGATGAGATGACTTATGAAAATCGATAGTGGCCTTGCGCCTGATTTACACAGTGTAGCCGAGAGTGCACAAAGATTAGAGCGGGCTGGATATGATGGTGCAATGTCCATTGAGACCGCCCATGATCCGTTCTTTCCTCTATTGTTGGCAGCCCAGAGTACGACAAAAATTCAAGTAATGTCATCAATCGCCGTGGCATTTTCTCGTACACCGATGTTGCTCGCCAATATTGGACATGACCTTAACAGTTATTCAAAGGGGCGGTTTGTGAT
>JBLHGQ010000211.1:0-3508 GCA_047614505.1 Rhodothermales bacterium | reverse complement strand
CCGGGCGCGCGATTTTCTTGGACTTGGCGTAAGTGCCAGTACGTACACCATATGTACCATCGTGCCCTGAACAACGCTCTATCATCTGGATATCAGAATCCGGCACCAGTGCAAGAATATCTTTGGTTTTGGGTCCGATTTTCTGAACTCGCTGATGGCAAGGTACGTGCCAGGCAACGGTACCGATCGGGTTTTTGAACTCGGTGTTGAGCAGTTCCGCTTTGTGGCGGTGCTGCAGGTATTCAAAAGGGTCGAAGATATGCCGTTTGACCTTTTGTACGTCCGCATCATGCGGATACATCAATGGTAATTCCTGCTTGAACATCAAAACACAAGAAGGAATGGCAGCAATAATATCCCAGCCCTCATCTATCAGACGAACCAGTTCCGGAATATTCTTGCGCTTGTACTTATCGACTGTTTCCAAATCACCTTGTTCAAGCTTTGGCATGCCGCAGCATTCTTCTTTCGAGGTCAGCATCACCGGAATATCGTTGTGCTCAAATATTTTTGATTAGATCGCTACCGATGTCCGGTTCGTTCACATTGCAATAACAGGTAGTGAACAATGCGGCCTTGCCACGGGTCGGGCCGGCCACTTTAGGCTCAAAAAATACCGGGCTGCGGTCTTTGTCACGCCGGCGAATCGTGTCGCTGTGATACTCAGGCAAATGCGCATCTCGACGGATATCCAGGGGTTTTTCCAGCACCTTGCGCAGAACAGGACTGCGGCCAGCAGCATTAATGGCCTTGTTGATTACTGGAATACTGCCAACTGTGCCGGTAATTTTGGTATTGGAAATCAACTTGTGGCTGATCTTGCGCTCACCTTTTTTAAACTGCGTAGCCTTGGCCCGTAGCATCAGGTGCGGAAAATCAATATTCCATTCATGCGGCGGGATGTAGGGGCACTTGGTCTGATAGCACAGGTCGCACATAAAGCACTCATCCACAACGCTCCAGTAGTCGTTTCTGTCTACGCCATCAACTTCGAAGGTTTTTGATTCATCCACCAGATCAAACAGGGTGGGAAAGGCATCGCAAAGAGACACGCAACGCCTGCAGCCGTGGCAATGATCGAAGACCCGTTCCATCTCGTCCAACAAAGAAGTCTCATTGTAAAAAGATGGGTTTTCCCAATCCAGAGGGTGCCGCGTGGGCGCATCAAGGCTACCTTCGCGGGATGAATTTACTGGACTGGACATGAATCAATAAAAACAAACTCTAACCGTCAAGTTCATTAAGGGCTTTCTGGAAACGATTGGCATGAGAACGCTCGGCCTTAGCCAAAGTCTCAAACCAATCAGCGATTTCGTCAAAGCCTTCATCACGGGCAGTGCTTGCCATGCCCGGATACATATCCGTGTATTCATGGGTTTCACGGGCAAATGCGTCTTTCAGGTTTTGTTCTGTTTTGCTGTCTTTCAGTGACATAAGAAGAAGCCTCCATTAAGGGTCAAAGTAATTGTGAAACACCGGACCGTGGTAGATGAATGCCAACCCATAGGTGAAATTGATTTAAATAATGATATTAATAGGTAAATCGAATTATAAATGACAGATCAAAACTTAATTCGGTCGGAGCCCTACTATTCCCCCTCAATTTGATACAAATCACTGCTAAAATTCATCCCTGAGTTTTACCCGCATGGAGCATTGGTACTCATCTTGAAAATTTTCTCCTTTTTTGTCCTTCTCGCCATTGTTGCGCTGGTAGCTTCGTTTGGCAGTCAGTATATGCCCGGAGAATGGTATTCATTAATCCATAAACCTTCATGGACACCGCCGAATTGGCTCTTTGGCCCGGTGTGGGCTGTTCTTTATCTTTTGATGACTATCGCTGCATGGAAAGTATGGCAGGAACAACACCCATTGAGCGATCGCGCACTGTTGTATTGGCTAGTTCAGCTTTTGCTTAATGGTGCCTGGTCCTGGTTGTTCTTTGGCTTGAATAACCCGGGACTTGCCCTGATAGAAATGACGGTGCTGATCATTGCAATCTCAGCGACGATCCGGCTATTCAGGCGAATCAGTCTGGCGGCTGCAAACATGCTCACGCCCTACCTCATTTGGGTTTCATTCGCCTGGATATTGAATTTGGCAATTTGGTGGATGAATGGTGCAGGACGTAAAATTTTGGGGTTTTTTCTTTAGTCGTTTTTATAAATAATGCCATCTTTCATCACGAAAGGAATATTCTCGAGCAGGGTGATGTCCTGCAGGACGTCACCATCGACTGCGACGATGTCAGCAAACATACCTGGCGCAATCTGTCCAAGATTCTTTGATTCAAATAACAGCTCTGCTGCAATCACTGTTGCTGACTGAATGGCTTCTATGGGGCTCATGCCTCCATCAACCATCAATTTAAACTCCTGTGCATTATCGCCATGGGCTGAAACGCCCGAGTCCGTTCCAAAGGCGATTTTTACGCCCGCATTATGGGCCTTTGTGAATGTATCCTTAATCACAGGTCCAATTGCAGCGGCTTTGGGACGAACGACCTCGGGGAAATAGCCGTCAATTTTGGCTTTCTCACCGATAAATTTTCCGGCCAGCATGGTGGGCACAAAAAATGTGCCGTGCTCTTTCATCAGTTCCATGATTTCAGGAGTCATATAGGTACCGTGTTCAATGGATCGTATGCCGTGGACAACTGCACGACGCATGCCCTCAGCACCATGGGCGTGTGCAGCAACGCCCATTCCATAATCTGTGGCTGTTTCGATTAAAGCTTTGACCTCTTCTTCAGTAAATTGCGGGTTCTGTCCGTTTTTGGCCAGGCTTAATACGCCACCGGTCGCAGTGATCTTGATTACATCGGCGCCTCTTTTGTAGCGATAGCGAACGGCTTCCCGCGCTTCGTCGGGCCCGTTAATCACGCCTTCTGACGGTGTTGGCTCACCCATTAACGCTGGTTTAAATCCGTTGGTTGGATCGGCATGGCCGCCAGTGGTAGCCACAGATTTACCAGCAGCAAAAATTCTCGGGCCAACTGCATGACCGGTAGAAATTGCATTACGCAGCGCCACTGTTTCGAATGCAGTATCTCCGAGATCACGAACGGTCGTGAAACCTGCATTGAGTGTAAGTCTTGCATAATGTGCGGCATTTAATGTGTAGTCTGCCTCACTTTGCACAAAGCGTTTGATGTAGTGGTTTGGTGAGTTTTGCTCACGAAGATGCACATGCATATCCATCAGGCCGGGCAGGCAGGTTCCCAACTCCAGTTCAGAATCAGGTGCCGCACCATCAAGCGCTTTATCAATATCGCTCCTCGAACCGACTGCGGAAATACGATTTCCCTCAATCAACACAGCCTGATGACTGCGTGTTTTGCCAGCTGCAACATCAATCAATTGATCGCACTCAAGAACGGTGCTGCCTGCAGTGACGTTAAACGAAGCCACGAGCAAAATTGCAGGGGTGATCATGCGTTTCATAGAGTTTCCTTAAGTGCCAATTAGTTGGGCCAGACGTCCGGTCAAGATGGCCAAATAGTTACCCA
>JBLHGQ010000210.1:0-3525 GCA_047614505.1 Rhodothermales bacterium | reverse complement strand
CCTCGTTCATGGCCTGACCTACAGTGACGTGTTACAGGCCATTGAGCAGAACAATGATAACCGGGGTGCCGGGTTTATCGAACACAATGGTGTGCAATGGTTAATGCGGGTTCCCGGGCAAGCCAGCCGCATACAAGACCTGGGCGACATTGTCGTGCAGCAGGATCAGGGAATACCAATTCGGGTCAAAGACGTAGCAGAAATCAGTTTAGGCAAGGAACTTCGCTCCGGTGCAGCAACCCAAAACGGACGTGAGGTTGTGATGAGTACCGTGTTCATGCTGATCGGTGAAAATAGCCGTACAGTTGCCAGGGGTGTCTCCGCGAAACTGGATGAAATCCAGTCCAGCCTGCCTCCAGGGATCACTGCTACCGCCGTTTATGATCGTACCGGGCTGGTTGGTAAGACGCTCAAAACTGTCCAGACAAACCTGATCGAAGGTGCATTGCTGGTAGTGGTCGTGTTGCTGTTGTTTTTGGGTAACGTCAGGGCTGCATTACTCACTGCCGCAGTGATACCTATCGCCATGTTGATGACCATCACCGGGATGGTTCAAACCAAAGTCAGCGCAAACCTCATGAGTCTCGGCGCACTGGATTTTGGACTAATCGTGGATGGTGCGGTGATTATTGTCGAAAACTGCCTGCGACGCCTGAGCGAAGAGGCCCGAAATGGTGAAATGTCCCTGAAAGGTCGTCTGGAAGTAGTTTCTGATGCCACCCGTGAGGTGATCCGCCCGGCCTTGTTCGGAGTATTCATCATTACGGCAGTCTACATTCCTATTTTTGCGCTGACAGGCATAGAAGGCAAGATGTTCCATCCCATGGCCATTACAGTGGTTATTGCACTAATCAGCGCCATGATTTTGTCTGTAACTTTCGTACCAGCGGGTATTGCACTTCTTTTTCGTAAGCCCATAAGGGTAAAAGATAACCATATCGTCCGCACCGCCCAGACACTGTATCGGCCCTTGCTGAAAGCTACTTTGCGTTTTCGCTGGAGCGTGATACTTCTAGCCGTGGTGCTGGTCACGATTTGCGGTTATTCAGCTACGCGCCTGGGATCGGAGTTTGTTCCCAACCTGGATGAAGGCGATATCGCCATGCATGCTTTACGCATACCCGGAACTTCACTGGAACAAGCAGTGCGGATGCAAGAGCAATTGGAGAATGCAATCAAAAAGCTTCCGGAAGTGGAACGCGTGTTCGCCAAGATCGGCACTGCGGAAGTGGCCACGGAGGCGGTACCTCCGAGTGTGGCGGACAATTTCATCATTCTCAAGCCCCGTGAAGCCTGGCCCGACCCTGACAAACCCAAGTCCGAGGTGGTGGCAGATCTGGAAGCACTGGTGACCCCTATTCCCGGAAACCGCTATGAGTTTCTGCAACCCATCCAGATGCGCTTCAACGAATTGATAGCCGGTGTTCGCGCCGAACTCGCCATCAAGGTATTTGGTGATGACTTTGACCAACTCATTTCCCTCGGTAACGAAATTGAAAAAGTGCTATCCGTAGTTCCTGGTGCAGCAGATGTGGCGGTAGAGCAGGCTACCGGTTTACCGGTATTTACCATAGCGCCGAATCGCAATGCGCTCGCGCAATACGGAGTCAGTATTGCCCAACTCCAGAACCTGTTGGCAACCGCGCTAGGTGGCAGCGTAGCCGGTCAATTCTATGAAGGTGATCGCCGGTCAGACATTGTGGTTCGCCTACCCGAGGAATTGAGGTCAGATACCGATAGGTTGGGCAACTTGCCGGTTCCTCTTTCCAATGGCAGCTATGTTCCACTGGGTGAACTGGTTAATTTGCAACTGGATACAGGTTACAACCAGATTTATAGGGAAAATGGGAAACGCCGGGTTGTCGTTACTGCAAATGTCCGCGGACGGGATCTCGGCTCCTTCGTCAGGGATGTTCAGCAGGAAGTGCAAACAAGCGTTGAAATTCCGCCCGGTTACTGGGTTGAATACGGTGGCACATTCCAACAACTGGAGTCCGCGAGCCGACGACTTGCAGTGGTCGTTCCAGTGACCCTGATTCTGATACTGGGCTTGCTTATCATGGCACTTGGCTCGGTAAAAGACGCAGCGGTCATATTCTCAGGAGTACCACTGGCGCTAACCGGTGGGATCATGGCGCTGCTGTTCCGGGACATACCGTTTTCAATCTCAGCCGGCGTTGGGTTCATTGCTCTTTCGGGAGTCGCCGTGCTCAACGGCTTGGTAATGGTGGCGTTCATCCGCGATTTAAGAATCCATGGCCGATCGCTGGACGATGCCATCAGCGAGGGAGCGATAACCAGGCTTCGCCCCGTATTAATGACGGCACTGGTTGCATCTTTGGGGTTCGTTC
This sequence comes from Rhodothermales bacterium, assembly GCA_047614505.1. Classification (GTDB taxonomy): domain Bacteria; phylum Pseudomonadota; class Gammaproteobacteria; order Xanthomonadales; family SZUA-36; genus JABDJL01. Next base: position 1,174 of record JBLHGQ010000210.1, on the reverse strand, counting down.
CTATGGCACTAAACACGGGAATAGGCTCCGAAGTCCAACGGCCACTAGCGACCGTGGTTATCGGCGGAATTATTTCTTCGACACTATTGACCCTTTTGGTACTACCGGCACTCTATCGCCTGGTTCATGGTCGAGAGGAAAATATCCATGCCACCCTAACGGCAACAGCCCATGAATAGTCAACCCCCTTGGGGCCGTCTCAGCTTTGCTTCGACGTTCAAAATTGCTCCCGACAGTTTTGTGTCGAACCCGATCCCTTCGGGATGTGGGTTCTTATCCAAACACTGCAACAAATAAAAAACCCCGCTGATGCGGGGTTGATTATTTGGCGGAGATCAGGGCTTCGAAGAGCCCGCCCGATTACTTATGCTTTCGGTCTCCCTGCCTAATCCCAGGAAGACTCTATGCTGCAGTGCAACTTCAATTTAAACGATCAGCAATCTCCGCGTCTGAAAGAAAGTGCTGACCATTTCTGTCGGTTTACTCTGTCCCTTTACTCTGACCCTACTTATTACGACTATATTCCCACCTTCGCCAGCATGTCCATGATCTCGCGCAAAAAGCGCTCCGCCACTGGGTACTCTGCGCGGAAGCGCGCCTGCAAATCCAGTGCGCCTTCCTGGAAGGTGTCGAAGTCCATGCCCGCGTCCTCTGTGTCGAGCAGGCGTTCGATATCGCGGTCGAGTTTGATGACCATTTTACGCGTGGCGGGGTCAAGGTGCTCGGTGTTGTCGAGAATTTCGTTGAGCTGCCTCAGCAGCGTCTTCAGTTCCTGTTCGGGCATGGCGTGTAAGGACTCCGGGCAATAATCGTCAGCCCCCATGATACCAAGTTGTTGAACAACGGGGTCAGAGTAAAGGGACAGAGTAAATAGGCAGCAGGCGTTAAACAGAGTTTTTCAACCGAATAGGCCGAAAGCAGACCTAAAGAGTGTGTCAATTTTGTGCCACGCCAGCTGTCATTAACCAGCAGTGTTGGTGCTTCGTGCAATAAACAGTTTTCTACTCCTATAGGTGCGCTATACCAAAGACAACTACACTACACAGAATCGCAATAGTCCTGAATCTCGGCCACGGCGTATCGCTAGTCTGTAGGAGGTTGGTTTTGCCTAAAAATGAAAACGGTGAGCATCTAGTCGTTTATGGCGGAAATGGCTATGTTGGCAGCAAAATTC
>JBLHGQ010000209.1:0-3547 GCA_047614505.1 Rhodothermales bacterium | reverse complement strand
CTGGCTGAAATAGTGCATCAAGCAACCCGCAAGACTTCCACCATCCAATGGCACTACGGATTGGTAACGCTCGCCCTGATCGGGGTCAACAGTCACCACAAGAGTTCCTGACTCGAATAACTCACCAAAGTCCTCGCTATCCACCTGTTCCTGAATTCGAGCGATGCCTCGAAATGTATTGCTATGGGAAATCTCCACCATCAAAAGTGGTATTTGACCCTGGCTTCTGACCTGAAGAATCAAACGACCTTCAAATTTTATCGTCGAGCCCAGCAGCAGCCCTGCCACAACAAACTCTCCCAATAATTGTTGCACAATTGATGGGTACTCGTGGCGCGCGACCATATCTCGATAGCAGTTTTTAATCTGGACAATGTCGCCACGGATATCCGTTTCATCAAAAATAAACCTTTGCGAGAGATCTTCGTTTACCGGCATCATTGATTAGCCAGAACCGAAACATTCAGCGCACCAACATTCTCCACCAGTGCCAGCAGGTTGTCTCCCGGTACAATTGGCCCGACACCCGCGGGTGTTCCGGTAAAAATAAGATCTCCAGCCTGGAGTGGAAACAAGCTAGATAGGGTTGAAATGATTTCGGGAATCTTCCAAATCATCTGATTAATATTGCCCTGCTGACGCTGGTCACCGTTAACAAACAATTGAATATTTCCCGCATCGAGCAAGGGACCTTCTTTCGGTACGAGTTTGGAGCAGGGTGCAGAATGCTTAAACACTTTTGCTGCGTCCCAGGGGCGGGACAGGTTTTTCGCTTCTGCCTGCAAGTCACGCCGGGTTAAATCAAGGCCGACGCCATAACCGAATACGTAACCATCAGCTTCAGATACTGCAATATTTGTCCCACCCTGACCGAGAGCAACAACCAGCTCAACTTCATGATGAACATCAGAACTAAGGGGCGGATATGTTAGCTCTCCGCCATCGGCCAATAGTGCATACAATGGCTTCATAAAGAAAAATGGCGGTTCGCGATCGGGGTCGTGACCCATCTCTAGTGCGTGGTCAGCATAGTTACGACCGACGCAGTAAATATTTTGAACAGGAAAGGTTTGATCGGAATTGTAAATCGGCAGGCTTACAGGTGCAGTAACCTGAATCACAGAAGTCATAGATTCGTGTAGATTAGAAATGGGCTTCGCAGTGTAACACAAGCTTCAACACAAGATTAAAAGCACTTGCCGAGCTACGGGGTAGGCACGTATCTTGGAGCTAGTATTCACAAGAGGAGGGAACTCATGAATTTTGAATTCGGCGCGGAGCAAAATATGCTTCGAGAACAAGCACGCGGCTTTCTGCAGGATAACTGCTCAATGAAGGTCGTAAGAGAGGCGCTCGAAAGCGGCCAGCCCTTTAACCCTGATCTTTGGAAAAAGGTCGCTGAAATGGGCTGGACCTCCACTGTCATCCCAGAGGCTTACGATGGCCTGGGATTGAGCTACCTTGAGTTATCCGTCATATCCGACGAACTCGGGCGTGCAGTTGCACCCTTGCCCTTTTCGTCTTCCGTTTACTTCGCTACCGAGGCAATAATGCTCTACGGCAGCGAAGATCAAAAACAAAACTGGCTGCCTCGACTCGCTAGCGGAGATGCGATAGGTACTTTTGCGTTTGTAGAAGGTATGGGCGCACCGACGGCGAAAAAATTACAAACCTCTGGCCCAACAGAAATCTCCGGAAAAAAAGTCGCTGTTCCCGATGGTGATATCGCTGACTTTGCGATCGTCGTTTGTCGCGCTGAGAGCGGCGATGGAGCAAGCCTTGCCATAGTTGACCTAAAGCAAAGCAGCGTCACTGCGGAAACCATTTCTACCATTGATCCTAGTCGTTCTCATGCAAACATCACTTTCAAAGCCGCCAGTGGCGAACTGTTAGGTGAAGCCGGAGCCGGATGGGCGGCCACGCAAAACATCCTTAATCGAGCGGCAGTTCTGTTCGCATGGGAACAAACCGGCGGGTCTGATGCTGCACTAGAAATGGCCAAAGAATATTCTCTGAGCCGCTATGCGTTTGGCCGCCCTATCGCTGGATATCAGGCCATAAAACACAAGCTTGCCAACATGTACGTGAAAAACACCCTGGCAAGGTCCAATTGTTATTACGGTGCCTGGGCTCTCAACACTAACGCCCCAGAACTCCCAATTGCTGCTGCGACGGCCCGGGTAGCCGGTATTCAAGCTTACTATTTTGCCTCGAAGGAAAACATCCAAACTCACGGCGGAATGGGATTCACCTGGGAATTCGACTGTCAGTTTCACTATCGTCGATCAAAGCTCTTGTCTGTCACCATTGGCAGTGAAGGTATGTGGCAGGACAAGCTCATCACCGCAATTGAATCAGACGCAGCCTAAGGAGATAAAGCATGGACTTTAACGATTCCCCAGAAGAAGCCAAATTTCGCACAGAAGCAGCAGCCTGGCTCAAGGACAACGTACCCACTGAGAACGAGCTTGCGGGCATGGACCCGATGGCCCAGGCCAAGTATTGGCAGAACAAGAAAGCCCAAGCAGGCTGGGCCTGCATCCGCTGGCCAAAAGAATATGGCGGCCGCGACGCCGATGCCATTCAGCAGGTAATTCTTAATCAGGAAGAAGGTAAGTTTTCCTCTCCTAACACCGGCGTATTTAGCATTGGCCAGGGAATGGCAGCCCCCACCATGATGACCTGGGCAACCGAGGAGCAGAAACAACGCTATCTACCCAAGCTCGCCAATGGCGAAGAAATCTGGTGCCAGCTATTTAGTGAACCAGCAGGTGGTTCAGACCTCGCGGCACTTCGCACCAAAGCCGTTCGTGACGGCGATGATTGGATCATCAATGGCCAAAAGATTTGGACCTCCGGTGCACAATATTCCGACTGGGGAATTCTCGTGCTTCGAACCGACCCAAATGTGCCCAAGCATCAAGGCTTAAGCTATTTCTTTATAGATATGCGCTCGCCAGGCATTGAAATTAAGCCAATCAAGCAGATTTCCGGCGCCTCCGGTTTTAACGAAGTGTACTTCACCGATGTTCGCATATCTGACTCCCAACGCCTCGGTGAAATCGGCCAGGGTTGGCAGGTCGCCATTACCACATTGATGAATGAGCGTGCTTCAATCGGCGGCGGCGGTAGCAATGCTGGATTCAAAACCGCGATGGAACTCGCCAAGAAAATTGAAATCGATGATCAACCTGCGATCAAGAACCAGAGCGTTCGAGCGAAGTTAGCGAACTGGTATGTGCAGGAATCAGGCCTCAAATATACTGGCTATCGGTCCATGACTGCACTCTCGAAAGGCGAGATTCCCGGTCCTGAGAACAGCATTGGTAAGCTGGTAGGAGCACCGAAAACTCAGGATCTTGCCTCGTTCGCAATTGATTTGATGGAACAGGCTGGCGTGATGTGGACGCCAGGCACCGACGATTTCGACAATCTGTTTCAGTCCACCTATATGAGCATTCCCGGTTTACGGATTGCAGGTGGTACCGATGAGATCATGGCCAACATCATTGCCGAACGGGTACTCGGGCTTCCTCAGGACGTTCGA
>JBLHGQ010000208.1:0-3574 GCA_047614505.1 Rhodothermales bacterium | reverse complement strand
CCCATTGAATGATCTCACCCAGATAGTGGGGGCTACTCACCCAGCGAAAGATGCCTCCCTGCGGAATTGCATATTGAGTATCGCCGGGTTTGCGAAGTTTGCGAATAATATGGTCTGAATGGCTGTGCACTACGAACCCAAACAAAAAGACAATGGCGCCGAGCCAGAAGTGGGAGTTTGACCATGGAGCGTTTGCAGCCGAATTTTCGAGTATTGCAACGCTATTGTTGTAACCGTTGAGGATATTAAACGCGATGGCGAACATCACAAGCATCGCAGGAAAGGTTTTATCGGAGGGGCGCATCAGTATCGGGAAAACAAAAGTCCGGTAAAAATAGTGAAAAAGCCAGAACGATAAGGGCACCAGTGCATAAGAACTGGTTCCGTTTGGAGCAGACAGGACAAGCCAACTGATGACCAGAACTGCTGGTAATTCCATTAGTACCCAAGCCAAACGATTTGGCAGGCTAGTCCCCCAGCCCGGCTTATAATGTCGGCCGTACGGGGCTGTTATCCAAAGCAGGCTTAACAAGACCATCGGACAGAGCAAAAACTGGATCAGTAAAGTAGTCTGCATGATCTCATGATGCCAGAATGACCAGGGCACTGGAATTGCCAAAACCAAGGAATCTAATATGAAAGTGTTTTTTAGAAAATTTCATCGCTGGCTAGGGCTGCTCATGATAGCTCCAATTATTGCCTGGATGGCTAGCGGCTTGTTTTTCGCAATATTTCCGATCGAGACAATTCGTGGTGAGCATCTTACCGTCGAGCCACAGGCCCTTAGCTCAAACATGCTTGAAGGCCTGATAAGTCCATCTGCCGCCTGGTCTGCATTCTCGGCTTCTGTGTCAAGTCAAAGCGAATTGCGGGAAATTCGTCTGTCCAGGAATTTGGGCCAAACCTGGTACAGGATTTCTGCCAGCAGTGAAGGTCAGACTCAGACCCGCCTGGTTAACGCACTTAGCGGTGAAGTCTTGAGTTTTCTGGGTCAGGCTGAAGTGACTCAAATTGCGTCTGAGCTATTGAATGTCGAGGGTTCTATCGACTCTGTCGAGTTGATTACTGAACATTATCAGGGCAGTGAGTATCGTGGTCGTAATTTACCGTTATGGCGCGTCAGTTTTACCGAACCGGAATCGCTTGGTTTATATATCGATGGTTGGACGGGAGAACTGGTTACTCGCCGAACAACGCGCTGGAGGATATTTGATTTTCTCTGGATGTTGCACATTCTGGATTTTGATGACCGTAGCGATTTCAATACGCCATTGCTTCAAATTGCGGCGGCATTAGGGTTGTTTGTGGCACTTTCCGGATTGATCTTTTGGGCTATGACCACAAGACTGTTTCGAAGAAGAAAAATCAGAACATAAAAGATTGCTTTTTTATTGCCTTTATTGATATTGGTCAATAGGAACGGTTAATTGCCGGAATATGATGGACATAACCCAATTGGGAGATTGTCATGGCTGGATATTCCAAAATAGTTGTCGCTGTTGATCTAAGTAACGAATCGCAAATTGTTATTGAAAAGGCACTGGAAATTGCGTCATCTGACCCAGAACTACATATTCTTTATGTGCAGGAACCGATGGACTCAGTCTATTTGGGGGTTGTTCCTTATGGTCCTGTATTTGTCGGTATGGATCAGGTTGAAAGTCGATTAAAGAAGGAACTTCAATCAACCCTGCAAGGCCTGGGTGAGCGTTTTGGTGTGCCGGAAAGCAGGCAGCATATTATACAGGGGACTCCTGCAAAAGAGATTCATCGATTTGTGGACGAAAATAATATTCAACTAATTGTCCTGGGCACCCATGGACAGAAAGGTGTACAGCTTTTGCTTGGCTCCACCGCCAATTCCGTTTTACACGGCGCTGGCTGTGACGTACTTGCAGTGAGGGTTTTCAATGATTAAGCTCTGACCATAATCTGAATACAAGAAAGGACAGGCCTTTTGAGTAGAAATCTGATTGCATGGTTAAGCGTATTTTTTGCTGCACTGATTTGGTCTGCAATTAATCCACATGACATGGTAACGTGGTGGCTGGAAGTATTGCCGGCCATGATTGGCCTGGGCTTGATGATAGTGACCCGATCGAGCTTTCCCTTAACACCTCTGTTGTACGTATTAGTTCTTGTTCATTCAGTCATCTTGATGGTCGGTGGCCACTATACATACGCTGAAGTACCACTTGGCGACTGGTTGCAAGCAATCAGCGGTGGGGAGCGAAACAATTACGATAAATTAGGACATTTCGCACAGGGCTTTATTCCAGCAATACTCGCTCGCGAAATTCTTGTCCGAAAGGAAGTGATCAATGTGCAAGCATGGCTGGGGATTATCGTAGTCAGTATTTGCCTTGCTTTCAGCGCTTTTTACGAGCTTTTGGAGTGGGCAGCCGCTTTACTTAGTGAACAGGGTGCAGAGGCGTTTCTGGGCACTCAGGGGTATGTCTGGGATACACAATCTGACATGTTATGGGCACTAAGTGGAGCGATCTTGTCTTTATTGCTGTTATCCGGACTTCATGACCGGCAGATCGCCGCTTTGCCGCGCCATTCCCAATAATTGCAATCTGGCCATAATTTGCTTCAATACGCCTTCTGCATCAAGATTTGCTGCAGTAAGGCAATCTTCACGGGAACCATGCTCAATGAAGTGGTCAGGAATGCCAATATTCAAAACGGGCAGGACGATTCCCTCGGCAGCCAATAACTCGTTCACCCCACTACCAGCACCGCCAGAAACCGCATTTTCTTCAACGGTAATTAAAATATCATGCGATTCGCTTATCTGCCTGATCAGTTCAAGATCCAGAGGTTTGATGAAACGCATATTCACCAGAGTTGCGTCCAGATTCGTCGCAATATCGATACAAGTGTGAACCATGCTTCCAAAAGCGAGGATTGCGATACCGCTGCCCTTAAACTGGACTTCACCTTTGCCGACCGGAATGCCGGTCATTTGCGATTCGACCAAAACTCCGGGTCCGGCTCCACGCGGGTAACGAACTGCTGCAGGTCCCTTATGTCGAAAAGCCGTGTACAACATTTGACGGCACTCGTCTTCGTTCGATGGAGCCATAATCATCATATTAGGAATGCAGCGTAAATAGCTGAGATCAAAATTACCGGCATGAGTCGGGCCATCGGAACCAACCAGGCCGGCACGGTCAATTGCAAACAGCACAGGAAGGTTCTGGATCGCCACATCATGAATCAATTGATCGTATGCACGTTGCAAAAAAGTGCTGTAGATAGCCACCACAGGATGCATGCCTTCACATGCCATTCCGGCGGCCAACGTAACCGAATGCTGCTCAGCAATGCCTACATCAAAATATCGATCCGGAAACTTTTGCTCAAATTCCACCAGCCCTGATCCTTCACGCATTGCAGGTGTGATTGCTGTAAGGCTTTCATCTGCAGCAGCCATATCGCAAAGCCATTGACCAAACACCGAGGTGTAACTTGGTCCGGCGGAACTTTTTTTCTTTACCATCCCTTCATTACGGTCAAATGGACCTACGGCATGGTAAGCCAGGGGATCAGCTTCTGCCGGAGCATAACC
>JBLHGQ010000207.1:0-3598 GCA_047614505.1 Rhodothermales bacterium | reverse complement strand
TGCTTCACGCAATATGTTTTTTTCTATTTTTCCTGGCACGATCATTTTATCTGCCGGGTTGATTGACATGGCCACGTCAAGGAATTCACGGTCCAAAAACGGTACCCTTGCTTCTATACCCCAGGCCGCCATCGCTTTGTTGGCCCTGAGACAGTCATACCAGTGCAGACGGTTAATTTTTCGTACTGTTTCTTCGTGAAATGACCGGGCATCCGGTGCTTTGTGGAAATAAAGATAACCGCCAAAAATCTCATCAGCCCCCTCGCCTGACAACACCATCTTAATGCCCATCGCGCGGATCTTACGGGCCATCAGGAACATCGGTGTTGCAGCCCGAATGGTAGTTACATCATATGTCTCCAGGTGATAAACCACCTCATCAAGTGCATCGAGTCCTTCCTGCAGGGTGAATTCGAAACCATGGTGGATGGTGCCAATGTGATCTGCCGCAATTTGCGCAGCCGCAAGGTCTGGCGAGCCCTTAAGGCCAACGGCAAATGAATGCAGGCGCGGCCACCAGGCTTTACTTTTCTCGTCATCTTCAATGCGCCGGCGAGCATGTAACTGCGTCACGGCCGCAATAATGGAAGAATCAAGGCCGCCCGATAGCAGTACTCCGTATGGCACATCGGTCATTAGGTGGCTGGTAACCGCCTTCTCAAGTGCCACACGGATTACTGAGCTTTCCGCCGGCGCGTTGGAAACTGCTGCAAAGTCCTGCCACGGACGATCATAATATTTTACCGGAGCATCATCTTTGCTTGACCAATAGTGTCCTGGCGGAAACTCATGCACTTCAGTGCATACATCCATGAGCGCCTTCATTTCTGATGCCACATAGAACTGTTGCACATCATCAAAACCGTAATAAAGCGGAATAATGCCAATAGGGTCTCGCGCAATCAGGTAACTGTCGTTTGTTTCATCGTACAAAATAAACGCAAACATGCCCTGTAGTTTGTTCAGGAATCCGTGGCCATGCTGCTCATAGAGGGGAAGAATCACTTCGCAATCGGATTCGGTACTGTAGGCATAGGCACCAGTCAGTGATCCGCGCAAAGCACGGTGATTGTATATTTCGCCATTAACGGCCAGGGCTTTTTTACCATCTGATGAGTACAAGGGTTGTGCGCCGGTGTTCACGTCCACGATGGAAAGTCGTTCATGAGCAAGCACCGCACGTGGATGTGCGTAAACACCACTCCAGTCTGGTCCGCGATGCCGGATCAGGCGTGATTGTTTGATCGCCATTTGTCTTATCGCGGTGTGATCCTGACGGATCTCAAGTACGCCAAAAATTGAGCACATTGCCCGGGTCCTTTTTCATCACTCAAGGCCGTAAAGTAGGCCTGCAGGCTTTATCATTGGCTCGTAGGCCAGCCTTTGTATCAGTTCCGCAATCATACGTTGCCTGCTATGGTGATTGGAATGACCATTAGTGCTTATTTTTACAATAATTTTGAATCTAATTGGATAATGACCAGTCACAATGACAAGCAGTACTGCTAGAGCTCTCGTTTTATGATCAAAAAAATTATTTTGTCGGTTTTTGCCCTGCTGGTGATTTCGCTTGGTTTATTGTTCACGCTGGACCTTGGTTTTTTGCGCGGCAGCATTGAAAAAAAGATCGAAGCCGCTACCGGCCGGGACTTCGCCTTCGGCGAGAACGTTTCCATTCACCTCGGAAGTGAACTGGTAATTGACGCTGGTGGTTTGAAGCTGGGGAATGCGCAGTGGGCAGGAACAGAGCCATTTGTATCGGTCGGAACAATGCATGTTGTAATCGATACGCTTTCTTTATTTGAAGGTCTCCCGGTTATCAAGCAGCTTGACCTGGACGACGTCAAAGTCCTGCTACAACAAAATTCTGAGGGTCTCGCCAATTGGCAAATGGGCACTGTTGATTCCGAAGATGCGGTTTCTGAACAACTCCCATTCCTCGCAGAAGCTGTGTTATTGAGCAATGCGAGCATTGAACTGCAAAGTCCGCTTCTGGATCAGCCTATTCACGTTGTTATCAACCGGCTAGTTGATAGGATTGAAGCAGATGGCCTCATTCACACCAGTATTGAGGGCCTGATGAGCGGAAAGCCCATTCAGGTTGATTTAATCAGTGGGCCCTATGACAACTTAATCACAGGCAATAACTTCACCATTGAAGGCCAGGGAAGCTTTGGCAATATTTCTGTGTTTGGCATCGCTGAGTTTGACAACCTTTGGGCTCCAGAAAGGCCTACGTTTGATCTACAGGTTTCCGGGCCGGAACTTGAAGAACTCACACAGATGCTAGGCATTAACGGGCTGGGTCGTGGTGACCTGTCATTCTCCGCCATTGGCACTGTGGACAATGAAGTATTGACGACACGTGTGCTCGGAAATTTTGGCGAATTGGAAATGGACATCACCAACCAGCTGTCATCTCTTCAGGAAACAAAAGGAGCGAAGATTACAGCCAACATTAATGGTCCCAATTTTGGCCGGGTTGCTCGCCTGGCGGGCTTGGAAAGTTGGCCGCAAACAAGTTTCAGTTTAACAACTGATTTGCAATATCTTGAAAAGGGTCTGCAGATTGATGGGTTTAATCTGTCTCTGGCAGGTGCCCGGGTTTCGCTCGCTGGAAATGTTCCTGACTTTCCAGCCGCCCGTGGTGCAGAACTTAAGCTGGAAATAAGCGGGGACGACCTGGCTCCATTTCAGGCGGCGACCGGCTTGCCAACCCTTCCCAAAGGGCAATTTAGCCTTAATGGTGACGTCGCCTCGGATCTCGCTGGCCAAACCCGTGTCAATGTTCAATTTGTTTTGCCTTTTGGTGCCGGCGGAATCAACGGGGTTTTGGGTGGATCTGAAGACTTGATCGGGACAGCCATTGAATTTGCCGCAAACGGTGAAAACGCCAGCAAGCTCGGGCCGGTAATTGGTGTTGCTGGAATGGAATCCGGGCCCTGGTCTATGGCAGCAAATCTGGCAGTGAGCCAGCGGGATTTATTGGAAATTACCGACGGTGCATTTAATACAGAAATATTGTCAGCTGGTTTGGACGGAATAATTGGCCTGCAATCTGTCGAAAAAGGAACCGACATTCACATCACCGTTAGTGCTGACCGCATGTCGGATTTACAGTGGTTCGCGGGCGAAGATATCGTCCTGCCTGATCAACCCTTTTCGGTAGATGGCAAGGTTAAGGCTCAGCCGGATACCTGGCAACTAACTGATTTCCAGGTAAACGTCGGTACAACAAAGTTCAGCATTAATGGAATTTTGGGTAAAGATGATACGCTTAACGGCAGCGCCCTCACCATTGATGCCAGTGGCGAAGACCCGGGCAAGATGTTTGAATTGCCTGGCCTGGCGCGATTACCGGACGGGCCATTTACTGCGGCCATGCAGCTTTCATTGATAGACGACAGATTGAACGCGAAAGAAGTGAAAATAAGTGCCGGGCCGTTCAGCTTGAACCTCAATGCCGATATCCCCTGGCCACCAGACAACAGCAGAGGAAGTTTTGAGGTGCAAAGCTCTGGTCTTGATATCGCCCGCATTTTGCCCGAGCTCGCCGGCCTAAAACCTGATCCGGGAGAATGGAGTCTGCAAGCAGAGG
>JBLHGQ010000206.1:0-3607 GCA_047614505.1 Rhodothermales bacterium | reverse complement strand
GTTTTTCTGATAACTATCCAGACTTGACCGCCAGTCCCACAATATTTTACCCAGGATCAATAATTCGCTCATGCTGACGATGTAGGCCAGATGACGAATCCAGGGCGCCGAAGGAACCAGATAAGTATGGTGAGCCCAGCCAAACATCAGCCCGGACAGACCCATGAAATACATCACAAAAGCCAAATTAGAGCGTCCGATCTCCTTATCACCGGCAATTTTTCCAGCGACAAAAATCGCGGTACCGTAAATCATCATGTTCCATGAACCGGTCAACGCACCATACGACTTCCATTGCACAGTGATTTCCCTGACCATGTTTTCGCGGAAGAAAGGAAGCAACCACAAATGTGCTTCCAGAAACGTAAACATGAAGAACAAGATGCCGGTTCCCCACATCCAGTAATACACCGGCCAGCGGCCAGCATGTTGAAATGCTGTTTTGAAATAATTCAGTCCAAAAAGCACCCAGGAAGCAATGATCGGGACACTGAGTGCAGCAGGATATTCGAAGTATTCACGGCCTCCGAACTTGCCCACGAGATAACTGGCCAAAATTAACAATCCGGTAATCAGGAAAATCCAGAAATGCCAGACCGGAAGCCGATCTGACCAAAGGGGCCGGTCACACTTGTTTGGCAGGTAATAGTAAATACCTCCAATTGCAGCCAGAAATATCCACGAAACCACCAGTGAAACATGCAAAGGACGGGTGCTGGTAAAAGAGAGGGCATCGAGGAATTGCGGAAACAGGAACTGAAAGCCACCAATCACACCAAATACGACACCGGCAGCAAGTGCAGCCGAGCCCATTATCATAAAACGCAGGCCGATCAGATTTCTGGTATTAGTCATCCTGCGCGGCAACAGTACCGTACCAATTTAATTCGTAGGCAGGTGACTGGTATGTTCCCATCGTATCGACAAACTCAAGAAAGGCGACAAGGTCGTCCATTTCCGAATCACTAAGGCCAAAATCCGGCATCCGTTCGGTACCAGCAATTAAGAATGCCCGGGCATAGGCATCGCCATATTGGGAAATCACATTGGTCAGATCAGGGCCCATATAGCCACCTAATCCGTAAATTTGGTGACAGGTATGACAGTTGTTTTGCTGATACAGCGTTTGGCCGTGACGAACCTGCTCGGTAGCGATTGCGCTTTGAGGAGCGTTTGTGCCATGTGTCCACACGTAGGCGGAATACGCCAGAAAGATAGCCGTCAGAGTGCTGAAGATTGCGCGATTGTTCATGTCATTTTCTTCAAGTTTCAGCTTTTTTGACGATCAATATTGATGGAACAAATCATAACTCTTTCAAGCCGGAACAAGGTCTTGACTTGTCGCTTAAAAACACTTCAAAGTGAGACTTTGTTCCATTTATTATGTATATTTGGCATATCGTTCCGACATCACATGGATTAACAGGTTATGAGCCCGAATAAAGAACTGAGTAAACTGGATAATGTCGACCGGAAAATACTGGCAGTTCTGCAAAGAGACGCCAGTTACTCAGTCAGCCGGCTTGCAGATGAAATCGGCCTTTCCAAGTCCGCCTGCTGGCGAAGGATCCAGGCTCTGGAAGAAGATGGGGTCATTACCGCCCGCGTGGCCCTGCTCGATCAGCACAAACTGGGGCTTGACCTGACTGTGTTTACGGCAATCAGGACCATTCAACATACTCAGGACTGGTATGACAAATTCTCGGCTGTTGTCGCCTCAATGCCGAACGTGACAGAAGTTCACCGGATGAGCGGGGATATCGACTACCTGATGCGCGCGGTGGTCCCCGATATGCGCAGTTACGATGCCATGTACCGCGATATGATCAACAATATAGACCTCAGTGATGTCAGTTCCAGTTTTAGTATGGAGACCATCAAATACTCAACCGCCCTTCCTCTGGATTACTTATAACCATTTAACGCATACCCTAACTTCTGGCCCTATTCAAAAGGCCTGAAAAAAGTGATATTGGCGTCCGGTAAACAACAAATACGCTGAAGGGTGCAAGCCTGATCTGCGAATCTATCTTGAGGGAGATATTAGATGTCTGAAACGACTTATACGGTTTTCAATGCAATGACTGACATCTTTGCTTCACCAGGCAAGGCATTGGACGAAGTTAAATCACATACCTCGTGGCTATGGTGGCCACTGCTCATTAACATCGGGCTGGCAGCTGGTTTGTTCATTTACTATTTTAGTTGGGTGGATTTTCCGTGGTTAATTGAAGAAACAATCCGAAACTTGCCCTCAGAAAGTCGCGCTGAAAGTGCCGACGCAGTTCGACAATTTATGAGCCCGGGCACGAGTACCTGGACCACAGTTGCAGCGATTGTCATCATGAGTTTTGTGATTTATTTATTATTGGCCGTTTATTTCCATCTGGCCAATAAAGTCACAACCGGCTCTGATATTGGTTTTGGCCAATGGTTTTCCTTCAGTGTCTGGACCGGTTTTATCAGCGTATTCGGCACCCTGGCTGTTTTTGTTCTGATAATGATGGCAGACAACAACCAATTGGCGCAGACCGACCTGCAACCGTTGTCGCTGAATTCCCTACTGATTCATGCCAATCCCGGTGATCCCTGGTTTTCCTGGGCAGGCGCTATTTCCGTGATCAACGTGTGGTGGTGGGCCCTTATGAGTATCGGCTACTCAGCCTGGACCAGTTCGCCCATTGTGAAGTCGACCATTATCGTACTTCTGCCATGGATCGCCATTTTTGGCATTTGGGCGTTAATGATTTAAAGGGATTTTGATGAAAAAGCCATTGATATTCGCAGGACTCGCTATCCTGCTGATCGGCCTGCCCCTGATTTCCAAACTGACGGATCGTAGTGATGCGAAGGAAGTGGAAATTCAGGAGGTCGAGCTTAAACAAATCAAGAGTTCCATTCTGGCCTCAGGTACATTGGCCTATCGCGAGCAGGTTCAACTACGTTCAGAAGTAATCGGACAGGTTACCGGTCTGCATGCGGAAGAAGCCGACAAAGTCAAAAAGGGCGACCTGCTTATTACCCTTGATCCGAAGTCCTACCAGGCTCAGCTTGAACAAGCCGAAGCACGAGTGCGGATTCAACAAATTGCCATCGAGCGGCAAAAATTGTTGATCTCCAATCTGGAAGATCGCTTTGAGCGACAGAAAAAAATGTATGCCGCAAAACTGGTAGATGAAGACAGTTTCGAAGCACTGGAAAGCGATCTCGCACTTTCCAGGGTTGACCTTCGTTCCGCTCAGGAGTCGCTTTCCCAAACACTTGCTGCACTGGACCAGTCAGCCGAGCTGCTGGGCAAGACCCTGATCAAATCACCGATTGATGGCATTGTGATTCAGCTCGATATTAAGGAAGGTGAAACGGTCATCGCCGGCACCACCAATATTCCTGGCTCAACATTGATGGTAATTGCCGACCCTTCGGAGACACTGACTGAAGTAAAAGTAGATGAAGCTGATATCGCTCAGGTGCGCCTGGGCCAAAGCACAGATGTATATACTGCTGCCTTCCCTGACACCCCTTTATCCGGCAATGTGCAGTCTATTGCCACTGTTGCCCGTCAAGCCCCGGGACAACAGAGCCTGACTTTTCTGGTAAAAATTCTGCT
>JBLHGQ010000205.1:0-3607 GCA_047614505.1 Rhodothermales bacterium | reverse complement strand
AGAAAGTTCCTTATCTTATCCATTAATTTAATACTCATTGTCATATCGGTACGCTGCCCCTGATGGAATGGCGGATTGCTGACAATCAAATCAAAATCACGGTCAAGGCCGGTAAACCCGTCGTTTGCTGTGATTCGGGCTTCAAAATCGTTCTCGTTTGCTGTTTCACGGGAAGATCGCAGTGCCAGAATATCGACATCAACCATATTGATTTGGGCACTGGGGTCCAGATCTGCTATGCGCGCGGAAATAACCCCACATCCGCACCCAAAATCAAGCACCTTTCCAAAAGGCCCCAGTGATTGTAAGACACTCAGAAGCAGACGTGTCCCTGCATCAAGCCTGCCATGTGCGAATACTCCTGGCCAGGAGTATATTGTCAAATGTTGCAATTCTTCCTCCAACTGCCATTTGCTTTGATACTGTTCCGGTTCAAAAGACATTGGCGTAATTGGTCTTTTAGCCTCAAAAAGACATCCGTGCCTCGCACTATCCAGTTTTCGAACTTGTTCGAACCTTTTTTTCAAGCGCCCTCCAGCGGAACGGATGCCAGCATTATTTGCGCCAATCAACCAGAGTCTTCCGGATTTATGTAGGAGTGAACAAACATAATCGAGCATCATTTCCAGTCTCGGTTTGCTATGCGGCAAAGTAAGAAGCACATGGTCAAATTTATCTATTGAGGAGGGAAAGTCAGAAAACTCTGTATTCGCGCCAGCGGTGGCCAGGTAGTTCCAGTCAGAATAATTCTGGCTCAGCATTGAAATCTCAGCAGAGGAATTTGTGATTTCCTGCCACGATCCATCAGCGGTCGGATTTATCCAGTAGATTTTGCTACCCGGATCGATACCTTTGAGGTTTCGCAATAAAAGCTGAGCAACAGGACTCATTTATTCTAGGGGGCCAGCCGCCCGTGTAGATCGTGGTCGTCGGAATCCTCGATCAGAACCCGCCTCAGGTCTCCCGCCTTTAGTCCTGCTCCGTCCCGAATATGCACCAACCCGTCAATTTCGGGCGCATCTGCGTGACTGCGTGCTGTTGCCTGAAGTGGCGAAACTTCATCAATGAGAACTTCCTGAACTGAGCCTATTTTGGTTTTCAACTTCTTGAGGCTAATGTCTGCCTGCAATTCCATGAAAACTCTTTCACGTTCAATCATGACAGATTGCGGGACGACCCCATCCAGCCCGTTGGCTGCGGCACCGTCAACCGGAGAGTATTTAAAGCAACCAACCCGGTCCAGCTGCGCTTCCCGAATAAATTCGAGCAATAATTCGAAATCATGTTCAGTTTCACCGGGAAAACCGACGATAAAGGTGCTTCTAATTGTCAGCTCAGGACAAATTTCACGCCACTTACGTATCCGTTCGAGATTATTTTCAGATGCCGCAGGACGTTTCATTAACTTCAGTACGCGCGGACTGCCGTGCTGAAAGGGAATATCGAGATAGGGCAAAATTCCTCCATCTGCCATTAGAGGAATGATTTCGTCCACATGCGGATAAGGATAGACGTAATGCAATCTGACCCAAACTCCCAGGCTCGCCAATGCCTGGCACAACTCGGTCATTCTGGTTTTTACCGGTCGACCACCCCAAAAATCCGTACGATAGCGAAGATCTACACCATAGGCTGAAGTATCCTGGGAAATTACCAGTAACTCCTTTACCCCGGAATCCACAAGCAGTTGCGCCTCGGTCAACACTTCTCCTGCCGGGCGACTTTGCAAACGACCCCGCATCGAAGGAATGATGCAAAAACTGCATTTATGGTTGCAGCCCTCAGATATCTTCAAATAGGCATAGTGTCTGGGCGTTAGCCTGATTCCTTGAGGCGGCACCAGATCAAAAAATGGTTCGTGTGGCATTTGATAGGGCGCATGCTGGTGCACGGCACCCAACACCTGCTCATATTGCTGTGGGCCGGTCACAGAGAGCACAGATGGATGAACAGCGCGTATCTCGGACTCATGCGCTCCCAGACAGCCAGTGACGATGACCCGGCCATTGGATTCGAGTGCTTCGCCAATGGCTTCAAGTGACTCAGCCTTGGCACTGTCAATAAATCCACAGGTATTGACCACAACCACATCAGCACCTTCATAGCTGCCGACGATTTCATAGCCGTCTGTTCGTAACTGGGTAATGATGCGCTCGGAATCAACCAGCGCTTTAGGGCACCCCAGGCTAACAAAGCCAACCTTTGGTGCATGCACAATGCTGCTCATATCGGGTAAACCCGCAGATCAATCATTGTCGGTATAGTCCGGTTCAAAAAACAGCCATGCAGTGACCGGGAAACATTCTTTGAATCTTGATTCCACATTGTTTATCGCCTCAAGCATTCCACGCTCGCTGCCGGTTTCGGCCATCTGAGCTTTCACAGCAACCATCGCATCGTGGCCCATTTGCATGGTGAGCAAGTTGAACACTTTGTCGACCTCGGGTTGGGCTTGCAGAAATTCACGCATTTCCTGCAGGATTCGCGGTTCAACGCTTTGCCCAATCAACAATGCTTTGACTTCAACAGCTATAAAATACGCAATAATAAAAAGCAATACACCAATCATCACTGAGCCAATGGAGTCATAGACCGGGTTTCCGGTGACCATAGTCATTACTATGGCAATGAGAGCCAACGCCAGGCCGAGTAGTGCAGCAATATCCTCACCGAAGACAACGACCAATTCGCTGCTGCGACTTTCTTTAAACCATTGAATAAAATTTCTTCCGTATCGTTCTTTATTTACTTCGCGAATACAGCCCCACAATGAAACAGTTTCAGCCAAAATTGCAAATATTAAAACCCCTACAGCAATCATGGGGCTGGACAATTCTTCAGGATGATTTAATTTGTGCCAGCCTTCGTAAACAGAAAACATGCCGCCAAGGCTGAACAGCACCATGGCTACCAAAAAAGACCAGAAATAGATGCTCTTTCCAAAGCCCAATGGGTATTCCATATTCGGCGGTCGTCTCGATTGCTTCATTCCGAGTAACAGCAAGCCCTGGTTACCAGAATCTGCAAGCGAATGAATGGCTTCTGCCAACATGGCGCCGGAACCGGTATAAAAGGCTGCAAATCCTTTGGCAACTGCAATGGAAAAATTGGCGCCCAGTGCAAACAGAATTGATTTCATAGAATCTGGTGAAGGGGCCATAATCCGTGTAGCTCTTGAGAGTGCAGATCAGATTATGGGTCTTTCACCTGATGCACTCAAGTTGCTGTGTGAAATGGTATCTGGCAGACACAAAAAATGGGGCCGGACCCGGCCCCATAGCTCAAATAATAATCAGTCTTTGGATTTGTGAATTTCTACATAAAGGTTGTCAGCAGATGGAACAAATTCGTAGCTGACTCTTCTTTCAGGTAATACAACATCCAGCGTTAAATCCTTGCGGTTGCGCTTGATATCAAGCTCTATTGTTACACCCGGATCCCAATCGCGCAGTGCTCTCATAACATCTGAAGGTTTGTCGACGGATTTGCCACCGACCTGCAATATGACATCACCCGATTTGAGCTGAAGATCGTTGTCTTCTGGCGCTTCGAGCACCAGCACACCCCGGTCAGTCTTAAAATACTCACCCAGGCCTTCATCTACTTC
>JBLHGQ010000204.1:0-3613 GCA_047614505.1 Rhodothermales bacterium | reverse complement strand
GGCCTTTGTTGGGGTCGTATTGCAAAGAATCGGCCACCTGTTCATACACAATCACCCGGCCATTACCATCAAGATCGATCCGGTTCATGCGCTCCAGCAGCACTTCACTGCTCATGACAAATGCCAGTATGGCAATTGCAATGGCGGTTCCGATCACTGCTTTCGAACGCACATTTCCAATTGGCTGGCGATAATTCAATGCAACGAGCAGCGTAATACTAGCGGCCACGGTACTGATAAAACCGCCCCTTGAATGGGTCAGGATCAGGGCAGTTCCCATCAATAACAGTGCCGTTGCCGGCTTCCAGGTCTTCAGGATAAATTGCTCAATGCGCAATTGTTTGCCCATGGGCATGTCGTATGTCTGGTTACTGCGACGCATCACGATGGACTGGTAAAACCACGCCATGGCGCATAACAAAGTCAGGCCGGCATAAGTGGCATAGGAGTTGCGGTTAACAAAAGTACTTCGCACATCAGGGCTGATTGCGTCGTTTTTGAACAAAAGGGTGCTGCCCGATCCGCCCCAGAATGTAATCAGGCCGTAAATAGCATAGGCCAATCCAGCAAATGCCAACACGCGGTAAATGTTGAATGCCCTCTCCCGTTGTTGACCCAGTTGGAAGCTCAGAATAAATACCAGCCCGTAACTTAAAAGGCGCATTAAAGCAGTCAATGAGTCATCTTCGGATACAGAAATTCGACTGTTCAGTTCGCTACCAAGTGCCTCACTGGACATCTGCCAAAGTGGGTGGTGCCACTCCGTAGGTGTCCAGCTAACCGTCTGCAATACCGACCACCCACATACCAACATAAACATCAGCATCAGGGTCGGCTTCAGCTTGAGATTAATCTTGTTTGGCTGAAACACTGCAGCGGCAACCCACAACAATGCGATTGAAGAGGTAATTGTTGCGCAGAGCGTCCACGACCATTCACGGTTAGCGCCCAGCGGCAGCGGTGCCAGCACCACCAGTAGCATCAGGAGTACCAAAACAACTCTGTTCACCTACTCAACCACCGGTTTGCATAAGTCGCTGGTCGTCCCCTTCAAGCACCAGGGCAGTCAATACACCACTGGCAAACGCCCCGGTGTCGATACCAATGCGGTTGGGTAACATTTGCGGGGTCTGAATAATGCTATGTCCGTGCACGATGATGGCGTCGTGGTTTTTGTCACTGTTCAGGAAATCGTCACGAATCCAAAGTTGGTCTTCAAACGATTGTTGCTCAAGTGGCGTGCCCGGCCTGATGCCCGCATGGACAAAATAATAGCTGCCACATTGCCAGCATAGGGAACAGCCCCGCAAAAAATCCCGGTGTGTATCGGGTAAACACTCATCCAGCTGAACCGCCAGATTATGCATTTCACTCACGGCAGGAATAAAAGCCAAAGGAATGCCATAGCTGTTGAGCGTTTCCCTGCCCCCAAATGTCATCCAGCTGGCTGTTTTTACCGGGCGCTGAATAAAATCCAGCATGGCTTGCTCATGGTTGCCCAACAAGTATATTGATTCAAAATCGGTCAATGGCTTTGACGTTAATATCTCAATCACCTGGCAGGATTGTTCACCACGGTCGATATAGTCACCCAAATAAACGATTGTTTTTTTACCGTGAAAATTTGCCGCGTCGTTAAGAATCATCTGATGCAATTGCTGCAACAGATCTGCCCTGCCGTGAATGTCTCCGACACAATAGACGCGTTGTCCATCCGGGATGAAAGGCGTGACATCTACCGGTTCAGCCTTTCGAAATCTACCAAGCAGGTTCAAGAGACGCCTCCATTTCGTGCAATTGTTGTTCGTTTGTATTGCTGAGTAACTGCGCCACGCCTTGTCGAAGAATCCGTTGGTTCTTTATTGCGCTGGTCAATTCTCTTGGCTTTAGTTTCCAGGTCACAAGGGTTTGATCCAGAAGAAGTCCTTTCGTTTCTTCATCCAGCCCATCCAGATACTTGTATCCCAATTCCAGTCTTCCCAGCAACAGGGTCGGTTCCACCCGTCCGGCATAGATCGACATTTTTAAGGGCGCAATGATGGTGTCAGACGAATGTCGGAGCAGGTCGTGAGTTTGTGCAATCCGTTGCCATGTCATTGGTCTGGCTGGCGAGATTGAAACAGAAATTTCTGCCTCGGCTATCGCTTGTTCCAGGGCGCTCTGTCTTTCCAGTGTAGGGCTGAGATCATCAGTACCCCGCAGGTAGTACAAAGCACTCAGGCCATCGTGGTAGCGATAGTGGTCGTGCTTTTCGATCGCCTTTCGTGCCTGCGTGATAAGGCCCGGCAGCTGTAAAGTGGGAATTTCCCGGGTGGCATAATAGTTTTTGATAGCAGTATCGACCGGCAGATAAGTCAGGCTGGCGTTCAACCGGGGCCAGGAAATGGAAAACAGGGAAATAGCGCTTGCACCAACCATGATCAGCAAGAAAGATGATTTAACTGACATGTTGCTCATTACTGCAGGCATTGTGCATGGACATGAGCTAATCAGCTCTGATAATACTGCCCATAACGGCCATAGTGATAATAGTAACCAGAGTCACCGTATCCCAAGCGACCATAGCGTTTTAAGTCAACCTGCTGCAACACAACCCCCGCAACACTGGCATCGCCATTGATCAGTAATTCAAGTGCTGCTCGCGCAACTTTGCGTGGAGTTTTATCCCAACGCACGACAAACAGGGTTTTATCCACAATTTGACCAATTACCCGGGCATCTGCCACCGCCATCACAGGTGGGGTATCAAAGATCACAAAGTCATATCGCTTTTTCAGCTCTGAAACAATCAGCTGCATACGGTTTGATGTAAAAATATCCGTCGCACTTGCATATTTCGCATCACCGGTGCGCATCAGATCAATTCCGGATTCTTCATGGTGGACGATAAATTCATCCGGCTCATTGCCTGATGCAAGCACATAATCTGTCAGGCCAGGGCCATCTGATGGCAGCCCTAATGTTCTATCCAAAGTTGAGCGCCGCAGGTCAGCGTCAATTACCAGTACCTTTTTACCTTCCTTTGCCAGCACAACGCCCAGGCTGAGCACCAGGGAGGACTTGCCCTCCTCGGGTACAGATGAAGTCACCTGCACTACATTTATCAGTGCGTCGGGATCTGATAGTTTCAATGAAATTTTTAGCGAATTTAATGCCTCCATATAACCGGAATGTGGCTTCTCTATCAGGTATTGATAAGGTTCAATTTTTGGCGGCAGTTTGGGAATCATGCCAATGGCATGCATGCCCAATTCCTGTTCGATTTGTTCAGGACTGTGCAAGCCAGGATTGAGCATATGCAACGCGAAAACAAGGCCACAGGCCGCCACAAGCCCAAGAATCATTATGGTCATGAGACTGCGTTTACTATTTGGATATGATGGTTTTCCCGGCACCTCTGCCGCAGAAATGACCCGCGCATCCGAGGTGGCAATTCCCTGGGTAGAGCTGGTTTCTTTGAAGCGATTCAAAAATGTTTCATACAATAGCCGGTTGGCCGCAGCCACACGCTCCAGGGCACGTAACTGTATTGCCTCCTGGTTTTGTGCACCGGATTGCCTTTCAGCATCGCTTAGGCTGGTTTGTAAGCTGCTTTCCCTGGTTAGGGCCACTT
>JBLHGQ010000203.1:0-3629 GCA_047614505.1 Rhodothermales bacterium | reverse complement strand
TAGTTTCATTTGTAACCATCTACAAATGGCTTCTGTTTAAGCTTCTGGAAGGGGTTATTTCTGCATGATAGCGGTGCGAATTGAAGACCACGTGGCTGTTTCGGAAATTGCAATTTGATTTGAGTGGCTGCTTATCCCCAAAGACTGCCATGTATCAGTCAGATCGGGGAAATATTTGCTGTTGACATGTTGATCGTAAAGCTGAGAAAAAATATGTGTTCCGCTCAAGCGGTCCAGACGCTTGAAAAGCTCGTCGGCCCGCCAGCGTTTGTCTGTATCCATGCAGCACGATTGCAGGGAAGCCAGCGTGGTGTCCAGTGAGTGTTTATTTTCAGTGGCAATCCTTATTTGGACATCCGCCTTTAGCATAATTGCAGCACCGGACCAGTAAATACGCATCGTATGATCCCTGCCTTCAAGCGTCGCCTCTGCCAGCGTTTTTCGGCGGTTGGTGCCATTTTTGCCACGTTGCAAACCGTCAAACATGCCTTGCCAGGCTTCCTGCTCAGTAAGCATTCCTGATCTGGCGAGCAAAATGTACTGGTAATATGAAGCAAGACCTTCGGATAACCACCGGTCTCTGCTGGATACAAAAGGTAGCAACATGTGGCTGAGTTCATGACAGGCCGTCCAGTCGGCCGTGAGGTCTTCAAGTGGCCGTGTTTCGTCGACGAAAAACTCTGCAGAAACACCACCTCCCCGCATAACGTGAGCCCAGGGAACAGGATTGCTTCGAGGGCCAATTGGCACCACCAACAGTTGTGGTGCGAGCTGAGGAAAGCTGCCGTTCACAGTCGCAACAGCAGAGCTTGATTGTCGTACCCATTGAGTCAGTTTTTTGTTTTGTTTGACAGGTAAAGAACCCAAAATGGCAAGTTGAATCTGGCTGCCGGCAATCGGTATTACCTGCTTCGAAAACCGGCCAACCGCTATTCGTGAGGTCCATGCGGCATTGGTTTCGTAGGGTTTAAATGTCCAGATTGTCCTGGATAGTTGCGATTCAGGTTCACCAATTTGTTTCCATGGAACGGAAATATTAATACCAGCCGGCAAGCTAACCTCGACCCGGACTTTTCGACCACCAGACCCGCGCCAAAACCACAGATCACCGTCTGTGACAATGTCCGACCCGACGCGCATGGCAAAACGAATATCAGATTGGGACGCTGCCTTGTTTATGTCCACTTCCCAATTGAGGCAACTATTCGGTTTGAAATCCGGGATACGTGTTGACTCGGCACCTGATTGCAGCCGGAAATTCACTCCCGCTCCGCTGATCGGACTGGCGAAGCGGCTTGCCTGGCTGTTGTGATAAAGACGGGTAGGTGGTTTAGCACCAAAGCAGGCCTGAATACTCACCGTTTCCAACTTGTCATCGAAGCGGACCTGATATCGGTCCTGTACACCAACTTGCGCCTGGGCAGCAAAGGAAAAGCCGCATAAAAGCACATAAAAGATGAGATTAGGCATGGGGAAATTATTGCGCATTTCAGCCGGTTTTGGGCTCGGACGAACTGATTTTTGCGTCATTCGGCGTATTTTTAGCATAAATTTCTGTAAGTTGTTGATATCTATTTTTAAGATTTCTTTGCAAAAGGGTTGACACAGGGTTTGGAAAGAGTGATAAAGCTTGTATGTTCACACGCATACAACAGGTTAATGGTTTGACACTGGTTGCTCACAAGGCAGCTTTTTCTGTTCGCAATAAATTAATCAATCTGAACACGAACCTGATTGTCGTGCTCATTATTCTAGTCCTTCTTACGCAAAGCGGGGTGGGATTGATAGCGTAAATTAACAATCAATCTAATCAAACCCCGCCACCGAAAGGAAGCGGGGTTTTTTTTAGCCAAATAATTAAATGGGAAAAAGTGAAAAAAACCACACAAACAAGTGATGTCATGAAGACCGGACCGGATCGGGCGCCAGCGCGTGCCATGTTGCGAGCCACCGGTTTGAGTGATGAACAGATAGCGCAACCCCTGGTGGCCGTGGTTAACACATGGAGCGAGGTCACACCTTGCAATTTTCATCTTCGTGCCCTCGCTGATCCGGTCAAAGAAGGCATCAGATCTGCCGGTGGCACTCCGATTGAATTCAATACCATCGTGGTGACGGATGGCATCACCATGGGTACTGCCGGTATGCGTGCGTCCCTGATCTCGCGCGAAACTATAGCCGATTCCATCGAGCTTGCCGTAGGAGGGCACTCTTTAGATGCACTGATTGTTTTAGTAGGGTGCGATAAGACGATTCCAGCCGCCGCAATGGCAGTGGCCCGCTTGAACATTCCTGCAGTAATTCTTTACGGGGGTTCAATTGGCAAAGGCAGGCATAACAATCGAGACCTGAGTATTCAGGATGTGTTCGAAGCGGTAGGCGCACATGCTGCCGGCACAATTGACGATGCGGAACTCGAGGCGATAGAAAAAGCCGCTTGTCCGGGTGCAGGCGCCTGCGGTGGGCAGTTCACTGCAAACACCATGGCAATGTCATTGACCATGATGGGGCTTTCACCGGTGGGCACCAATGATGTGCCGGCCATTCACCCTGATAAAAACACAGTAGCCTTCCAGGCTGGCCAGCAAGTCATGGCAGCTTTGGAGGCAGGCCGCACGCCGGATCAGCTGATTAATTCTGTTTCACTGCGCAATGCTGCAACTGCAGTGTGTGCAACAGCTGGCTCTACCAATGCTGTTTTACATCTGCTGGCGATTGCAGAGGAAGCAGGAGTAGATTTTGAACTCAATGAATTTGATGAGATATCGAGGCGCACACCGGTGATTGCCGATCTGAAACCGGGTGGAAGGTTCCTGGCCTGTGACATGTTTGATGCAGGTGGAACGGCAGCCCTGATTCGTCGTTTGGCCGCCGCTAGTCTGATCACCGATGCCCCGACCATCACGGGCAGAAATTTATTTGAAGAAGCCGGCCAACTGAGCGAGCCTGAGAACCAGCAAGTTATCCGTGAGATCACCAGCCCCATCAAGCCGCGTGGCGGCTTTGGAATCCTTTACGGAAACCTGTCTCCCGAAGGTTGTGTAGTAAAACTTGCTGGTCATGGGGACTTGAATTTCACTGGCCCTGCCCGCGTCTTTGATTCAGAAGAAGATACATTTGCTGCCGTCCAGGGCGGCCGGATTAAACCCGGTGATGTTGTGGTGATCCGCTACGAAGGTCCTCGCGGTGGTCCTGGAATGCGCGAGATGCTGGCAGTGACTGCTGCGATCGCAGGTCGTGGACTGAGTGAGTCGGTCGCGTTGATTACCGATGGTCGTTTTTCTGGTGCAACCCACGGTTTCATGGTCGGGCATATCTCTCCGGAAGCAGTACTGGGCGGCCCGATAGCACTGATTCATGATGGCGACATCATCACTATTGATGTAGATGCTCAACAGATCAATGTTGATGCGGATCTGGATGCCAGACGGGCATCTTTTACACCGAAACGCAAGGTGCCGATGTTCGGCGCATATGCCAAATATGAACAACTCGTAGGCACCGCATCTCGTGGCGCCGTCACCATCCCACTTCGCGAGCGGACTCGCTAACTGAAATCAGAAGGATTTATGCAATGAAACTTTTTACTACAGACGATGTAAAACGCGACGCACTCTCCGGCCAGACCA
>JBLHGQ010000202.1:0-3670 GCA_047614505.1 Rhodothermales bacterium | reverse complement strand
GGACAAAAACGCGCAAGCTTATGCACTTGGCAAGTACCGGACAGTCGATTGCATCGAAATGACAGCAATGGCTTTGGGTACTGACCGGCAGGGTTTGCAGGAATCTCCCGCAATTCTGGCCATTATTAATACCAACTCGCCAAGACAACTCGATGTTCCGATGACCGAAGCGGTACTGGAAATGGCGGCTGCAGGACAGGTTTCCTGTATTACGCCCTTTACCCTGGCCGGTTCAATGAGCCCTGCCACCATGGCAGGCACGCTGGTGCAGCAAACGGCCGAGGTATTGGCTGTGGTGGTATTGTCACAATTGATACGCCCCGGCGCGCCGGTTATGTATGGTGCATTTGCGTCAAATGTTGATATGAAAAGCGGGGCACCAGCCCTGGGAACACCCGAATATACCCGTATGACCATCGCCAGCGGACAAATCGCCCGTGCCCTCGGCCTGCCTTTCAGGTCCAGTAGTACTACAACCTCCAATTGCGTGGATGCCCAATCAGCCTATGAAAGTGAAATGTCTTTGTGGGCATGCATGAGTGGCCATACAAATCTGGTCAATCATGCTGCTGGCTGGCTGGAATGTGGATTGACTGCCTCTTTCGAAAAGTTGATTGTCGATGCAGAAATGCTGCAGATGATGGCCGAGACTTTCCGCCCGATTGAGATCAATGATGGAGAACTGGCCATGGACGCGATTGAAGAAGTGCAGCCAGGCGGTCACCATTTTGGCACTGAGCACACACTCGCCAGATACGAAACGGCTTTTTATCAAAGCATGCTTTCAACCCGGCAAAATTTCGAAAATTGGCATGAGGGCGGCAGTGTTGATTCCGCCGGCCGTGCCAATGCTATCTGGAAAGCCTTGCTTGCTGAGTATGAGCAACCGGCTATTGACCCTGCTATTGATGAAGCACTCAGGGATTACGTTCAGCGACGTAAACTTGAGATCGCATCCATGGCCAATTGAAAAGGCATTAGAATAATCCTATGCGACCTACACTGAATATATTAAACGACGGGCTTATAGCCAGCATCCTTAAAGAGGCCAAACGCATCATGGCCGAGACCGGAATGGAAATCCGCGGTCCGGCAATGAAAGCGCGTTTGCTGGATCACGGTCTGAAGACTGATGCAAGCGGTGAGCGTGTGCTTTTCCCGCCGGATGTGGTCGAAAAGGCTATTGCCGATGCGCCCAAGTCATTCACTTTGTTTGACCGGGACGGCATTCCTTACACCGAGATTGGCGGTAACAACGTTCATTTTGTTCCTGGCTCCAGCGGCCTGAAAATCATGGATCACCGCACAGGCGAAACCCGGCTTTCTGATTCAAAGGATTTCATTGAGTACGCCCGTATTTGCGATGGTCTTGAGCATATTGCTTATCTGGCGACTGCATTTTCTACCAACAAGGACATTGAATCGCAGATTTCTGATGCCTGGCGTTTATATATGACGCTGACAACTTCGAAAAAGCCGGTGGTTTCGGGTGCATTCAGCGAACACGGTGTACCTCGCATGGCGGATATGTTGCAGATGTTCCGTGCTGATCGCGCTGATTTGATCGCCAAGCCAATGTCAATCTTCACCATCACGGCAACGGGTAATTTCCGATACGGAGAAGACTCCTGCCAAAACATGCTCGATTGCGTTGAAGCCGGCATTCCAATTGAAATCGTACCGGTTACTTTGATGGGCCTGATCGCTCCGGTCACCCTGGTCGGTGCCCTGGTATTCCACTGTGTCGATGTACTGACTGGCATCACCATGGCACAGATTGTGAAACCCGGTGCGCCGGTACTGTTCGGCGGTGCTCCGGCAACCTTCCATATGCAGGCAGCGTCCTCACCAATGGCCGCAATCGAAGCACAACATTTAAATGTTGCCTACGTCGCCATCGCAAAGTCCCTGGGCCTGCCAACCCAGGCGTATATGGCGCTGAGCGATAGTAAAATGCTTGATGCGCAGGCGGGCGGTGAGTCATTCAGCGGTGCTTTGCTGGCGGCACTTGCTGGTGTAAATTCGGTCTCCGGTCCGGGAATGCTTGATTTCGTGCTGACATTTAGTCTACCCAAGTTGGTATTTGATAACGAAGTTTGTGGACAGGCCCTTCATTTTGTCCGCGAAATTGAAGTGCTCGATGATCTTCCAACAGCTGATCTGGTTGATGACCTGATGCGCGAGGACCACCTGATCACATCACCACATACTTTGGAGCAATGGCCAAACCAGCTTTACCTCACCGATCCTGTGATCGACCGGGAAAATCGCGAAGCCTGGGAGAAGAAGGGTTCGATCGAACTGGACCAAAGGGCATGCAGTGAAGTAGACCGGCGATTGAGTGAATACACACCGATTGAAACTGATCCGGAAATCGATAAGGCCATGCGGGATATGATTTTGGCCGGAATGATCTCTCAGGACAAATTGCCTGATCTTCCACCACCACCTGATCCTGCAGACATTTTACCTGTTCACGCTCGGGTGAGAAAAGGCAGAAGGCGAAGAAGCCAGCCATCTGCTTAATCCGTGCTTGTAGAAATTTCAGGAAATTCACAATGAGGCATATGCCACTAACCACAGTGATTTGCTTTTGCCTGCTGACTGCAAATTCCGTCTGGGCTCAGGACACCGTTAAAAGTGCCGATTTTTTTCAGAGCTTTGGTGTTGACCCGAGTGCAGCCCAACTCACTACGCAAAAGCTTGCCGACGGAATGTACGTTATATATGTAGTCCATATGGGTGATGTATATAACTCGCGATATCCATTCATCGATGCTGACAATGGCGGAGACATGAACGGCACAATCAGTTTTAGCGAAAATATTCTGGAACTGATTAACATAGATACCATTGTTATTCCCGGCCATGGACAGGTCAGTACCTATCAGGACCTGAAAAACTATATTTCAATGCTGAAAATCATTCGGGATCGCATCGTATTGTTGATCGGAGAAGGAGCAACCCTCGAAGATGTGTTTGCGGCGAATCCCACCGCTGAATGGGACGAAGTCAAAGGCGACCGCATAAGGTTAATCGACCGGGCTTACAAAAGTCTGTCCAGGTAAATTCAGCTTAACTTGTCCTGAATCCTGTAATAGAGCATTCCCAGCGCAATCATCTGGTTACCCAGCCACTGGCTGCCGGGTATCCGCAGGTGTTTGCAGTCGGCGAAAATATCGAATTTTTCCATTGTCCCGCCAATCGCGTCGCTAATGATTTCACTCATGATGTGGGTGGCATTTACACCGTGACCAGAATATCCCTGAGCGTAGTAGACATTATTTTTAATGCGCCCCAGCATCGGAATGCGGTTGAGCACAATGCCGATCTTCCCACCCCATTCGAAATCTATCCTGGCATTTTCCAACTGCGGATAAACCTTGAGCATGCGCGGCCGGATAGAAGCCTTGATGCTTTTCGGGTCGCGACCGGAATAATTACAACGCCCACCGAACAACAGTCTTCCATCACTGGAAAACCGGTAGTAATCAACGATTTCGTTGGAATCACAAACCGCCAGGTCCTGTGGGTTTATCTCTTCAAGCAAGTCAGCTGACAGTGGTTCGGTGCCAATGACATAACTGCCCGCGGGAAAGGTAAGCCCGGAAAGGTGTTTTGCTTCGAGCCGGTGATATGCATTGCCAGCCAGTACCACGGTATTGGCAAT
>JBLHGQ010000201.1:0-3827 GCA_047614505.1 Rhodothermales bacterium | reverse complement strand
TTTAAGGTTTCAACCACCGGCTCGAGCGCGGGTTCTGGAATTTTGAATTGATTTTCGACCATGACGCTCTGTTGCCGCCAGCGGTGCAATTTCATTGACGTGCGTTGTCCGGATTCCAGCACCGGCAATGCAATGTCCATACCAGTTGATTCCAGACTTGTTAGTGAAGAACGAAGATCCGGTTCGCCGTCAAAGGGCCAAAATGCTGAAAGGCTGGACACTCCCGATTCGGTAACAAAATTGACTAAATGCTGATTAATAGCACGGTCACATTGGGCCCGCTGTTCAGGAGAAAGCTGCCGGCGTTGTGAACGCTTAACGCGCCGCATCTCGGTTTTCAAGACTGCAATTGAAGGATCTGGCATAGCATTAATGTGGTTAAATTGAGTGCCCTCCACATGTGTCGTCACGAACCCGGAGACCTTGAACCAATAGGTTCAGGGGGGTTAGCTTGCTGTCCATTAGGCTTTTCGCTTAGCGCGAACATGCACACCGGTTTCAGATTCACCAACCCAAAGTTAATAAATAGGGACAAGGCATTAATCGGGCCTATTAGCGAACACCGCAGAGGGCAGTTCTATTCTAGTCTATACCGGCGCCGAGCGCATTATCGAGCTCATCGGCCAGCATTCGGATTTTATGGTCAACCTGTTTTTGCCTGAGTTTATCGGTAGAACGCATCTTTAGTAATTCATCTGAAATATTTAATGCGGTCATCACAGCGACACGTTCCAGAGCCATAAGGCTTCCGGAAGACTTTACCTCACGCATTTTTTCATCCAGGTACAGTGCAGCGACTCTCAAGGCTTCACGTTCGTCTTCGGGGCAACTAAATTGATAGTCGTGATCGAGAATTGAAACCGTAATCAGATCAGGGGGGCTTGGCATTATTTTAAAACCGGCGGTCCGAAGGACTCTTAAGATTGTTCTAAAGCTTTAAGGCGGTGGATCATTGCTTCTACCTTGGAGCGGGCTTCATCATTTTTCGCAACCAGTGAAGCACGCTCCTCAACGAGAGAATCTTGTCGGTTCTGTAGCGACTTGTTTTCTTCGCTAAGTTTTTGCGTTTGACTAAGCAACTTCCGCAATTGCTGTTCAAGCCGCTCGAGATCATTACCGGTTTGTTCTAGTGAATCCATCCGGTCACTATAATTTGGCATTTAAAGCCGGTCAATTGATATTCCCTTAATTTTCACTATCCGGCTTAATGTTTGCGCAAGATCAGGTACGACCAGTGGGCCGGTAGTGATAACATCGCAATTCATAATGTGTGCCATGGAGGCGAAGATTAAAGGTGCTGCAATTACCGGATTTTGATCAAACGCTAGCCATATCCAGCGGACAACTTGATGCGATGGAGCTCTCCGAATGTCATGGAGCCCTTTGTGGAATGCTGTGCCGAAACCCAAGCAGCCAGGCGGATTCATTTTTCAGTCTACTCAATACACTGGAATTGGCGAAACAGCCCGATGAGCCATTGAGTGTGCAATTGACCGAGTTACATTACGCTACCGCTACACAACTCGATGATGAGCTATTGCGGTTTTCGCTTTGGCTGCCTGATGACGACGAGTCGCTGGATGATCGTACCGAAGCATTGGCTCGTTGGTGCACCGGATTTCTGGCTGGCCTGGGAAGCGGGCATGACCTGGCTTTGGAAACACTTTCCGAAGACGTCTCGGCTGCGCTATCTGACCTTGAACAAATCGCTCAGGCGGAAATGACAGGCGAAGGAGAAGTCGAGGAAGAAGAGGCCGCCTTTGTTGAAATTATTGAGTACATTCGAGTAGTCACCTTGATGATGCGAGAGGAATTAAGTCCTCCGCAATCGCAGGACGTTCTGCATTAAATTAGGGAGCCTCTGATCTATTCATGAACTCGTATCTTGCATCCAAAATGTCCAGTTTCTGTGTTGCAAATCTCGGCAACTGCTCCATGCGTTGCTCTAGCTCCTGCATCCATGCAGTCGTTCGCAATAGCCAGCTATTACGTACGATTGGCGCCTAAAACCTGAACATTTTGAATCGCAGTATACTTCGCTCAGAATAAATCAGAGATTCCTCAAAAATGGAAAAGCCAATTGATCAAACAAACTGAGTACGCCAAGAGACGCAAGCAACTGATGGATATCACTGGCCAGGGTTCAGTCATTATCGTTCGCTCGGCACCGGAGAAAATCCGTAATAATGACGTCCATTACCCTTATCGTCAGGACAGTGATTTTCTATACCTGACAGGTTTTCGTGAACCTTGCGCGATGCTCGTTCTGATTCCTGGTGGTAACGGCGACCGGTCAATTATGTTTTGTCGTGAAAAAGATGAAAAGCGAGAGATGTGGGATGGCCCCATGAGTGGCATCGAAGGTGCGCTTGAGACCTATGGTATGGATGAGGCCTTTTCAATTGACCAGTCTGCCAGTCTTCTTTCCGGGTTTTTGGAAGGTAGTGAGCGGATTTATTATGACCTTGGCAGGGAGATGGACTTTGATCATCTTTTGATTGGTTGGTTGACTGAATTTCGAAGCAAAGCGCACCGTAAGTTTCATGCTCCCGACGAAATCATTGCACTCGATCATATCCTGCACGATATGCGCCTTTACAAGAGCCGTTCCGAATTGAGCGCGATGCGGAAATCAGCACGCATCGCAGCACAAGCCCATAAACGGGCCATGCGCGTTTGCCGGCCGGGCATGAACGAGGCGGAAATCCATGCTGAGTTAATTCATGAATTTACTAAACACCAATGCGAGGTCTCATATATCCCCATCGTTGGTAGTGGTAATAACGCCTGTGTATTGCATTACATTGAAAATCGCAATGTCATGGCTGATGGCAGCCTGTTACTGATTGATGCGGGCGCAGAATATGACGGTTACGCATCGGACATAACCCGCACGTTTCCGGTTAACGGCAAATTCAGTTCCGCTCAGCGCGACTTGTATGAAGTAGTCTTGGCAGCCCAATTAAAAGCCATTGATACTGCTCGTGCCGGCAATCAATGGGAAGCTGTGCATGAGGCGGCAGTAGAAGTTGTGGCTCAAGGTATGCTCGATCTGGGAATATTGCAGGGCAGTCTGGAAGAAACCCTGGAAGAAGAAACCTACGGTAAGTATTACGTGCATAAAACCGGTCACTGGCTTGGGCTGGATGTTCACGATGTCGGTGACTACCAGGTGGACGGTCATTCACGGGAATTGGAGCCCGGCATGGTCCTTACCGTTGAGCCGGGAATCTATATTCGGGCAGACAGCATGGAGGTAGACAAACACTGGCGCGGCCTGGGTATTCGCATTGAAGACGATGTGGTTGTAACGCGTGGCGATGCAGAAATTTTATCCGGAGATGTTCCCAAGGAAGTTAATGCGATTGAGGCGTTGATGGCGAGCTGATTTTATGCCTGCTGCTAACAAATTTACTCCGGACAAATTCGATATAGCAATTGTCGGCGGAGGTCTGGTAGGCGCAAGCCTCGCCTGTGCCCTGGCACCATTGGGTTACCGGCTTGTGGTGCTGGAGAAAACTCCGCTCCGTGCTGCATCGCAGCCGAGTTATGACGATCGTACTCTGGCGCTGAGCCACAGTTCCTGCCGGATTTTGGAGGGGCTTGGGTTGTGGCCTGATCTGGAACCTCATGCAACGGCCATCAAAGAAATAATTGCCAGTGAGCCCGGTCGGCCTGGCAAAGTAGAACTAAAAGCATCGGAAATGAACCTGAGCGCTTTTGGCAACGTGGTGGAAGCGCGTTCCTTTGGTGCGGTGGTTTTGGACAGAATAGCGAAACTTGAGAACGTAGAACTTCGCTGTCCCGCCACAGTTTGCGGCATTGAT
>JBLHGQ010000200.1:0-3888 GCA_047614505.1 Rhodothermales bacterium | reverse complement strand
CGTTTGTGATAAGCGTCATATTCGATACTGGACAATGCCGGCGATGGTTGCGACCCACTTAGGCCTGAATCGATCAACACGTTAGTATCAAAGTCGTATACAAGCTTAAATTCACCCAGCGACAATACGCCGTTTGTGAATTCATATGAGGTAGAAATAATCTTGAATGTGTACACGAACTGGTCATAACGAACACCCAGTTCACGGATGCCAAACAATAGTTGGTCGCCGGGAATCGCCGCCAGACTTTCGACTTTGAAATACGGAACCTCATCCGGAAACTCATCGTAAACCAGCGCCCTGGATATTTTATCCCGCAACTTGACAGAACTGATCACACCATCGTTATTGCTGGGTTCCACAACCTGCACACGGGTGGGATCATTCAATGGCCAGGCCAGCAAAGTATTGAAGCCATCCCATTCATTAGAGTCACTTTTAATGCGGTCAAAGCCGGTGGTGGCAATAATGTATGCGCCATCCGGGGTGATGGTCATATCTTCGTACTTTTCTGCAGCAATAAATTGCTCTGTCCCAAAATATCTGGGCTGGCCTGTTATTTGACCTTTGCCGGGATATGAAATGGAAAATACGGCCGATTTACCATCACCGGGTATTGGCTTGTCACTGGCGAGAACAAGTTGATCGCCGGTGAAGGTAATTGCAGAGGCTTCGCAATTAACCAGCACACCTGCTTGTGATAAAAGTCCAGGCTCAAAACAATCAATCACACCGCGATAAACAATTTCGCCTTTAATATCCGCTGACGGGCCATCGGTTAGCTCTGCCGATGGGCCGCCTGCGATCAGGCCAAATGGTAAAAATAGTCCGATCAGGCACGAAATCAAACAATTGAGCCGCATCGCGAATGCGGGCCTTAGGAGTTTGGGCGGCATCATTTATTGCGAGACAGACTTAACAGTCGAAAACAGGTTTAGATGTTGATATTTTTCGCTGATCATATCGGCAAATGGCCGCGAGTAAAATCTGCCTGCGTAATAGACAATTCCACCCCATTCTGACTTGGGTTGCACATTGGGTAATAAGGTTTGAACAGTCGCTCTTTCCTCATCATCCTGCGGTACGACAATGACATTAAACGAGGTTCTTGCCTCGCCTTCGTGCACATATGCTTCAATCATGCCCCTGATTTCATCCAGAACGAACTGCTCATTTGCATCCACATCATGATCAACTTCTACCAGACTCAGGATGATGTCCAAAAACTGCGATGCCTGCGCCCGGTCAGGAGACAATGCCAGATAACTGATAACCATATTTCGTAATTCCACGTTCAACTGCTCGGTTTGTTTTTCCGCAATCAAATCAAACTCATCTCTAAAATCGATCTTGATTCCCCAGTTATCCGCAAAGTTCTGAATAAACTCCATTTCTCTTTCATCGAGTTTTTTGTCGATGACAGCCAGTTTCTGTAAGACTTCAAGGATGATTTTGGCACCTGCCGGGCGTATCAATGCATTGATCAGATCCATGCTTTCTTGTTTCTCAAGTTTCAATGAGCGTTTGACCTTGGTCCACAGACCCTCCTTTCCTTCCACTTTTACCCAAAGGCCGATTCCGATCATCAGGAAAAACAGTGTCAGACCCAGTTTGATCGACATATTTGCGAAGCTCATATAGTCCGATTCAATGATCATGTATTTAATAAGAAATGGCAGGCTGGTCATAATGCCAATCAGCTGTGCTGATACTGAAATACTTTCAGCAACGTCATTTTTGTGCTTTCGGCTCCAGACCTTATTTGCAGTCAGGTAAGTCTTAACTACGGTCAGTCCGATCGCACCTAGAATAAGAACATTAATGAGTTGTTCGAAAAATTTCATATCAATACCCGCTTGTAACTAGATTACTGGTCGGCCAATAAGGCCCACCGCTCGTGGTCACGCCATTTGCCATTGATCCTGAGATAACGAGGCGAGAAACCTTCACATTCAAAACCCAGGCTTTCCACGAATCTCACAGAGCGTTCGTTTCCAGGCTGGATATTTGCCTCCAGCCGGTGCAGTCCCATTTCATTGAATGCATATTCAACTACCTGCCCCAGGCCTTCTTTCATATATCCTTTTCCTGCATGTTTTTGTACCGCGTAGTAGCTCAAGTATGCGCTGCAAAGGGCTTCGTAGGTAATGACATTGAGGTTTACAACACCACAAAGAGAGTTGTCACCTGTAAGCCGGATCAGAAAACCGTCTTCGTTTGGACGTTCAAGCCTTTCGAGGTATCTGTGCCAGGACTCCGGGTCACACGGCGCGTTCAACCATGGGTGGTGAAAGCCGCGGCTATCGTTCATCGCAGCAATAAATTCTCGTGCATGCCCGATCCTTGGCTTGTCCAGCCAGGTTCGCGCTTGCTCTTTCAGTAATTGTGACATGAGGCGCCTTGCTATTTAATCCAATAATGCCCCAAAAGGCCGATAAAAAGCATCAACCCAATCCAATTGTTGTTCTGAAAGGCCTTGAAACAGGCTGCCGGTTCACGGTCTTTCACCCAAACCTGTTGCAAAGTGAATAATAATCCGGAAATTCCAATACCGATAAACCAGGGCCAACTGAATTCAAGCATCAACCCAATCCATAGCAAAAGCGACAGCATCAAAACCTTCAAAACCCTTAATATCAACAGGTCATGGCGACCAAAAAATATTGCAGTTGATTTGATCCCGATGCCGATGTCGTCTTCACGATCAACCATTGCATAAAGTGTGTCGTAAATTAACGACCAGACAATGTTCATTGCCAACAACCACCAGGCAACTGTTGCGACCTGACCGGTCTCAGCCGCAAATGCCATGGGAATTCCCCAGCCAAACGAAACGCCCAATACCACTTGAGGGAAGTGTGTCACACGTTTAAAAAACGGATAACTTGAAGCCAGGGCTGCGCCAGCAAATGCCAGTTTGACGGTCAAGGCATTGGTCAGCAGCACCAGCAAAAATGCCATTGTCATTAATATCAGAAACATTCCGATAGCCTCGCGCACCGTAAGCTCTCCTGCTGCCAGCGGCCGGGCGCGGGTACGCTCTACATGCGGGTCAAAATTCCTGTCAGCGACATCATTCATAATGCAACCGGCGGCTCTCATCAGCACAACTCCGGTACAGAAAATCAATATGTTTTTGAGGCTCGGCTGACCTTCTCCCGCAATCCACAAGGCCAGCAGGGTGGGCCACAATAAAAGCAGTATGCCAATGGGCTTATCAAATCGCATGAGGCGCCAGTAGGCACTCCATTTCGCTCGTCCAGGTAATTGCGCTGTCGAAGTCATGCGGCTATTTTGAAGGCTTAACTCACATATTGCACTAAAGAACCCGATACAATGCGCGCCAGATAAATACTTGAAATCAATTAATACGGTTCGAATAACTTTATGGATCTCATTGATATTGGATGCAACCTGACGCACGACACCTTCGACCCTGACCGGGACGAAGTGATTGCTCATGCAGTCAACGCCGGCGTCGTTCAGATGGTGGTAACCGGCGCCAGTGCACAAGGCAGCAATGCGGCCTTTGAACTGGCAAGATCCCGGCCCGGTCAGTTATTTGCGACTGCCGGTGTTCATCCTCATCATGCATCACAATATAGCGGTGAAACCGATCGATTACTCCGAGAACTTTGTGAAAAAGATGAGGTGGTGGCAGCGGGTGAGACCGGTCTGGACTATTTTCGCGATTTATCTCCAAGACAGGACCAAATTAAGGCCTTTGAGTCCCAATTACAGATTGGCGCTGATACCGGCTTACCATTGTTCTTACATCTGCGCGATGCGCACGTAGATTTCCATCCGATATTGAAATCCTGGCGGCATAAATTGTCAGACCTTGTTGTGCATTGTTTCACCGGTACCCGGGAAGAGTTGACGGTGTAT
>JBLHGQ010000199.1:0-3968 GCA_047614505.1 Rhodothermales bacterium | reverse complement strand
AGGCTGACTTCCAGTAGCGCTTTGGCTTCAACAGCGAACTCCATCGGCAATTCACGAAATACCTGCTTGCAGAAACCATCTACGATCATCGAAACCGCATCTTCTTCAGATATCCCGCGTTGCAGACAATAAAATAATTGGTCTTCCCCAATACGTGAAGTCGTAGCTTCGTGTTCCACTTTCGCGGTGGGGTTCATTACTTCAATATATGGAAAGGTGTGTGCGCCACAGCGCTTGCCAATCAGCATTGAGTCACATTGGGTAAAGTTACGAGCGTTTTCTGCAGTTCTGGCCATCTTGACCAGACCCCGATAAGCGTTTTGACCCTGGCCTGCTGAAATGCCTTTTGAAATAATCGTGCTGCGTGTGTTCTTACCCAAATGAATCATTTTGGTGCCGGTATCGGCCTGCTGCATGTTATTGGTCAATGCAACTGAATAGAACTCGCCAACGCTGTTGTCGCCTTTCAATATGCAGCTTGGGTACTTCCAGGTAATCGCCGAACCGGTCTCTACCTGGGTCCAAGAAATTCGCGCATTATCTTCTTTGCACATACCGCGCTTGGTGACAAAATTATAGATTCCGCCAACCCCGTTTTCATCGCCGGGATACCAGTTCTGAACGGTTGAATATTTAATGTTTGCGCCTTCCAGGGCGACCAATTCAACCACAGCAGCATGTAGCTGATTCTCATCGCGCATGGGCGCTGTACAACCTTCCAGATAGGAAACATGGCTACCGGCTTCAGCAATAATCAGGGTGCGCTCAAACTGCCCGGTTTCTGCCGCATTAATGCGAAAGTAAGTGGACAACTCCATCGGGCAACGCACACCTTTGGGGATAAACACAAAGCTACCATCGGTAAAAACCGCAGAATTGAGTGCGGCGAAAAAATTGTCTCTTTGGGGGACTACCGATCCAAGATAGGCCTTCACCAACTCAGGATGATCTTTAACCGCTTCTGAAAATGAACAAAAAATCACCCCTGCTTTCATAAGTTCAGCTTTGAATGTCGTGCCGACCGAAACAGAATCAAATACCGCATCTACCGCAACCCCGGCCAGCCGGGCACGTTCATGCAAAGGCACGCCGAGCTTGTCATAAGTCTCCAGAAGTTTGGGATCTACCTCGTCCAGGCTTTGTGGCCGGTCTTCATCCCTCTTAGGCGCTGAATAATAGGAAATGGCCTGAAAGTCGATTGGAGCAATTTTCAGATGCGCCCAATCAGGTTGTTGCATCCCTTTCCAGATTTCAAATGCCTGTAGCCGCCAAGCCAACAGCCATTCGGGCTCACCCTTTTTGGCTGAGATGAATCGAATCACATCCTCAGAAAGACCTGGCGCAACTGTATCTGACTCAATGTCAGTAACAAAGCCGTGCTGGTATTTTTGCTCGAGCCTTGACTCAATTGCCGTTTGTTCTGTACTCATGAGTTCAAAGTCGCAATATTCAACGAAGGTGCAAGATTATGAATAGGTCGCGACATTTCGGCCAGCGTTACCCCTTCCATTGCACGGGCGACCGCTGAGCTGATCCGGCGCCAGTTACTGCGCATGCTACAAACCTGCTCCTGGCTGCAAAGACCAACTTCAACACTACACTCGGTCATGGCAATCGGTCCTTCAATTGCGGCAATAATCTGCGCAACATTAATGCTGCCCGCTGATCTGTCCATTGCGTATCCACCATTTATTCCCCGGAATGATTGCACCAGGCCCGCTTTGGCAAGCAATTTGAGAATCTTGCTCACAGTGGGTAGCTCCAGATGTGTGTTATCAGCCACGGCATGTGCGTTGAGCACTTCACCGTGGCACTCATTTAATTCCACCATTACCAAAATTGCGTAGTCCGTTAATTTGCTGATACGAAGCATGTTTTTCCAGTCTCAGGAACAAACGAGGCAATATAGTACCATATTAGTCCTATATTACTCATTGTTTGATATTGAAAGTCCGACGACGGAAAAGAGGCTCAGGCATTTCATGACAGCACGCTTTGCTTCAGAATGCAGTATCTATGGAGTCCAGCGGCACCTCACCAAAAATGGATTTGCGCATCATCAATGCGCATGACTGGTTGTCTGAAAAATATACTCACGTCAGTATGGACTTCATACCTGTCGCCGGTGACGCAAGTCATCGTCGCTATTTCAGAGTGCGGATTGATGAAGAATTCCGAATTCTGATGGATGCGCCTCCGGCCATCGAAAATTGCAAAAGTTTTCTGGATATTGGTGAGCGAATAAGAAAAACCGGCTTACATGCTCCTGAAATTATTGAAGTAGACATTGATAGCGGCTTTATCCTGATGGAAGATCTTGGTGATCTCATGTATCGGGATGTGTTGGATGAAAATGTTCCGCAGCCTATATTTGATGAAGCTTTTGTTGTACTAAGAAAAATGGCTCAGGAAGTGGATAGCACGGGCTTGCCCATATATAACGAAGACCGGTACTTCGATGAATTGAACCTGTTTACTGATCACTACCTCATCCGACATCTCGACTATTGTATCGCCCATAAACAACGCCAGGGCTGGATGATGTTCTGCGAAGAACTGGTGAAGGCGGCGCTGGAACAACCACAAACCTTTGTCCACAAGGATTTTCATTCCTGCAATCTTTTAAAAACCTCAGACAACAGTCCAGGAATAATCGACTTTCAGGATGCCTTGCTCGGTCCAGTCACGCATGACTTTGTTTCATTGATCTGGGACCGGTATATCGCCTGGCCAAGACCATTGCTGGAGCAGTGGATGGAACAATTCAGACTAATGGTTGCTCCTCAGGTCCCGGCAGATAAATGGGTCTATTACTGCGATCTGATGGGCTTGCAGAGAAACCTACGGATCGTAGGGCGGTTTGCACAGTTGAAACACACAGAGGGTAAACAGGGTTACGTGGAGATGATTCCCCGTTTTCATCAATACATTCTGGATGTTCTACCCCTGTACCCGCAGTTCTCTGAGGTCTCAGAATGGATCGGGAGTGAAGAGTGCGCGCCATGATCCTGGCTGCCGGGCGAGGTGATCGCCTGAGACCACTCACTGACACGACACCCAAACCTTTGCTCAAAGTTGCCGGACAAGCACTGATATTTCATCACCTCGACAGATTGGCGGCATCAGGTTTCAAAGAGGTGGTCATCAACCTTGGGCACCTGGGTAACCAGCTTGAAGATGCCATCGGTTCTGGCGACCATTGGGGCTTAACCATCCAATATTCCCGGGAACCGGAAGGTGCACTGGAAACCGGTGGTGGAATAGCACAAGCCCTGCCCTTACTCAGCTCGACGCCTTTCCTGGTTGTAAACGGAGATATATTTTGCGATTTCGACTTCGCCCGATTGAGGTCTATCAAATGTGACCACGCACACCTGGTACTGGTCTCGAATCCTGAATGGTTGGAAAAAGGTGATTTTTCTCTGCAAGCAGGAAGAATCCGTAACAGCGGGATTCCAATGCACACCTTTAGTGGCATCAGTGTCTATCATCCGCGGTTTTTCGAAGGCGCCCCCAAGGGCAAATGGTCAGTTGTTCCGCTGCTGCGTCAAGTGATAGATCAACATCTGGTCACCGGAGAGATTCATGGAGGGGAATGGCATGACGTAGGTACTCAAGAGAGGTTAGAGCAGCTCAATATTGCAAATTAGGACAGCTCGATTGGTGGTCCAGACTCCCACGCCATTCGGTCATGGTTAGTGCAAACCGAGGCAATTCGCGATGGCAATTGCTCCGCAATCGCACCATCGCTCCTACAACAAGTGCACCATCGCTCCTACGCCATTTCTGGCATCCGTGGATCTTGCACAATAGATCAGGAGAGGAGCGGGAAACAATTTTTGAAAGCATACGCATCAGGGATGATGCGGACGAGCCTACATGGATGTATACACGGCGTCTTTCAAAAATAGTTACCGGGTGCTCGACCTATCCAAGACCGGTGCTAACCGAAGCAATTCGCGATGGCA
>JBLHGQ010000198.1:0-4056 GCA_047614505.1 Rhodothermales bacterium | reverse complement strand
TTGACAGATGTAAAGGCGTGGCAACGTAGCGTTTCAGGTCTTCTAAAGACTCCCAAACCGACATATTGACCAACCAGCCACTGGTCTCGAATTGCTCCAGTTCCGGCGTACTGTCAACATCGGATTTCATGCGCCAGACAAAACCCGTGCTGGCATCGGCAGTGGCGTTTACCGGATCAAGCGCATCGATAAAATCCTGCATCCGAGGATCCTTATCAGCATATTTCATGCTGGCGATATTGAGCTGAGCGAGTTGCGACATACTGGGTAATTTATTGTGATGAAAGGGTCAGTTTGTCCGCTTAACGCAGGAATAGGGCAAAAACCAACAGCGCGATTGCAATAGCCTGCAAACCCACACGGGCCCACATAAAACCCGTGCCAAAATCCTTGTCGAATCTACCACCCTGGCCGAGCGACATCAGTCCTAATAAAAGAGTGAATATGGTAGCCAGTAGAGCCAGAATAATGACAACGGTAAGAAGGTTCATAAGTCAGTTCCAGAAGCGTGAAAGACAACTATATCACCAAGCGCCTGTTTCAAATCAGACGCAGTTTTTTAACACCATCTGCTTTCAAAATCTCAGCAAGCACTTCAGCATCTGGTCGGGATTCCACATCGATGATGTTATATGCAATATCGCCCCTACTACGATTAACCATATCCAGTACATTAATGTTCCGGTCTGCCAGACCCGATAGCACTGTACCGAGCACACGCGGTATATTCTCGTTGCAAAACGTAATTCGATGCCCACCGTTACGCTTCATTCTTGTATTGGGAAAATTCACTGAATTGACAATATTGCCATTAATCAAAAACTCTATGAGTTGATTTGCTGCCATTACGGCGCAGTTTTCCTCTGCTTCTTGAGTGCTCGCACCAATATGCGGCATCAACAATGCGTCTTTCCTTCCGAGCAAAGCGGGTTCCGGGAAATCAGTGGCATAGCTGCTCAGGACCCCTGAATCCAGGGCCGCGATTACGGCTTGAGTATCGACCACCTGATCACGGGCGAAATTGAGCAACTTGGCGCCGGGCTTAACTTTCGCCAGTGATTGCTCATTTAACAAACCAATTGTGTGTTTATTAGCCGGTACATGCAGACTGATGTAATCCACTTCTGTGAGTAATGCCTGCAAACTGTCCACTTTTTCCACTTGACTGGAAAGCTGCCAGGCAGCCTCCACGGAAATCGCCGGATCGAAACCAATCACACGCATACCCAACTCCAGTGCCAAATTGGCCACCATTGAGCCTATTGCGCCAAGGCCGATAATGCCGAGAACTTTTCCATGAATTTCATTGCCACCGAACCTTTTCTTTTCTTTTTCCAATAGCATCGAGAGTTCTGTTGCATCAGAAATGCCAGTCAGAGACTGAACATAATTTACACCTTCAAAAATACCCCTTGAACTCAGAATCAAACCCGCCATGACAAGTTCTTTCACAGCATTTGC
The DNA here is from genome assembly GCA_047614505.1 of Rhodothermales bacterium. Classification (GTDB taxonomy): domain Bacteria; phylum Pseudomonadota; class Gammaproteobacteria; order Xanthomonadales; family SZUA-36; genus JABDJL01. Next base: position 2,595 of record JBLHGQ010000198.1, on the reverse strand, counting down.
ATTAGCCCCAGGCGTGTTGAAGACCACCACTCCCCTGTTGGAAAAGTCCGCAACCGGGATATTGTTGTAGCCCGCGCCGGCGCGAGCGACCGCCAGCAAGGATTCAGGAACCGGCTCTTCGTGCAATTTTTTGCTTCGTAATATATACGCGTGTGGATCTGATATATCCGAGCCAAGCTGGAACTGGCGGTCATTAAAGCGCTCCAGACCCATTGATGAAATCGCGTTGAATATTTTTATCCTATACATAGTTCAACCTTGCTCCCTTAGCTGCCAATAGGCCCAATCTAGCCACGGCATTAATAACTCCAGATCCACTTTCTCAATAGTCGCGCCACACCAGATTCTCAAGCCCGCGGGAGCATCCCGGTAGGCACCAATATCATAAGCAACGTTCTCTTCGGCCAGAAGCCTCACCATTTTCTTAACCAACTCAGTTTTCATATCCAGCACCAGGCAGACACTGGTATTGGAACGGGTTGAAGGGTCTTTTGCCAGAAAATGAATCCAGTCCCGGCTATCGACAAAATATTCTATAACCTCAAGATTCGTTCGGCTTCGTTCGATTCCGGCTGCAACACCACCTTCCTCGTTCAACCATTGGAGCGCATCGAGGTAATCTGCAACGCATAACATTGACGGCGTGTTGATGGTTGACCCTTCAAATATTCCCTCGATCAGTTTTCCATTTTTTGTAAGTCGAAATATCTTTGGCATCGGCCAGCTGGGAGTCCAGGATTCCAGACGTTCAACTGCGCGTGGGCTCAGAATCAATACACCGTGAGCGCCTTCCCCGCCCAGTACCTTCTGCCAGCTATAGGTCACAACATCAAGTTTTTCCCAGGGCAAGGGCATGGCGAATACTGCAGAGGTTGCATCGCAAAAAGTCAGCCCATTCCGCTCTGAACTAATCCAATCACCATCAGGAACACAAACACCTGAAGTTGTGCCGTTCCAGGTAAAAACGATGTCGTGATCGTCATTAGCCTCATCGAGCTCCGGTAGATCACCGTAATCAGCTTCAAAGGATCTAACATCTTTGAGTTTCAGTTGCTGCGTAACATCGCTCAGCCAGCCTTTCCCGAATGACTCCCAGGAAAATATGTCAACAGGCCGCGCGCCCAGCATTGACCACATTGCCATTTCCATCGCACCGGTATCTGATGCCGGCACAATTCCAACCCGGTAGTCATGTGGTAACCCCAAAATTTCCGCGGTTTGGACACAGGCAGATTTTAGTATCCCTGCGCCCAGTGCCGAACGGTGAGAGCGCCCCAATGCAGATAAATCCAACGACGAAATATCATAACCAGGACGTTTTCTACAGGGGCCTGATGAAAAGTTTGGATTAGCAGGTTTTTGGGACGGCTTCACGTCTGCGTACCTTGTTTATTTGGATGATGAAATCAGATAAGGGATGCGTGGCTCATAAGCCACAACAACAAGGGCGGCATTGTAACTCGGTCGTTGAGAAAAAGGGCAATGCCTTTGACGAAATCGCCTGCCTGATTTGATCGCGTTCAAGGACGAAGTGGCAGAGCTGTAGTGCTCTTATTGGTTCTCAACACAAAACTGGTGTTGACTGTATGCACAGCTTTAACCCTGAGAATCTGCTGGCTGAGCAGTTCATCATATGCACCTATACTTTCGCAAATAACCTTAAGCTGATAATCATGCTGACCGCTCATTGCATGACATTCCAGAATTTGAGGCAGGTCTTCTACCATTCGATCGAATTCAGCCACCGAATCCGGATGATGATCCTCTAGCGAGACCTGTGCAAAGGCAATGACATTCAGACCAACACTTACCGGATTGAGAATGGCGACAGTTGCGGCGATTACACCCTCCTCTTCCATTCTTCTCACCCGTCTCCAACATGGGGAAGTAGATAGTCCTACTTTTGCGGCAAGAGCCTGGCTCGACAATCGTCCGTTTTTTTGCAGTTCATCGAGAATTTTGTGATCAGTTTTGTCCATCGGAAACCTCGAATTCATACTAAGGTTAATTTATTTCAAAAAATACGCATTTAGCAAAATGAATATACCATTTTAACGAACTAATCGGCAATATTTGATAAACAAACCTCAAGACCTTGGTATATTATTTCCTACATGGGAATTCAAAGTCGATACGATTCAAAACAGCCAGATAGCAAGGGCTTTATTAAATATACAGATGATGAGAATAAGGTCTGGCACGACCTGATCACCAATCAATACCCTTTGTTGCCCGATCATGCCTGCAATGAGTATATCCAGGCCCTGCACCTGATGGATTTCCCCCATGACCGAATCCCCCAACTGACTGAAATTAATGAGGTGTTACAGGACTACACAGGATGGTCCGTGACACCAGTTCCGGCACTGATAAATTTCACAAGCTTTTTTAAATTACTGGCCAATCGCCAATTCCCGGCAGCAACGTTTATCCGCAGACGCGAGGACATGGCGTATCTGGAAGAGCCAGATGTTTTTCATGAAATTTTCGGCCACACTCCCCTGCTTACAGACTATCGGTTTGCTGCATTTAGTGAGGCATATGGAAAGGCGGGGCTTGCAGCAGATAAGCGCGATCATGCCATGCTGGCCAGAC
>JBLHGQ010000197.1:0-4189 GCA_047614505.1 Rhodothermales bacterium | reverse complement strand
CGGTGTTCTCTCTGCTCAGGGCATGCTGGCCAGTGAACCGGGCAGGGATCTGTCCAGCGCCGTATTGAAAGACATCAGTGTGTTGAATGATGAGGCTCTGCAGGAATACTTTGATTCACTTAAGGCCGATGCCACCGGACAGCTTGAGCAGGAAAATGTTGATATTTCTACGCTTAAGTTCCGGCAAAGAATGGAGCTACGCTACAAAGGTCAAAGCTCAGGGTTTCTGATCGATTTTGTAGGCGGGGGAAATCATGCTGAAAAGTTTCATAAAGCCCATTTGGCCGCCAGCGGCCATTGCCTGGAGCTGGAAATAGAACTTGTAAATGTACGACTTGCTGCGCGAGTGACGGCGGCCATGACTCGGCTTGAGGAAACCACACCACCTGCAGTCCTTGTTGAGGCCCAAATGATTTATATGGCAGATATGAAGTCGTTAATTGCCGTTTACGACCGGGACTCAATGTTGCCAGGTGAGTCACTAGAAGGGCCTGCAATCATCAGCGAGGCTGGTTCAACCGTCTGGTTGGCACCGGGCTGGACAGCCAGGCCAGACCGATGGGGAAACCTGGTACTGGAGGTTGCCTAAATTAGGGCACAAAAAAACCCGCGCTAGATCAGGCGGGCTTTCGAGAAACGTGAAGCTCTAAATTTTGACGTTCTACTATTTTATTTTTGCTTCTTTATAGATCACATGCTTGCGAACAACAGGATCAAATTTTTTGATCTCCATTTTAGTCGGCATGGTTCTCTTGTTTTTATCCGTAGTGTAAAAATGACCGGTTTCTGCTGAGGAAACCAGGCGGATTTTTTCGCGTGATGATTTTGCCATGGTTCAGTGCTCCTCAGATTTTATTGCCGCTGGCGCGCATATCGGCCAGAACGGTATCAATACCTTTCTTGTCAATAATACGCATACCCTTTGTAGAAACGCGTAGTTTCACCCAACGATTTTCACTTTCCACCCAAAAACGGTGGTTGTGAAGGTTGGGAAGAAAGCGTCGCTTACTCTTGATGTTGGAGTGCGAAACATTGTTTCCACTCATCGGTTTTTTGCCCGTTACCTGGCATACTCTGGCCATCTGACTATTCCGTTGTTATTGCTGAAAAATGAGCGGGACTTTATACCCCAAGCACCCTTTGTATGCAAGGAAAACCGCTCTATGTCTCATCTTAAAGCATTCCCCTGGAAGCCATAGAGACAGGTTTGCCATCTCCAATTACAAAGTGATCTAGCAAGCGAATTTCCAGTAATGCCAATGAATCCTTTAAACGACGCGTAATTGCCTGGTCTGCGAGGCTTGGCTCGCTTACCCCTGATGGGTGGTTGTGCGCCACAATTACGGCAGCCGCATTGTTCCGTAAGGCATGCTCTGCCACAACTCTGGGATAAACGCAGGCGCCATCAATAGAGCCCTGGAAAAGCTCCTCGTGACAGATTACCCGATGGCGGGTATCAAGAAACATGCAATGAAAAATTTCACGTCGCCTGCCTTGCAAGCAGCGCTGGAGGTAATTCAGCGTGTCAGCAGGACTGGTAAGTGGTGTTCCACGTTGCAGACTTTCAGCGAGCTGCCGGGTGAATATTTCACCAAAAATTTGAAATGTTCTGATCCATTTAAATTCAGAAGCTGAATGGTCATATTGCGCTGGAAGCACACCATTTTCCATTGACTGACATAAGGGCCTGAAGCCTCCCGATAGTTGCAGCCATTGCTTTGCGATACTCTCGGCTTCTTCGGGTAGAACGCTCAAGGATAGAAACTCGGTCAGCAGGCATTGATTTGACAATTTAGCAGGCTCAAAAGGTACTTCTTCGGGACAAGGATTCCCCGCGGGATCAGGCGTCTTCGGTATTCGTGCGGTGGCCATTTTATTCATAGATCGACTATGACGTCGGCAGGGTTTTTACAATAGTGAAGTAATGCCATGGTTCCTGTAGGTTGATTGCTTTGCAGATTTCATCGCCGCGCCTTGTTATCATGTGCACTCATGTGTGATCCGGTGTATCACTCTGAGGGATGCAGGGCGTGAACTCGTTTCAAATAAAAATAATTGACCCACGTTTAGGGAAGGAGATTCCTCTTCCCCAGTATGCAACCATCGGCTCTGCCGGGATGGACTTACGTGCCTGTGTAGACAGTACTTTGACAGTACAACCAGGTGAAACCGTGCTTATACCTACCGGATTCGCAATGCACATTGAAGACCCAGGTTTGGCAGCGGTCATACTCCCCCGCTCCGGATTGGGGCACAAACATGGAATTGTATTAGGCAATCTGGTCGGATTAATTGATAGTGACTATCAGGGTCAGGTATTTGTATCCTGCTGGAATCGTTCGGATAAGCCGTATTCAATCGAAGCAGGGGCGCGCATGGCGCAGTTGGTTTTTTTACCGATTGCGCAGGCGAAGTGGGAAATAGTTAATCAATTTGAAACCAGCGACAGGGGCGCCGGTGGTTTCGGACATACAGGACAATCATGAAACCTAGTTTGAAAATCGAAGGTCTGGAGAGTGCGGACACTCCTGCGTTTTTAAGAAACCCAATAGTTTTTATTGCGATTGGTTTATCGCTCATTTTGCTCATGACTTTTTTATTGTTTTCCGGTTCGTCGGGGGAAAGAAGCATTGCAAATGCATACCAGCAAGGTGAACGCGCTGCTGCGCAATTGCGTGAAGCGGTGGTCTCATTTCAACGTTTGTTGAATGACCCGCAAGTCACCAGCCTCGCTGAAATGGCACTTACAGACCCCCAGGCAAACAACGACCTGAGCCAGTATCTGGCAGGTCGGGCAACCGAATTCAGAGGAATTGAGCTTTATCAGCCAGCGGACTATTTGAAAAACGAGGAAGAACTGGGCGATAACGCCTGGATTGCAATTGATATGATGTTAGCCGCCAGAAAAAGCATTTTTGCACCTGTGCAGATCTTCAACAGTGGCGGGGAGTCGGTTATCGCCGGTATGGTTACCATTGGCTTGCCGGACGATTTGAGCGGATTTCTGATGATCAAAGTTGCTCCGGATATGATTCTGTCCAGCTTTAACATGACGATGCCACTGGGCGGCTATATTGCGCTGCAACAAGACCACGGAAAGTTTACTCCGGGCATTATCAGTTCTTACGGTGACCGTTCAGATGTTCTGGCGTTGAGCAAGATACCGGTGGGGGGGTCACTTTTTAACGTGCTTGTCCCACGCCAGGTTAGCTCGTCCAGTTTTAGCGGCTTTCAACGCCTGATGGTTTTTCTACTAGGTGCAATGTTGCTCGCTTTTGGCATATTGCAACGACGACGTCAGCTACATCCCGACACAGAACTTGTTGAACTGCCGGAGAATCTGCACGACGCAGAATTTGAATCTGAAGGTTCTCAAGTGGAAGCTGCAGTGGAAGAAGGGGTCAAGATTGAACCAGAACCTGTACCCGAACCGGAGCTGCCAGCGGTTTCTTTGCCCGATCTGTCATTTGATGTAGATGAGCGTCGACGCAACTTTCGTCCTGCGCAGATGCCGGTTGAACTTTCACCGGAAATATTCCGGGAATATGATATTCGTGGAATTGTCGGCAAAACACTCGATAGCGGCGTTGCCCGTCAGGTGGGCCAGGCCATTGGTTCTCTGGCACTTGAGGCTGAGGCTACACCTGTTGTGGTTGGCCGGGATGGTCGTCATTCCGGTCCGGACCTGGTAAAGGGCATGATCGAAGGAATTTCGTCCACAGGCTGTGACGTGGTGGATATTGGCGCAGTTCCGACCGGCGTTTTGTATTACGCAGCTTACGAATCCGGCAGCGGATCCGGCGTGATGGTAACCGGAAGCCATAATCCCCCTGATTACAACGGTTTCAAAGTAATGATGGGTGGCAAAACCCTGGCCGGTGAAAATATTTCGGGCCTGTATAAGCGAATTGAAGCCGGTGGCCTGAGAGTTGGCAACGGGAATGTCACAAAACAGGAAGTTCTGGACGCATACCGCGACAGAATTGCCGGAGACATCCAGCTGGAGCGTCCTCTTAGGGTGGTCGCGGACTGTGGTAATGGAATCGGCGGCATCTGTGCAGCAGATATTTTACGTTCCATTGGTGCTGAAGTACTACCGATGTTTGACGAGGTAGATGGTTCCTTCCCGAACCATCACCCTGACCCAAGCGACCCCAAAAACCTTAAGGATCTGATTGAAACCGTAAAG
>JBLHGQ010000196.1:0-4209 GCA_047614505.1 Rhodothermales bacterium | reverse complement strand
TTTTTGTATTTTTACCGCTTGCCTTTCTGGGTCGCAGCCTGTTTGATCTGCCCGGTCTGTTTGCAGCAAGCACAGTCTCAAACCTGTTGCTTGGGGTGCTTGGTTATCTATGGCTGGGCCGACATATTAAATCTGCGCAGCACTGAGTTTTTCCCAGATACCCTCAACCCAGGAACGAATTAGAAGCGCTTCCTCCCAACGGTCTGAAAGCTCAAGTCCTTGAGCATCGGTAATCGCATAATGCGGGGGGCCAAGTTCACATAGAAAAATCAAGCGGGCATTTTGCTCATTGCGTTGCCGCCAGATCGAAATGCCCTCTTCCCACCATAGCCGGAACTGATCCACCCAGGGCTTGTGTTGTGGGAATTCGATTGGAACCTGAATCTGCTCTGCATTTGAAACCCTGCCCTGAAAGCAATCGGACCGTTCAAGAATCGTGCGTATGGCAGCTTGATCAAATTCCCTCAGTGGCAAACTCATTTCACGATCAATTACGTAATGCGATAAGTCCGCGCACAGCCGCATTTCAGGTACTTGCTCGATGAGTTGTAGCGTGTAATGAAGGTCATTGAGTGTGCAATCACGGTGGGTCTCGAATAAAAGCTCCATACCCGTATCTTGCGCGTCTCGCATCCATTGATGAACAACGGGAACGCCTTCAGCCACGGTTAAGGGCATTACACCCCCAATGACGTTTACCAGGCTGGCGTTGAGCTCCGCAGACATTTCCAGAATAGGTTTGAGTTCTTCTACTGAGTAGGGAAACGCATTGACCATGCATTTAAGACCATATGCATCGAACAGGGGTTTGAGCGCCAGTGACTTTTCGATTTCATCAACCGCGGGATCAATACACAGACCGTGATAACCGGCTTCGGAGGCCATGCGGAAATTTTCCTCCATCGGGCGCTCGGCCTGACCTGGGATTCGCTGCTCCATGGCCCACAGGGACTGAAAGACTTCGAGTTCTTGCATTGATTGCTATTTCCTAAAAAGGAGTCAGGAAAGACACAGCATTACCGCCATAAAGAAATCCCCGGCGACCCGCCTCCAAATAAGCATCCTTCGCAACATCCTGCATATCATCAAAGGGCCCACCAACATGCTGCACGCGATAGACCCGGTGGTAGTGATGCATTCGCAATTGCTGGATAAATGGAATCACTGAGCCCGGGTTATCGCTGATATTCTCTTTGTAATAGGCAGGTAAACGATACCAGGGCACCGTGGGACGTTTGTGGTGTGCGTTGTGGAAGCCAAAATTCAAAACCAGCCAGTTCGGCAATGTGTATTTAAAGCTGATCGGGTTGGAAAAGGTATGCTCCTGCTCGGTGGCGCGTCCACCAAATCTCGATGGCGCGCTTTCATCAAACAAGCTTGGGTTGGAACCATAGTCGTGCTGCAGCGCATCCATAAACCTCAGCACATGCATCATCAAAACATAGGCGATTACATAGCCAATCGCTACTTTAGGCCACTGCACTGCGACGGTGATGAATATACTGAATCTGATCAGAATAACGATCGATTGCCTGAGCCGTTGGGAACGCCTTTGAGGAATGATAAAGGCCGAAAACATCATGATGCCGTGCATCAGGAATTCATGCGCAGGTATATATGCCCACTCCAGCCATTCAGTTAATTTCGTTATCACCGGATGCCTTTCAAAGAATTCCTCGTACACAAACCAGACCGAGTCATCATTATCCATGTGATGACGAAAATGCTTATACCTGATGTCTTCAAATGTTCCATAGCAGGACCCGCAGATCCAGTTCAGTAAGCGCCCCAGGTAAGCGTTGGCATTATTGCTGCGGAAAATTGTGTTATGCCCGCATTCATGAATCAGGTAAGCGGCAATGATCATTGCGTGTGCCAATAACAGAGTTGAAAATAAATTGGTCAATACTTCATCAGAAAAAAGACCATAAATACCAAATGTATACCCGCAAAGAGCATATAAAAAAGCGCCCCCGTGATACCAAAGGCCGACCGGTTCATGAAAGTGTTTTGTGATCAACTGCATCTGCATTCTGCTATCTCAAGAAGCGCTATCAGTATCCTCTTGCAGCTTTTTGCCCGCAAGCCCTGAGGCTTCGATTGCCTCAACAATTGAATCACTGTCTCCAACAGTCATTAGGTTAATACCTGATACGCCGGGAATTTTTGCTATTTCCTGCATCAGTTCTGCACAAATTTGAATGCCCTCATGTTTCGGGTCCGCCGCTCCCTCAAGCCGTTCAATCAGGGCTTTTGGCACCAGTGAATCTGCCATATTCTGTTTTATCCACCGGGCCGTCTCAGCAGATGGAAGCACAGCGAGTGATACCATTACCGAATAGTCCCAGGTCAATTTCAGCTCCACCAACATATGCATATAACGGCGCAAAATGTCCATGTTGAAACACAGCTGCGTTTGCATAAACTGCGCACCTGCAGCTGCCCGGGATTTTAAAGATTCGGCCTGCCAACTTCGTTTGGGCCTGAAAGCCCGCGCCCCGGTACCAATGAAAAATTCGCGTTTGGGGCCAAAATCTGTGTCCAGTCGAATTTCTTCGGCCATGGCCATCAATTCCCGCCCGGTGGTATCGAACACCGCCATCGTCTGAATTTCATGATCCTGTGGCACCTGGTGCCCCCGGGTAAGAAGGATACTGCTGACACCCAATGCTCTTAAACCCAGCAGATCACTTTTCAGCGCAATTCGATTTCGATCCCTGCAAGTTAGAATGGGGATGGCATCAATTCCGTTGTGCAATAGTATGCTCGCTGCTGCAACTGCTGAAATTTGCGCCCAGCCATAGGGATTGTCCGTCACCTGCACTGCATCTACTTGTTCAGACAGTCGCCGGGCCTCACGCAGAACATCATCTGCAGTATATTCACGTTTGATGGTAAGTTCCGCGGTCAGGGCCAACCTGCCACTTTGGATTGCGCTTTTAAACGTTTTCAATTATTCCAGCCTGATTTTAATCATTTTCGTCATAACACCCTGTATACAACGAGAGATTTTACGTTAATCTACGCGCCATGCGAGAACAAGAACAGAAACAGCCCCATACTTCCTCCTACTATGCTGCCACAGCAAACTGGCAAACAGATTATCCGGAATTACGAGGCGAACAACAGGTAGATATTTGCGTGGTGGGCGCAGGATTTACCGGCATTTCCACAGCGCTTACCCTGGCTGAGCGTGGTTACTCTGTAGCTGTAGTTGAAGCTAACAAAGTGTCCTGGGGTGCATCCGGTCGAAACGGCGGTCAATTAATTCATGGTTTTTCCAGTGACAAGAAAATCGCGGCAAAGCTTGGTGAGGGCTACGAGAAGATGCTCTATGACCTGACCTGGCGTGGTCACGAAATTATTCATGGCCGGGTCGAGAAATATGGCATTGATTGCGATTTGAAAAACGGCTACATCGAGGTAGCAGCAAAAGAAAGCCACATAGCGTATTTCGAAAAGCAAAACGACAATCTGGCCAAATTTAATCATCCCTTTGAATACCGGATTCTTGACAGGAGCGAGACCCGGGAAACACTGGGAACTGATCTTTATCCCGGTAGCTTCCTGACCATGCGCAACGGTCACCTCCACCCACTCAACCTGTGTATTGGTGAAGCGCGTGCTGCAGAGAACCTTGGCGTTAAAATTTTTGAAAATTCTCCAGTAACTAAAATCCAGCATGGTGCCAAACCCCGGGTTGTGACTGAAAATGGAGCAATAATTGCCAATACCGTGGTACTGGCTGGCAATGCATATCACCGGCTCGAAGCAAAACACCTTTCCGGGCTTACCTTTCCCGCGGGCAGTTATGTCATTGGCACCGAACCACTGTCAGCTGACTTGCTTAAAGAGATAAACCCACAGGACCTGGCGGTTTGTGATTCCAACGAAATCGTTGATTATTATCGATTTTCCAGCGATGGAAGACTGTTATTCGGTGGGCGTTGTAATTATTCCGGTCGCGACCCGAAAAGCATCAAAGCTTCTATCCGGCCACGTATGCTCAAGGTTTATCCACAACTGGAAAATGCCCGGATTGATTTCGAATGGGGTGGCAAGATCGGTATCGTGCTGAACCGTATTCCGATGTTGGGGCGCATTAAAAATAATGTCTACTACGCTCAGGGATATTCTGGTCACGGTGTAAATGCCACCCACATCATGAGTGAAATCATTAGCGACGCGATTGGCGGAACAATGGAAAAA
>JBLHGQ010000195.1:0-4264 GCA_047614505.1 Rhodothermales bacterium | reverse complement strand
GCCAATTTTCAGGCTGGCTTTGCCCTCAGGGATTGCCTCGAGTTCTTCGATGAGCAGCCCACTTAATGAATGCGCCTCATTGTGGGGTAGGTTCCAGCCCATCCGTCGGTTTAGCGCTCTTATACCAGCTGTACCATCCACCAGAAAATTACCATCAGCAAGCTTGCGAACACTTCTCGAACGCCCCCTTCCTTCACTTGTATATTCTCCAACAATCTCTTCAAGGATATCGTCCAGTGTTACGAGTCCCTGGATATCACCATATTCGTCAACCACTAGCCCAAGACGACGTTCTTTTTGCTGAAATTCCAACAACTGTCCGGTCAGCGATGTGCCTTCCGGTATGAAATAGGGCTTTCTGGCATACTTGAGTAAGTCATCAAACTCGAGAGAGCGTTGAGATAGTTTCGAAATAATGGTTCTGATATGTAAAAAACCTTCAACGTTTTCAATTGAATTTCTGTAGAGGGGCAGACGTGTATAAACTGTATTTGAGAGCTGTTGAAGTATTTCTTCCCAGTCATCTTCAAGATCCAGTCCGACGATCTCACCCCTCGGAACCATTACATCATCAACTTCCGCCTTTTCAAGATCAAGTATGTTGACCAACATTCGTTGATGGTCGTCTGAAATTTGCCCGCCTTCCTGTACCAGTGTTCTTAATTCTTCCCGATTGAGACGTTCAAGCATTTCGGCATTGGTACGGATGCCCAAAGGCCGAAGTAATAGGTTCACAATTCCATTGATAAGCCAAACGATCGGATAGAACAATTTAAGCAGCAATGCGAGCGGGTAGGCAGCCGGAATTGCTATTTTTTCCGGGTGATAAGCCGCTACGGTTTTGGGCGCCAATTCCGCAAAAATCAGCACAACAACAGTAAGCACCAGAGGGGAAATCCAGATGCCGTTATCGCCAAACAAGCGAATCGCAATCACGGTAGCGATTGATGCGGCAAGTATGTTGACCAGATTGTTACCCAACAATATGAGACCGATTATTCGCTCGGGTTGAAGTAGCAGTTTTTGTGCCAGCTTAGCTCCCGAATGCCCCTTATTCGCCAGATGCCTTAGACGATAGCGGTTCAATGCCATGAGACCCGTCTCAGAACTGGAAAAAAATCCGGAGAGAATAATCAGAATGACTAAAGTGGTGTAAAGACTGCCAAGAGGGATATCGTTCAATGTAATTTATTAATCCTCTACGGTCTTCAGGTTTGCCAGCTGCGATCAAGCAAAACCTCAAGCACCAATTTGCTGCCAAAATAGGATAGTAGCAATAACAATATTCCCGCAAGCGTCATCCTGACTGCAACGCGTCCTCGCCAACCCCGGAAACGTCGACCCCAAAGAAGAGTACCAAATACTAACCATGCAATGATCGACAGAATTGTTTTGTGAGCAAGATGTTGAGCGAACATGTCGCTGACAAATAACAGTCCGGTACCCAATGAAATGGTAAGCAACACAAAACCAATACCAATTAATTGAAACAAAAGCCTTTCAAGAATTTCGAGTGCGGGCAGAGTGCGAATCAGTCTGTTGAGGTGGTGTTGACGCAAAAAATGATCAATCAAAGCAACAAAAAGTGCATAGACCCCAGCTACACTTAACACACCGAATGCCAGAATGGAGCTGAGAATATGCGCAGATACCTCAGTTGAAACTTCAGCAATTTGAGTTCCGGGAATATCTAGCAACCATTCTGCGCCAACAGCTAATACTGCTATGGGAAGAGCAATAAGACCGGCATCAAATATAGGTTTCTTCAAAAACAAGGACGTGACCAGTAACGCGACGACTACCAGAGCACAAAGCGACAAGATGTTCAGGATGTTGATCCCGGTGACTTCCACAGCAAGCCATTGCTGATATTGGGCAACGCCATGCAGCATGAGTCCGGCCGAGGTACTCAACTTCGCGAGTGTACGTAATCCATTCGAGGATCTAAGTATGGAATAGTACAAAAACAGCACGGCGCTGAAATAGGCTACTGCTGTGCTTATTAACAATATTTCATGCATTCCAATTCTTCAGTTCAGGATTGCTCCGTCATCGTTATAATACCCGACAGCAAAGTCCGGAGTGATGAATGTTTAATAATTTAACTGATCGCCTATCTCAAACCGTCCGGAATCTCAGGGGTAAGGGAAGACTCACTGAAGATTCAATTCAGGAAGCGATGAGAGAAGTACGTATTGCGTTACTGGAAGCTGATGTCGCCTTGCCGGTAGTTCAGTCTTTCATAGCCCAGGTCCGTGATCGTGCACTTGGTCAGGAGGTGCTCAAGAGCCTGACACCTGGGCAGGCACTGGTCAAAGTTGTTCACGAAGAACTTGTACGGGTTATGGGTGATGAAAACGAAGCGCTTGATTTAAATGCGGCTTCACCCGTTGTTGTATTGGTAGCGGGGTTACAAGGTTCAGGAAAAACGACAAGTACTGCAAAATTGGCACGGTACCTGATTCAGGATCTGAACAAGAAAGTGATGGTTGTCAGCTGTGATGTATACCGGCCTGCGGCGATCGATCAGTTACAAACCCTGGCAACTCAAGTCGGAGCGGTGTTCTCCCCATCCTCTACAGACCAAAACCCGGTAGCAATTGCACGCGAGGCAGTTGAGCAGGCAAAACGCCAATTCATGGATGTATTGTTGGTCGATACAGCCGGACGTTTGCATATTGATGCAAAAATGATGGAAGAGATTCGGGATGTTCACGCCGCAATAGGTGCTCATGAAACGCTGTTCGTGGTTGACAGCATGACCGGCCAGGATGCGGCTAACACGGCTCTTGCATTTCATGAGGCATTGCCATTGACCGGTGTGATTCTGACCAAAACCGATGGCGATGCCCGTGGCGGCGCCGCCTTGTCCGTTCGCCAGATTACCGGCAAGCCAATCAAGTTCATTGGAACGGGCGAGAAAACAGATGCGCTTCAGCCATTTTATCCGGATCGGATCGCCTCACGCATTCTCGGGATGGGTGATGTACTTTCGTTGGTGGAAGAAGTCCAGCGCAATGTAGACCAGAAAGTTGCTGAAAAACTTGCGAGAAAAATCAAAACTGGAAAGGGCTTCAGTCTTGAAGATTTCCAAAGTCAATTGCAACAAATGCAAACTATGGGCGGAATTGGTGGAATGATGGATAAATTGCCTGGTATGAATGAGATTCCGGATCATGTTCGCAACAAAGTGAACGATCGCCAAACCGGTCATATGATCGCCATCATCAACTCAATGACTCCGCAGGAAAGAAATTTTCCGGATGTCATCCGGGGATCAAGGAAGAGGCGTATTGCAAGCGGTTCTGGAACTGATATTCAGGCGGTTAATCGAATGCTTAAGCAATTTGGTCAGATGCAGAAAATGATGAAAAAGTTTGGCAAGGGTGGCATGGCCAAGATGATGAAAAAGATGAGCCAGGTGCAAGGGGCCTTACCACCCGGCAGCTTCGGCCGCTAGGTATTGTTATGACTTGGAAACCACAATCCAGGCGTGATTTTATAAATACCGGGCTGCTTACTGCAGGCGGCCTTGGGCTCGGTTTTGCAGCGATAAGTAATTTCGCAAAAAAGGGCGCTGCTCCGGCGATTCACCCGGCATTTGGCCCTCTTTCTCCAGTGCGGGATGAGACGACGGGCCTGCCTTTGCTGATGCTGCCCAAAGGGTTCAGATATCACACATTTGCATGGGCCGGACAGACCATGAGCGATGGTTTTGCCACGCCAGGTAAAGCTGATGGCATGGGTGTTATCAAACAGGACGGCAAGCTTGTCACTTTGGTGCGTAATCATGAGTTACGCGGCTCTAGTGGGGCATTTGGAAATCCGGATACAGCCTGGGATGTTGTTGGCGGTGGCACAACGAACCTGGTATTTGATACCTCCAAAGAAGTGCTGGATCATAGCTTTATTAGCTTGAGCGGCACCTTGAACAACTGCGGCGGCGGTACCACCCCTTGGGGCACCTGGTTGTCCTGTGAAGAGGGCATATATTCACCCGACCTGGCCCACCATGGCATAGAAAACCGTCAAAAATACTGGTCAATCGGAAATGCAAAAAAACACCATGGTTACGTTTTTGAGGTTGGCACTGACGGCTTGAGTGAGCCGGAGCCAATCTGGGATATGGGTCAATTCTGGCACGAAGCAGCAACCGTTGATCCCCTTACCGGAATTGTTTACATGACTGAAGACCGCAGCCCGCACGCCGGGTTCTATCGCTACATTCCTGATGTTCCCGGTGACTTGAAAGCCGGTGGCAGTC
>JBLHGQ010000194.1:0-4272 GCA_047614505.1 Rhodothermales bacterium | reverse complement strand
TGTAAAGATAATTACGCACCAGGGAAAGACGGGCATCGGTGAAACCGGGATCACTGACCAATGCCTGTTTGAAATGATTTTCAGCCAATCCAAGGCTGCCATAGGAGAAAATCGCCTGTTGTTCCAGGCCTTTTAAATAGTTGTCATAGGCACTGAGATTACTTGTTGCCAAGCTGGCAACTGTAGTGGTTCCTGCAAGCAGGGAAGCCCCCAGGGCATCGGCAACATCTTCGGCAATCTCGTCCTGAATGGCGAAAATATCTTCCAGCGGCCGGGTGTAATTTTGTGACCAGACGTGTGATCCGTCCTCAGCTTTGATTAACTGGGCCGTCACACGCACCCGGTTGTCGGCTTTTTGAACACTACCTTCGAGAATATGCGCCACATTCAGGGCTTCGGCGATTTCGGTGATGTCCTTGTTTTGACCCTTGAATGCAAATGAAGAGGTTCGGGCTGCGACCCTCAGGTCAGGCAGTTGGGCGAGCATGTGTAACAGGGTTTCGGTGAGGCCATCTGAGAAATATTCATTTTCCTGGTCACCGGACATGTTGACGAAGGGAAGGACTGCTACTGATGGACCCTCATCTGGGGTCAGACCCCTTTTTCCGTCTTCTTCATTTACAGTCTGACTCGCGGTTTCAACGGAAAAGGGCTCTGACCCCTTTTGTATTACGAGTTTGTCTACCAACAGATATCCAACGGTAATCACCAGCACGCCGATAATCATCCGATCCAGGTTGCGACCAGTTTGGTTTGTGATGGACGTGGTTCGGTCCACATCTTTTTCACGTTTGATGCCTTCCGGGGTCATTTCGAAGGCCCAGGCAAAAAGCACGATGACGGGAAAACCAATTGCCAGCACCAGCATGATGGTCTGCATCACCCAATCTGGGGCTGCAATGTTTTCCAGCACAAGGTCTGATATCTGCAACAGGAACCAGGCGGCGATGCCATAGGCCACGCCAACCCGGATTACGTTTCGTCTCTTTAATTCTTCAAAGATACTCAAAACATTTCTCCAAATATCGAATCTGTGTAGGAGCGAGTTACCACTCGCGATTTTTTAACGAATGCACGATCCACAAAAAGAGCTCGCGAGTGGTAACTCGCTCCTACACCCTTCGATAGACTCCGTGTAAGGCCCACAAGAAGAGATCGCGAGCAAAGGCTCGCTCCTACAGGTGAATTGATTCTGTAAACGTCAGTCACACTCAAAATCCTCTTCACCAACCGGCCTGCATTGCGGCGGGAAGCCATGTTCGTGCCAATAGGAAAGAATGCCCATCTCTTTGTAAAGCTTCCGGAACCGTTCCGAGTGGCGAAACTCCGTATGGATGTCCAGCCATTGCCAGAGATTCCAGTAACTATCACTATCACTCTGCATATGGTCGTAGTTGCGCATTAGCACCAACACATCCATCCAGTACTCGGGTGATTCGCCCTGGGCGTCAATCCAGTCGAGAAACCGTTTCACACTGGTTGAATGATCGCGTTCCGGAAATTCGACAGCGTCCAGTATCAGCTTCATTGGGAAAGTTCTTTCCATTCCAAATATCCACATGGACAAGGCTACGGTGGATCGGCGATCGCGCTCAATCAGTACGTGCGCAAAATTTTCAGTTGATCCCGCAAAGCCACGCTCTGCTGAGATATCCCAGAGCTCTATCGCCCGGTCTATATCACCCTTTATCAGGATGAACAGGGCCAGGTGGCGCCGGCAATTCTCATAGTAGGGGTCGATTTCCAGGCAGGCCGTAACGTCAGAGATCGCTTTGTCGTTAAAACCAAGGTTTGACCATGCAATACCGCGCCAGAGCAAGGCAGTCGTGTTTTTGGGGTTATTGGAGATCGCTTTTTGGTAATAGTCCAGTGAGGTCGACCAACCCAATTTGGTCTCTTCCGCCTTGACTGCCCACGGCATGGACAAGTTGGGATTAAGTGCCAGGGCCTGGTCTGCCGCGTCCAGGGCCAATGAATCGTAGTCGCGATCGTAAACTCCCCAGGCTGTCGCCACAGCGTAAACCGCAGCCAGGCTTTCCCAGGCTCTCGCAAAACCGGGGTCTTGCTCAACAGCCTGTTCAAGAAGACGGATGCTTTCCTCCAGCCGGTCCCTGGCGATAAACAGCGCACGGCCTCGCAGGTAAAGCTCGTAAGCATTGATATTTGCTGTGTCAGCTTCAACAGTGATTTTTTCAGCACTCTCCAGCATGCCCAACTCAGCCCTGAGGGCATCGACTATGGCATTGGCGATCTCGTCCTGGATACCAAAAATATCCGTCAGTTCGCGGTCATAGGTGTCTGACCACAGGTGGCGATCCGTTGCCGCGTCAATCAACTGTGCTGTGATACGTACCCGGTTATCCGCTTTGCGGATGCTACCTTCAAGGACATGGTCCACTTTTAGATTGTTGGCGATTTCTGCCAGGCCGAGTTGACTGCCCTTGAAAGCGAATGAAGAGGTGCGAGAGGCGACCTTGAGGCCATCCACACGAACCAGCAGGTTCAAAAGCTCTTCCGAGATGCCGTCCGAGAAATATTCCTGGTCTTTGTCGGGGCTCATGTCTGCAAACGGTAGAACAGCAATTGAAGGTTCTGCAGACGTTTCTACTTCGACGGTTTCTTGTTGGATAACAACTGGCTTGGCAATCTGGGCAACAGGCTGCATTGTCTGGCGTTCATAAACGAAGTAGGCAACAGCCAGTACCAGGAAGCCGGTGATAATGCGATCCAGTTTTCGACCGGTATCGGGGCTTAATGATTGCGTGCGGTCGACATCAGCCTCTTTCCTGATGCCTTCGGGCGTCAATTCGTAGGCCCAGGCAATGACTAAGGCAGCAATAAAGCCGATCAGCACTACGAGCATCATGGCCTGAATGACCCAGTCCGGCGCTTTGATGTTCTCCAAAATCAAATCGGAGACCTGCAAAAGCACCCAGGCAGCCACACCATAGGCCACACCCACGCGAACCACGTTTCTTCTCTTCAATTCGTCGAAGAAGCTAATCACATTCAAAATCCTCATCGCCCACAGCGCGGCAGCCTGGTGGGTAACCATTGGTGCGCCAGTACTCGGGCAGGCCCATTTCTTCCACGTGTGGTTTGAAGTAACTTGATTGGCGGAAGCCTGCGTTTTCATCCAGCCAGATCCAGCGAGGGAAGCCAGGGTCGGCTTCCACACGATGATAAGCACCAAAAATGGCGTAATACATTGAGGATACTGCGATGTGTTGGCCGGAGCTTTCAACGTAAGTCTCCAGCTTTGCCAGCCCTTTAGAGTGATCGCGGTTCGGGAACTCCATGGCATCGAGTAATTCCCTGCCTGGCCACAGCGAACCGATTTCCTCGCCGGACCAGACTAACTGAACGGCCAGTTCACGCTCTCTTATGGACATCAAGCGTTGGATATACCAGCTATTTGCTCCGTTATAGCCACGCTCCGCGCCTTCCTGAAACAGGCGCAGTCCGGCTTCAGTCTCGTTTAGGATTAATTTGGTATATGCCAGATGGCGCCGGCAGTTTTCGTAGGCCGGATCCAGTTCCAGGCATCGCTCAAGATCGGCAACAGACTCTTGCTGAAAGCCCAATGTTGAGATATCGATACCACGCCACAGATAGTGTGTGGCATTTTCAGGATCGATCTCTATTGCCTTGTTTATGAACCTCATAGCAGCAGTCGGGTTCCCCCTGTCATTAGCCACCTGGGACTTGACGGCCCAGGGAGTGGACAATGTAGGATCTTTTTCCAGAGCTATCTCTGCGGTTTGAGAAGCCAGATCCATATAGGGCCGGTCGAAATGATTCCATGATTCCATGATTGAATAAATAGCCGCCAGGTAGGCCCACGCCTGCGCGAAATCAGGGTCGAGTGCGACTGCTTGCTCAAAAAGGGCAATAGCAGTTGGAAGTTCGGCACGCGCAAGGAACAGGCCACGCGCTTTCAGGTAAAGCTGGTAAGCATCAAGGTTTTCAGTGACAACCTCTGCCGAAACCTTGTCCGAATCAACCAAAACACCGAGTTCGGTGCGCAGGGCATCAACAATGGCATTGGCAATTTCATCCTGAATACCAAAAATATCTTCGAGTTCGCGGTCGTAAGTATCCGACCAAAGGTGGCGGTCGGTAGCCGCATCTATTAACTGAGCGGTAATTCGCACCCGGTTATCCGCTTTTCGGATACTGCCTTCGAGAATGTGGTCTACCTTTAGCTCATCCGCGATCTCTGCAATATTGAGTGGACTGTTTTTGAACGTAAAAGATGACGTACGAGAGGCA
>JBLHGQ010000193.1:0-4402 GCA_047614505.1 Rhodothermales bacterium | reverse complement strand
GCTTGACGTACCTGACAAACCGGTGACAAGTAGCAAAAGCAATATAATTTGATTTTTCATAGTGAGTTTCGAACAGAAAGCCGGGAGCTAGTTCCGTGGCGGCTTGGGCGCAAGTACTTCTCGGGCACCGTTATGTTCTGGTTGACTTACCACGCCTGCCGCTTCCATCTCCTCGATGATTCTGGCGGCACGGTTGTAACCGACACGTAATTTTCTCTGCACACTCGAAATCGAAGCCTTACGGGTCTCGGTAACAAAGGCGACAGCCTGATCATACAAGGGGTCTAGTTCACCGCTACCGCTGACATCCTCCATAAAACCCATGTCATTAATCGCCTTCCCATCCGCCGTCAGTTGTGTATCGCCCAACACATCTTCCTGGTAGTTAGGTGCGCCAGTACGTTTGATAAACTCCACTACGGTATGAACTTCATGATCGTCGACAAAAGCGCCGTGAATACGTTCAGGGAGGGCCGTTCCAGGTGGCAGATATAACATGTCTCCGTGGCCCAGCAATTGTTCTGCACCCATCTGATCAAGAATGGTTCTGGAATCTATTCGGGATGAAACCTGAAATGCAATTCGGGTTGGAATATTCGCTTTAATCAAGCCGGTAATTACATCTACTGACGGCCTCTGTGTTGCCAGAATGAGGTGGATACCAGAAGCACGTGCTTTTTGGGCAAGCCGCGCGATCAACTGATCAACTTTCTTACCGACAATCATCATCATGTCGGCCAATTCATCGATAATGACTACTATGAACGGTAGCGTCTCAAGCTCTGATGCTGTTTCATCGATATTGTCCTCAGTCTGCAGGAACAGTGGATCAAGCAGGGGTTGGCCTTTCTTCGCAGCATCCCGCACCTTACGATTAAATCCGGACAGGTTGCGCACACCCAGAGCCGCCATCAACTTATAGCGCCGTTCCATTTCAGCAACACACCATCGCAGGGCATTTGCTGCTTCTTTCATATCGGTGACCACCGGTGTCAGCAAATGAGGAATACCTTCATAGATTGAAAGTTCCAACATCTTCGGGTCAACCAATACCAATCGAACCTCTTCGGGCGTGGACTTGTAAAGAAGGCTTAAGATCATGGCGTTGAGCGCAACTGACTTACCGGAACCGGTAGTGCCGGCGACCAACAAATGAGGCATACGGGCCAGATCGGCAACCTGTGGCCTGCCGGCAATGGATTTTCCCAGGGCCAGAGTCAATGGCGAAGCCGAAGCATCATAGACTTCAGATCGTAATATTTCAGAAAGAAATACCGTGTGTCGAATGGTGTTAGGTATCTCAAGTCCAATTGTTGATTTACCTGGAATCACCTCCACCACACGCACTGAAACAATGCTCAAACCACGGGCGAGATCCTTGGCCAGGTTTGAAATCTGCGATGACTTTACGCCCGCTTCGGGTTGTAATTCGAAACGCGTAATAACCGGCCCGGGGTGAACCGCTACGACATCGACACGAACGCCGAAGTCGGCAAGTTTTAGTTCCACCTGACGGGAAAGCGCCTCCAGCGCCTGTTTGCTGTAGCCCTCTTGTTGGTCGCCCGGCTCGTCCAGTAATTTCAGTGGTGGTAAGGCGTCAGCTGGCAGGTTTGCGAAAAGGTTCTGCTGTTTCTCCTTTGCAACCCGCTCACTACGCGTGTTTTTCACGGTCGAAAGTTGTGGTTCGATTCGGGTAACAGGCTTGGTTTTTTGTCGGACCGAATCGGCCTTTCGTACTTCTTCACGTTTAGCCTTTGCTCGCCGGCCGGCAAACCAGTCACGCAGGTCCGCAATACTTTTTGCTACCCACGCAATACTCGCTAACGTTCCCTGGCCGATCAGATCCATGACATAGAACCAGGAAAGTCCTGTAAAGAGTGTGATACCCACCAGTAACAGGGCCAATAGGGAAAGCGTCGAGCCCAGGGCACCGGTTTGAGAGAGCAAGGGGTCGGCTACCAGGCGGCCGAATATTCCACCTCCGCCCGCGGGCATCGTGCCTGCGGCCGGATGCAAATGCATATGAGCAAGCCCGGTGGAAGACAACACCAACAGTATCAGACCACTTATACGTGCAACCCACTCGAGTGCCCGGGCGCCGCGATCCATAAGCAAGGGAACCGGTTTCGCTTCTGAATAAGCGCTCCAGCCAACAAAAACCACGATTATTGGCACGAGATAGGCCACATAACCACTCAAAAACAGGAAAAAATCGGCCAGCCACGCCCCCCAAATACGACCGGTATTATTGACAACATCCGTCGCCGTCTTATTGAAATAACCCGGGTCAAGAGGGTCATAACTGGATATACAAGCAAGCAGGTATACACCGATCAGGATGGAGAGCAGGAAAATACTTTCCTGAATGCGACGCGGCATCTGAATCTGAACTTTGGATGTTTTTCTGGCTTTTTTGCGTGCCTGGGGCAAAGTGAGTAATTCCTTTTAAGTTTTTTGGTTAGAATGCCCGACTTGAATCTCTTTTTCCTGCCTCAAACTATGAAATATCCGGTAGCTTGAAGTACAAAATAATGATCCCGGAACAATGGAGCGATTATACATGAGCGATGTTAAACACTGCGGCCTTTTAATACTTGGTTCCGGCCCTTCCGGTTACACCGCAGCGATCTATGCTGCACGGGCTAATCTCAAGCCTGCAGTAATCACTGGAATTCAGCAAGGCGGTCAGCTGACGATAACCACTGACGTGGACAATTGGCCAGGTGATGTAGAGGGGCTACAGGGACCGGACTTGATGGATCGAATGCTAAAACACGCTGAACGCTTCGATACCAATATGATATTCGACCACATTCACACGTCTGATCTGTCGAAAAGACCTTTTCTTCTGGAAGGTGATTCAGGCACCTACAGTTGCGATGCTTTGATTATTGCCACAGGGGCCAGCGCCAAGTATCTGGGTTTGCCTTCTGAAGAAGCATTTATGGGTAAAGGTGTGTCCGCCTGCGCGACCTGTGATGGTTTCTTTTACCGGGACAAGGTGGTTGCAGTGATCGGTGGGGGGAACACCGCGGTCGAAGAGACCCTGTATTTGTCCAATATCGCCTCCGAAGTAATCCTGGTGCATCGCAGGGATGAATTACGTGCCGAAAAAATCATGCAGGATCGCTTGTTCGATCGTGCAAAAAACGGCAATGTTCGTCTTATGTGGGATCACACTGTTGAAGAAGTACTGGGTGATGATTCTGGAGTGACCGGTTTAAGAATCAATAGTGTGAAGGATGGTGCAAAGACCGATCTGGAACTAAGCGGCGTTTTTATGGCTATTGGACATACGCCAAACACCGGCATCTTCGATGGTCAACTGGATATGCAGGACGGCTATATCAAGATTCAAAGTGGTACGAGTGGCATGGCAACCGCAACCAGCGTGGAAGGCGTGTTCGCTGCGGGTGATGTGGCGGACCACATTTATCGCCAGGCGGTAACTTCAGCAGGTTTTGGCTGTATGGCGGCGCTTGATGCAGAAAAGTGGTTGGATGAGCAAAACAGTCCCGTTTGACAGGGGTTGACCCAGTTAGTGCAAAACAAGCCATCATTGATGATTCCACAACTGGGTGCAGACCCTTCATCCGGTTTCCCTGATCCGTCCACAGCTCTCGAGTCACCTGACGGCCTTTTGGCCTGGGGAGGAGATCTCGACCCGGTACGTCTTGGTAATGCATACCACAGTGGAATATTCCCCTGGTACTCTGACGATCAACCAATTCTTTGGTGGTGTCCCGCTACTCGCTGTGTTTTATATCCAAAAGAAATTCATATTTCCAGGCGTTTGCAAAGGTTGATATTGCAAAATAAATTCAGGCTTAGCGTCGATCAGGCATTTGAGGAAGTGATTCTTGGCTGCGCCCTGCCCCGGGAAACTCAAACCGGGACCTGGATTACACCCGACATGATCCAGGCTTATTGTCGTCTGCACAAAATGGGTATTGCCCATTCTGTTGAGGTCTGGCAGGACAACATTCTCGTAGGCGGAATTTACGGACTTTCTATTGGTAAAATATTTTTTGCTGAGTCGATGTATAGCCTGGTTTCCAATGCCAGTAAAATTGCTTTGGCAGGCCTCTGCTCCAGTCTTGCAGCACGGGAGTTTGCGCTATTAGATTGCCAGATCAGCAACCCACACCTCGAACGAATGGGTGCAGTGGAGATTTCACGGAGCACTTTCCTGTCAGTAGTAGCAAGCAATGTCGACTTGTCGAGTCGACATGATTCGTTTTCTTCAGCGTGAGTTATTCGGTAAATAAACTTTCCCAGGTGAGCTTCAAGAGGTGAGCTTCAAGAGGTGAGCTTACAGGACCACTCAGTAGAGCAGGATTCGGTTCAAGCCATCACCCTGATGATTGGCTCAGTTTTCATGATGTCCACCATGGATTTGGCG
>JBLHGQ010000192.1:0-4405 GCA_047614505.1 Rhodothermales bacterium | reverse complement strand
GCGCCTCATGATCTCGGGCATGAGGTGATTCTGCGACTGGTTTTCGGCCATGCCATGGAGTGTGTAGATAATGACTGCCGTAGCCGGGGTCCCGATGTGATCAAGAATCTCTTTTAACTTGGCATCAAAAGCCTTGAAGACGTCCAAAAGTGCTGCGTCAGGCAATGACGATGAATGTTCTTTCGAGGCGGATGGCCACAAATTATGCCCAGCCCGATGCAGGTCATAAACGCAGGCCACATAGAAATCCCATGGCCGCTGATCAGACAGCCAGATTATGGCATCACATTTCCGTCGAACGGAGTCGACTAATCCATCCCGCAGTCTTGTCGACAGGCGAATTGATTTCCTGATGGGGACCTCCTTGCCAATTGGCCGCCTGCCGAAACGCCTGTTGAGCTCTTGCAAAGTGAAAGGATCGGAGGAAAAGACTTTGCCACTTTCCTGAGATGACCAATTGGATATTTCCAGAACCGGAGGGTTTTTGTGCTCGAAAATTTCATTGGCGTCGAACACGACACAACGATAACCGTCGCGCCCCAGCTCGTACCAAAACGGTTCATAATCCAACCGCGCACCCCAATGTGGATCAGTGGCCCGACGCATGCTCATGGTTTTAGGGTCCCACTGCAGGGGGAAATATTGTCCATGCACGCCCGGGTCAGACGCTGATGCAAAGGAAGCCCAAGCACTGGCTTCCAGCAACTTGGAGGTGGAACGAGTGCTGACAAATTGACCATTTTCGAAAACCTGCCTCAGGTTGGGCAGCTGGTCAAAATTGTCTTTGATGAAGGATTGGTCAACCGCGTCCAGTTGCAGCATGAAGACTCGCCGCGAATTTTCTCCTTGTTGGCCTTGAGGGCGGATCATACCAACGCATCCTGTAAGCAGGGCCTTGATGAATGCCGCCCACGGCGCATGGCTTGGTCTGGTTGCCGGTGCATCGCGCAGGAACTTAGTCTTGCTGTTGATCGAACTGGCGCAGGGACCTCCGGGCGGATCTGCGCCCGATCCAGCAGGGCCTTTTGCTGCTCGAATTCCTCACGGCTGACCAGGTCCATTTTCTCAAGGGCGTTTTTCAAAACGGAGTTGTTCCTCCATATCTTTAAGTAGTTGAGCTGCCTCCGCCAGTAGGAATTCTGACAGCCGGGTAACGGTTTCGTCGATTTTTCCCAAGTTGATCATAGGGCGTTTCCTGCAATTTGTCCCTCAGCTTGCCACTCCTGGTGGAATTTGTCAGCTGTAATCAAGGCGTCTTCAGTATTGATTTTCCGGCGGTTGGAGAACCCGGTTTTTTCAGTATCCAACGGGTCGGGGAAAATAACGTGCCGCTATGTGAGGAGCGAAGCAGTGTGGTTCGTAGGTGAAAATGGCTGGAATTGAAGGTGAGCTTCTGGCTGCGGTTTCAAAAGGCAATATTCCTTGCGTGAGTTTTGCGTGAATCAGTAGTGCATTGTTATGCACTGTCCTGCAATATAGGGTATCGGACGCCCGGTAACTCATTGATTAATAAAGCCCTAGAGGTTGACATTGCGGATTACCCGTCATCTCCTCCTCATGGGTGAAAAACCTGGGCTTCAGCGAAGAACAAGTCGGCTATGTCGCCAGTGCCGACCTGTTTGGTTTGGCCTTCGGTGCCTGCCGTTTTTCCTGCCTGAGCAGTATACTGCTCTCTGATCAGTGGAAGGACGGCCTCGTTTGAACGCTTACCGCGCAAAAGCCTGACACTAATCCGTTCTCTTTACCCACAACATTTTGAGAATACGGCTATTGTGCTGTGCCATTTCACAAGCAGATACTTTCTGTATTTGTTTGGATCATGGGATTGCCTTCACACCAACTTCGCCAAGAACGGCCAAATCCAGCTGCAGCATATGTGCGCCACCGGCCCGAAACGACATTGCTCTTTCATGGCGTGTTCGCACCGAATAGTAAATATCGGGCCAAGATAACACCGGCCAGGCGGGGCACACGAAATAAATGCTATTTAACTGATGACGTCGACAAAACCCCTGCCGAAAAACGGGCTTCGATGACCTGGGCAAAGCGATTGAGGCGTGTGTTCAATATTGAGGTCGAAACTTGCGACAAGTGTGGCGCTGACGTCAGGATCATCGCCAGTATCGAAGACCCGGCAGTCATCCAGAAGATACTCGCTCACCTGGATGACAATGTAACTTCTGTAGCAACAGCACAGTTGCCCGATTGCCGGGCTTCGCCGACAGTGAGCTTGTTCGTCTGAAGGAATAAACCCAATCGTAGTCTTAACCCGCTGTTCCTGGCCTGGTAGCGGTATGGATATTTTCGCCTGGCCGTCGGAATTGGCGCAAAATAGCATCGTAAAAGAGCAGAATCCAGTCACATCCATCCAAATAAATAAGTTTTCGTGGTGAATCAACTCAAATATTGTCTTAAATCGCTGTTTGCTATATGTAGAGTTGTGGCAATATAGCTTTAATGCTACCTATACCTGTACCTGCCGCACATGAGTACCGATGAATCTCCCCTCTATTGGGATAGTATACACCAGCCCGGCAAAGGGAGCTTTCAGCAATCGTTGTGGCGGGTACACAGCGATCGTGTCAACATTTCATTGTTGAAGCGCTGGCTTGGTGATCGGCAGTTTGCAGATATTCTGAAGACCGACCTTTTTGACGAAGCGACCAGCCCAGGTTTATTCCCGTTCTTGCGTGATCGAGCGCAATCGGTACACGGCATCGATCTTAGCGTAGAAACCGCAGACCGCGCAAAATCGCGATATCCGGGAATTCTAGCCAGCTGTGCGGATGTCCGTGACCTGCCATTCAGCGATGACCGCTTTGATCTGATCGTGTCGAATTCAACGCTTGATCATTTTCATAGCAAAGATCAAATTACCATTTCGATCCGCGAGTTATTCCGCGTTCTGAAGCCGGGCGGTGAACTTCTCATCACTCTCGATAATCCGCAAAACCCAATTGTGGGCTTGCGCGGTTTGCTTCCTTTCCGTTGGTTGAAGCGCCTGCACCTAGTCCCATATTTTGTGGGCAAAACCTGCAGCCGACGCGAACTCACTGCGGAACTCGAGAAAGCTGGCTTCAAAGTGCTGAGAACACGAGCCATCTTGCACTGCCCGCGAGTTCTTGCTGTCCCTGTCGCAGGCAGCCTACAAAAGAGAGCCTCACAAAAATCATGGCAACGATTCCTTTCCATGCTGAAGAAGTTTGAGTATCTGGCAGCAGCGCCCACACGATTCTTTACCGGTCATTTCGTCGCCTGCCTTGCACTAAAGCCTGGAGCACACCCGGCGAGGAGCCCTCGTTGATCGGAACGAAGCAATTGAGTCATGCAGCAGCGTATGCCATCGGCCATGGATTAACCGGTGGCACCGATGGGCGACTGCAGAGTTTCCGCGACCAAAGGGTGAGGGCGCTCGTTGCCCACGCCTACGAGTTCGTGCCGTACTACCGAGCGTTGATGGACCGGAACCGCATCCGCCCCCAAGACATCCAAAGCGTGGCAGACCTGGCGCATTTTCCAATCAGCCGCAAGGATGATTTCCAGGGACAAAGCGTGACGCCATTTCTCGATCGCAGAGTCGACAAAACCAGACTGATCCTCCACAAGACCAGCGGTTCCACGGGGCAGCCGCTGCAGATCTACCGCAACTGGGGCGAGGAGCGCATCTACGGCGCTTACCGCTGGTCGGTCATGGCGCAATACGGCTACCGGCCCACGGCCCGTCATGCAGAGCTGGAGGAGCTGCAGCCGCAGCGCAACGGTGACAACCGCCTGCTCCACCGGGCGGCTGCCGCGCTGGGCCTCTTTCGACAACAGAGAATCCAGGCCTTACAGGAGCCCGAGGCTATTTGCCGGGAGATCGGTGAGTTTCGCCCCACTGTCTTGAGCGGCTACGCCGGTGTCCTTTTGCGCGCCGCAGTAGCGCTGCCCGATGCGATCCGTGACAGGCTGAACTTACGCTTTGTCGCAGCCCATTCAGACAAGCTGACGGCGCCCATGGTTCAGTGTATTTCAGAGGCATTCCGGGCTCCCGTATTTGAATTGTACGATGCCTATGAAACCAACGTGCTGGCCTGGCAGTGTCCGGAGCACAATGTGCTTCACACAGCCGACGCCTGTGCTGTCGTTGACCTGGTTGACGGTAGCCAGTCAGTTGGGGAAGGTGAGTGCGGCGAGGTCGTCCTGACCGCCCTGCATTCCTACTCGATGCCATTCATCCGCTACGCCATTGGCGATCTCGCGACACGTGCTCCAAGGTGCCCCTGCGGCCGCGCTTCAGCGGCACTGCGATCGGTTGATGGCAGGACAGTGGAATACTTCGCGCTCGACGATGGCCGAGTTCTCCACCCCTATGAGCTCTATGCCGCTATTCCAGACAACACCTGGATTCGCCAATATCAACTAC
>JBLHGQ010000191.1:0-4533 GCA_047614505.1 Rhodothermales bacterium | reverse complement strand
TTTTTTCAGGTATTTGCCGAATGCGCCACCACCTGAAGTTCGCAGGTCGACGCCCGTGGCATCGTTGGATTCAATCTTTCCAAACCAATTTCTGAAACGTTGATTGCCAAGCAGGTATTCATGAAACGCGTCAAACTCCCAACGGGTCTGGTCGCTTGTAGCTGATTGACCGCCTTCAACATTAGTGTCACTTTTGCGGGTGATGTCCGATCGCAAGCTGGCCTCTGTCAGCCGTTCATCACCACGCAGCCGAAAATCGATTGCAGCATTAAGGTCTGTTGTTTTTGTTGCTTTTTCGTAATCCAGTCCGAAACTTACATCCAGATTCATCCTGTCCACAAACGTTGCTTCAACCGGCCAGACCGAGACCACGTCTTCCGGTGGAATGGACACTGGGCCCCGTACAGTTTTGACGAGTATATGCTCGCCGTCTTCGGGCTTTTGTAAAGTGCCCAGGACCCGTGTCAGGTCCGTCAGCTCGACTGACTGACTGGTGCTACTGATGATTTCGGAGATAAATCGCCATTCAATAGTTACGGTGCCCATTGTGTCAGTTTTGTATTCCAATAAGCCGGCTTCGAGCTTTTTGATCTCACCAGTGACGCGGTCACCATTTTTAAGAATGATCACATCCGATTTTTCTGCCATAGCCAAAGCGGGCAACAGTAAAAGTGTGCCCATCAAGATGGAAATTGAGAATTTCATGGATCTGTCCCGTGTAAATATCGTTGTGTCAAAAAACAAAGCTGATCTCATGATATAGATTATTCCCGTGTTTGGAATAAAACGCTGAATTAGCGCCTTCCGATGCTCTGAGACCCCAATAGCGAGCCCAGAGTCAGAAAATAAACCCCGCTACTGTTCTCATTGAAGCCATATCCCAGGTACACCGGACCCAATGGTGAGTCGTAACTCATATACAGGCTGGCATTTAATATGCCCTTGCCGAATACATCACCTGCACGCTCGGCTGCATTGCCATACTCGAGTGTGAAGCCTGCATAGGCCGGCATTAAGCCGCTCTGAACCACATTGTAGCGATAGCCGGCAGCGACCATTCCGAAATGCTGGCCAATCAGTTCATTAGGCTCAAAACCCGACATATTGAGCTGCCCACCACCAGTGAACAGGGCGTAGATAGGTGCGTTGTTGTCCAGCGTAGTATTGAAGCGACCGGCAAGCAGCAAATTATGCTCCCCCCAGGTCTTGCTGCTTAAGAAGTCGAATTGAATTTGCTCAAACTCAGAATCCGCTCCAAGGTTTTTGTCCGAAACGATGTAATCCAGTTTTATCAAACTGCCAGAGCTGGGTAAAAATCGATTATCCAGTCGGTCATAAACGAAGCTCAAGCCCCATTCCCCGCCATCGAAGCGAATTTTGGGTCCCGGTTGTCCCAGTGATATCTGTGCGCTGCCGCTGTATCGGGAGACGCTGGCAAATATGCCTGCATGCCGGCCGAATTCGCGGCCAAATTTTAAGCCGGTACCAATTTCGTCGATATCCACTTGAGCCAGCGCACGCCCGGAGTTATCGAACAAAAGCAAATCACGGCGAGAAATTGAGAACTCAGGCTGGAAGATATATCGTAAGCGGTCATCCAGCGGTTTGTAATAATCAAGCAACAGTCCCGTGTCATTGCCCAATTGGACGGCAGCTCGAACCTCGCTACCTCGTTCGTCGAGATCGGTTTTCAGATAAGCCGCTTTGAATCCGATCTCGGTGCTACGTGTTCCCCCGTTGATGGATAAACCGGTTTCAATAAAATCAGTACCGCGGCTGGATTGTAAAACGTGGAATTCAATCCCGTTTTGCCCGTTTTCCTCTATCATTTCGTAATAGGCAAGGTGAATGAAACCCAGGGCATAAATTTGGCGCAGGTCTTTATCGACTTGCTCAGTGTTAAGCAAGTCACCAGGATGAACATTGATTAACTCATTGATCACCTTATCCGAAAACCTGGACCGGTTATCCAGCTTGACGAATTGAATTTCGGGCAAGCCAGTTACACATGATTCTTTATGTTGTTGCCATAGCAGGTAGTTACTTTCTGAAACAGCATATTCAGCGAGTTTGCTGCGTACCCGGTCAGCGCCCTCATACCCCAGTGCGACCACTTTATCCACCGCTGAGAAATCCGCGGCTGATATTTCGTGGCCCAGTTTGGGCGTTATCAGCGTGTCGCGTTCATAGAGCTGCTCAATTTGTTCACGGGTGTTTTTAACGATAAGCAAGGAGCTCATCTGATCAACAATTGAAAGAATGTTGCCAATGTTGTTGGCATCTCTTAATGGCGTGCCCACATCAACGGCAATCACTAAATCAGCGCCCATTTCGCGAACCACATCAACGGGCAGGTTACGTACCAGACCGCCGTCTACCAGCAGGCGGCCGTCTTTACGAACAGGATCGAAATACGCAGGTACAGCCATGCTCGCACGCATCGCCACCGCTAAAGATCCCTCATTAATAACAACCATTTCGCCTGTGACGATATCTGTGGCGACTGCACGGTAAGGCACCGGCAGATGATCGAAATTTCTGGTTTGAACTCTATTTGAGGTTTCGGATTCGAACAGCAACAGCACCTTCTGCCCGGCTATGACACCCTCAGGCAAAGACTCATTTTCCTTGCCAATACCAAATTTCGGACCAAACAACCCTAGTGAGTCATCAGCCTTGCGTCTGGCAGGGATTTCCGAGCGGGCGGTATTGTCTTTGAACAGTTCCTCCCAATCGGCGTTGTTCACCACATCTAGAATCTCTTCAGAACCCATTCCGGTAGCAGCAAGGCCACCCACAATGGATCCCATGCTAGTGCCGGCAATGTAATCTACCGGAATCCGCATCTCTTCAAGCACCTGAAGCACACCAATGTGGGCATAACCCCGTGCGCCGCCTCCGCCAAGTGCCAGTCCGATTTTCGGGCGTACGGTTTGGCTGTGGTCAAAACATTGCGAGGATGCTTGAGCAGACAGTGATAGAAGTGGATTGACGTTCATTAAAAGCAAAACCAATCCGGTGAGGGCATTACATTTTTTTACAAGCATGAGTGCTAATAATCCATTTGACTCAGTAGTTCAATACTAACTGATTTACCTCGAAATTCTGCTGCTGAACAGACTCCGGCAATTTACATTAATCAATCTGAATGCTAAAAGCCCATGTATGAATGACTTAACCCCGAAGAATATTTTGCTGGACCTTGATGGCACATTGACCGATCCGTTTTTGGGAATTAGCCGTTGCGTTATCTACGCAATTGAGCAGCAAGGATTCCCTGCACCAAACGCTGCCAGCTTAAGATCCTGGATTGGGCCGCCTTTATTACAAAATTTTGTGGAATATTTTGAATCGGTTGGTGGCGGTGATGCCGATCAGGCCTTGATTGATTACCGGCTTCGGTTTAGTGAAAAGGGGCTTTTTGAAAACACTGTTTATGATGGCATTCCTCTGGTTTTAGATACTCTAAAACAGGCCGGTCATCAATTATTTCTGGCAACTGCCAAACCCATCATCTATGCCCGTCGGATTGTTGAACATTTTGGCCTTGATCGATACCTGGTCAATGCATACGGCGCTGAGCTTGATGGCACGCGTACAGATAAAGTTGATTTGCTGCAGTATATTCTTGACGAGGAAAACCTTGATGCAAGTCGCTGCATGATGATCGGTGACCGAAAACACGACATGATTGGCGCGAGATATCATTCGATACAGGCGATCGGGGTTTTGTGGGGCTATGGATCTGAGGCGGAATTATTGGAGGCAGGTGCAGATCGATTGGTAAGAAACCCGGGAGAGTTGTTGGAGGTTCTTGCGCTATAAATCAGGAGAGGAGCGGGGATCTGTTTTCGAGGGCATACGCATCAGGGATGATGCGGACGAGCCTACATGGATGTATACACGGTGTCTTTCGAAAATAGTTACCGGGTACTTGACGGATTTCAGGTCTGTGCGAACCGAGGCGATTCGCGATGGCAATTGCTCCGCAATCGCACCATCGCTCCTACAGCAAGTGCACCATCGCTCCTACGCTATTTTTAACACCTGGACCGCTTGCGCAATAAATCAGGAGAGGAGCGGGAAACAATTTTTGAAAGCATACGCATCAGGGATGATGCGGACGAGTCTACATGGATGTATACACGGCGTCCCGAGAAAATCGATACCGGTGCTCGACCGATTACAGGTCTGTGCGAACCGAGGCGATTCGCGATGGCTAAATGCTTCGCGATGGCAATTGCTCTGCAATCGCACCATCGCTCCTACAGCAAGCGCACCATCGCTCCTACGCTTTGTTATACATAATTGCGAACCGAGGCGATTCGCGATGGCTAAATGCTTCGCGATGGCAATTGCTCTGCAATCGCACCATCGCTCCTACAGCAAGCGCACCATCGCTCCCTCCCAATAATAGGCAGATCAGTAATTCAGCAATCTGTCATAATTAGCGGTTCAAAAAATAGTAGCCAAAAGAAAAGAAAATATGCAAATTAGACGTACCAAGATCATTGCCACACTAGGCCCGGCTAC
>JBLHGQ010000190.1:0-4540 GCA_047614505.1 Rhodothermales bacterium | reverse complement strand
TATATTTGTCTGCGTCGCAATTGATACCGAGATCTATGATTTCAAAACCGGCGCCTTCCATCATCATGCCGACGAGGTTCTTACCGATATCGTGGATGTCACCTTTCACAGTGCCCACGACCATCGTGCCAATTGGCGGAATGCCGGAGGCCGACAATATTGGCTTGAGCAGCGCCATTCCGGCTTTCATCGCATTCGCCGCCATTAATACTTCAGGCACAAATAAAATACCGTCGCGAAAATCAATTCCAACAATCGTCATACCCGCGACCAGAGCCTCGTCCAGCGTTTTGGTGGCACTCCACCCCCTGTCCAGCAGGATCTGGGTACCTTCTGCTATTTCATCGGCCAAACCGTCATACATGTCGTCATGCATTTGCGCGGTCAATTCATCATCCGGAAGCTCGGAAAGGATGATATCTTCGTCGTCATCGTAATCATTCATTTCGCTATTCTCGCTTGTGTATCAATACGGCTTCTGATCAGTATTGAGAAATTCAGAAGCTCCTGTTTACTATCAATTACCAGCTTAAAATTCGTCTCTTGCGGGCAACTTACCAAGTTGCGCCATTGTCGATCACGATGCCCACAATAGACTCCCCTGTAAGCGACTCAACCATGCCCGGATACGCCCCTGTCTACCAGCGGCCATTGCCGGCAAACATATGTTCCCGGGGCAACAATATCGGAAAGTGGTCGCGAATTTTCTTGTCCATGACCGGATCAATATTCTCCGGATAATGAGCAGACAAAATTGACTGCACCCGCAAGGCTGCCTGCTCGCGAATATCCATCGATCCCATGCTTTCCCACATGCCGGGAGGACTGCGATCCGCAAGCTCCGGGTATTCATATTCACTTCGCATCAGTTCAACAGTCTGATCACTTCGTAAAAAATGCCCTTCACCATGAACCACACTGTTAATTACATCGAAGGAAAGTGTTTCTTCGTTCACCTCAATACCTCGAACGGCTCTCATAACCATGCCCAGCATGTCGTTGTCGATGACCAGAGATTCCGGCGAAAAAGCCATCAAACTGCCCATCATTCCTGCTGATTCTGAGACGTTATTGCAGCCCGCCAATGCAGCCATTGCCACCGCAATGCCTTTTTCATATCCGGCCTGATTATCCGGAACCTTCGAGTCGGTCATTCCAGCTCCAACAGAGCTGACCAGGCCGTAATAGTTGATCATCTGAGCGGCAGCGGCACTAACCAGTGCCTCTTCACCACTTCCACCGGTAAATGAGCCGGTTCGAAGATCAGAAACAAAAGCCCAGGGACCGACAATCACCGGGTAGCCCGGATGCACCATGTCAATTTGCAATAAGCTGGCCAGTGCTTCGGCAACACATTGAACCACCGCGCCTGCCAGTGCCGCCGGGGCGGTTGCGCCAGCCTGAGGTGCAACTACAACCCAGACAGGGGAACCGAATTTGGTTGCCTCTACACAGACCTCACTATTGTCCTGCCCGAAGCGCAATGGAGAGATAACCGGGCATCCACCACCATGGGCAAAAGGCCGCTCCCGCCATTTCCTCTCACCACCAGCCATCATGTGCAACATATCGAGTGTTGGCTGTACATTGGAAATATCGTTAAACGTCAATGCACAATGTTTTGATGTGCCAGCAACACTGGCATATGCAGAACTGATATCACATTCCAGTTGATCTTCGATCTCAGTGGCTACAATCAATCTTGAAAAAGCGTGCACATTGTCGAGCTTGTCCACCAGACGAGCCATGTCGTACAAATCAAGCAGAGTCGAAGGACGGTACTTCTTTGCACCGACATCGAGCATGTTGACCGCTTCACCGCCGCCATAGGTGTTTACACCAAGTCCTCCCAGATCCAGATCATGTTTTGGATCCTGACCCATAAACTGCATATCACTGGGCGATCTTGAAATCACGTCCTCAACCAAAGCCCGTGGAAAACACAGGCGGTCATGCTTATTCATGAAACAGCCGCGTTTCAGGGCATGCTCCCTGACGATTGGAATGGGATCAGCCATACCGATCTTTTCCAGCACATCCAACACAGCCACATTCATCAGGGCCATATCTCGGTCGCTCAAAGGATGGTATTTACCACCCTTCATACCTGCCCTGATCGCTGAGGCAACAGGCGGGCTGTCAAGTCTGGCTTGTCTGCCTTTACGCATCAGAATCTGTGCCGTAACTTGCGTTCAGGTATCGAATAGACCTGATCACTGGCTGTAGCGCCTGACTGCGTCCTGACGCCAGTTTTCAGTGCGTTCAATATCGTTAAAACTAAACAAATGGAAACCGGGAATATCCAGTTCAAGGTCTGCGAGGTATGGCGCCAGTTCTTCGACCAATTCATCAGGTTGATAAGGTTTTAGCTGCAACATCTTCTTTAGCAGGTCTTTTTGCCGCATCAGCATCTTGGCTGACTGCCCCACACCGATCCGCATTGAAAGCTTGAACAACTTGGCACGGTCAGCAACACCAGGCAGCCCGATCCATGCCGGCAGCGACACACCAGCATCGCGGATGCCCCTTAACCAGCGGATCAACAAACCAGAATCAAAGCACATCTGGGTTACCAGGTAGTTCGCAACCTCTTGTTTTTTAATTAATATTTCTACAAGCTCATCATCACCTATCAGCGCATGACCTTCCGGATGAGATGCAACTCCGACTGATTCGATATTATGGCCAATATCCGCCATATCGCGTAGCAGGGACAGTGAAGAATCGTAGATTCCGGCAGCTTCTGCTGCGTCGCCACCAGGACAAAAGACGCTTCTGATTCCAGCACCTTCTAAGCGTGCCAGTATCTCTCTTAGATGCGCCTTGTCCTTGATAACCCGCGCAGCAATATGCGGAATCAACTTTAGGTCCCGGTCAGCCAAAGTCTCCATTAATTCGAGGGTCGGATCTATGCCATGAACCGGTGAGCATGTAATCGACACATACGAACCTGCCGGAATGGCTTGTATTCTTTCGTCAATCCCGGGCGCTGGAATAATTTCGAGATATGCCTTGCTGAGTGCTTTTGACAGCACATTGAAATTTTGATCAGAACTCATCACGCACTTGCCTCTTTGTTTGTTTCATTGGCCTCAATCGGCAGGTCCTGCCTTAAGGTTTTCAGGTACCAATCGATAAAGCGCGAGAGATAATTTTCCATGTTTGATAATGGGCCCGGCTGGTAGAAGCTGGAAGCAACGCCCCGTGCATTGTTCTCGATAATGCGCTTGTCTGCTGCTGTGGTGACATCCCACATCCAGGTTAATTTATCCTTGTCGTAGTCTTTTCCTTCTTCGGCGTCTCCCCTGACCAGCCAGGTCACATCACACTCCGTGTGATCTATGGAGACCGGTGTAAACCGGTAAATCAACACATGGTCACAATAAAGCAAAGAAAAACAAACCGGCCCCAATTGCATATCAGTCGCACTACCATCGTAGTCACTGATACTCCCCAAAAAAGGCGCTATAGCCTGGCCATTCTCACTGCCAGTCAGATGGCCTTTCCACATGGGATGAAATTCATAGGATGCATCCACACCGAAAGCAGGGGCATCGAGATGAAGATTACTGATCGTGTTTGTAGGCAGTCCACAAGCCGGTCTTTTGGCAGTTACGGCGTTCAGCAGATCGACCGATTGAGTCCATGGCCTTGAAAGGCTATGCCCTTTCGAGTATTCCTTGTGGGCGGTGGCGCAGTGATAGCACTCGCTGTAATTCTCTACGGCCAGTTTCCAATTCGCCTTAACCGGATAACTCTCACGATGGGCAACCTTGGCACTGGCCAGATCATAGGGTGCAATAAACTCGCCCAACTGGTCCTGAAAATGACTAAATGGCGCCGGATCATCCGAAAAATTGACCATGATCAGGCCATCCAGAATTTCGCAGTGAATGGTGCGTAATGAATGCGCAGATTTATCGAAATCTTCGTTCATATAGGCTGCAACGAGCAGGCTACCATCCAAGGCATAAGTCCAGCCGTGATAAGGACAGGTCAGTCTTTTTGAACAACCGTTTTTTTCAGTCCGCACGCGTGACCCGCGATGCCTGCAGACATTCACCAGCGCTGTGATGGTGTTTTCATCACTGCGGACAATAATTACTGACTCGTTGGCAAACTCGAACAGGAACCAGTCGCCCGGATTGGAAATTTCGCTCTGGTGGCCGGCATATAGCCACGCGCGCAAATATATTTGCTCAATTTCCTTCGCGTATATATCTGGGTCGGAATAGAAAACCTGCTCCAGCCCATGGCGTTCTTTTTGACGCGCAATCAACTCATTCAACTTTGACTCTTTCATTGAAGAATTTCCGCCGACACTTTCAGTTGCCATTTCAGAGCAATTAAGTTCAAGTGAATGTTCATGCTTTGAAATGCTCCGGGAATACGGTTTGCAAATAGTGCATGCAAACGCCAAGACATTCTTCAGGAGTCATATAGTCAGGACTCATGAGCAGGTCAAGCCACAGGCCTTCTGTCATTGCCAACAGAGCATTTGCAATAGACTCAGCCTTCAACTTTTTGTAACCACCTTCTT
>JBLHGQ010000189.1:0-4542 GCA_047614505.1 Rhodothermales bacterium | reverse complement strand
CGAAGAAACGTCATACTGGCCTTCGGCCATCACCATGTAGGGCTTGCCGCTGGTGCCAGGACCGGGCGAATTGTTGCGGATCTTGTAGCGGGCACCGAGCCGGGGCTGAACATTGCACCTTATCGGGCGGATAGGTTTTGATGCCTATTTAAAGGGCGTTGTCCGTCAAACTATGGCAGGTTCATTCTGTCCCTTTACTTTGACCCCAATACTCACGAGTCAAAGCCACTTGAAAATAATGTCACGAAGATTCTCAAGTAAGACCGGTTTCGCCAAAAAGTCATTCATTCCAGCGTCGTGACAATTCTCACGATCCTGGTCAAATACATTAGCGGTGAGGGCGATAATCGGGAGATCAGAATGAGAATTGCCTTTCTGACGGATAATGCGTGTTGCCTGCAGGCCATCGAGTTCCGGCATCTGGCAATCCATTAGAATGAGGGAGTAGGTTTGCTTATCGAGAGCCTCCAGAACCTCGTTTCCATTGCTAACCACATTGACTTCCAGACCGAGGGCTGCAAGTTGCCTGATAGCGACAAGCTGGCTGATCACGTCGTCCTCTGCCAGCAGTATTCGTTTGCTGGATTTAGGGAATTCCACCACATCCGGTATCTGGGCTGAATCTTCAGCCGTGATCTGCGCAACTTTGAAAGGTATTTCAAACCAGAAAACCGAACCATTTTCAGGTTTTCTGAATACACCGATTTTCCCGGAGTGGGCTTCAACGATCTGCTTGGAAATTGCCAATCCCAGGCCACTTCCACCATATTTACGGGAATTGCTTTCATCGCCTTTCGAGAAAGGCAGAAACAGTTTATCCAAGGATTCAGGATCTATACCAATACCACTATCAGAGATTTCACAAAGAATGGTAGCCGTTGACTCGAGCAACTCAACAAGGGAGAAGCGAATTCTTATTTCACCCTCAGAGGTAAACTTGATCGCATTGGAAACAAGGTTCATCAAAACCTTGCGTAAAAGTGCCGCATCTGCCTCCAGGCTGAGCGGTACATCATCCTGAAATTCCAGGTGAATTTCCACATCCTTAAGTTCCTGGGTTGCACGGAACAGATCAATAACACCGTTGGCCACGTCATCCAGTCTGAAGGGTTCGGGAACAAGTGAAAGTTCACCGGCCTCGTACTTTGAGTAATCGAGAATGTCTTCGACGACCTTCATCATTCCCTGGGCTGACAACTTGAGCAACTGGGCATGTTCCCGCTGTTTGGGATTGAGATCGTCACGTAACAGAATTTCGGACATTCCCAAAATTCCATTCATCGGTGTTCGAATCTCATGGCTGATATTGGCCAGGAACTGGCCTTTTTCCAGGCCTGCTCTTTCGGCTACCTTCTGCTTGACGCGCAGGGCTTCAAGTTCGGCAGATTGAGCCTGGGCTTTCTGGGAAACACCACGCAGGAATCTATTTTCCAAAGCCGCCAGTACACAAAACAATGCCAGGCTACCCAGCACGACAGCAGATTGGTATTGCCTCATATCGTCGTTTAACATTTCCTGATGGTCCAGTCCGATATGTAACACCGGCAGAGCAAAGGCAGCCAGGATGATGGGGCTTATATGGGCAAGAGAGTGATCCTTGCCTTGTTCAGGGGTTTTTGCGGCTGATTCAAAGGATGGATACTCAAAATGACGTGCTCTTGCGATAACCACAATCATCAGAAAGGGCAAACTCCATATAATTTCGCTGGAAATACTCATTCTCCAGTCAAAACGGGTTGAATAGTTCATTGCCTCGAGTGAATCAAGCATCGCAAATACAATATTTGTAGCTGCCAGTAAGCTGTATAGCACCTTCCAACGAAAGGTTTGTGCATTGATTGTCAACAAAACCAGCAATAGGAACAAGATAATGTCCAGGCCGGCGAAAAATAACAGTGACGGAAACCAGGATGCGTAAACCTCCGGTATTATCCTGCTTGGTATCAGGATGAAATACAGGAAAAGACTGAGCGCGAGAACGATAGTCGCCGCACTCAGGAACCAACGGTCGAGGTATTTAAGTTTCTGATTGTCCTGGTCATGGGGTGTAAAGCTCAATGCAATCATCCAACTGATGTAAAAACAGAGAAAAATAAAATCTGTTAATACATCGGCGTCAGTTGTCCAGGTATCCGCCGGCCAGAACAGGTACAAACCGTTGACCACGGCCCACAGCATCATTGCAATAGATAGCGCTTTCCAGAATTGGCACTCTTTTACAGGGAAATCATCCCCCCGCTTTGGCCACAGAATCACCGCTGTGAATGGCAGTACGACAAACAAAGACTGGACCAGGGAGTAAGTTTCCATTGCTCCGGTTGTCACACCGGGTAGGAAATAAGGTATGTGAATGATGACAAACAAGAACAGGAAAACCTGCACAATACGGTCTTCCCGGACTTGCCGGAAAAAAGAGTGACTAAATGAAATAAACCCCATAACTCGTAATGCCAGACCTGCGTAAATTAGCATACCAGCCACCTACTGAACAAAGTTAGTAACCTAACTTTGATTGAATTCCCTTTCAACCAATCCCTTTCGGTTTGCGTCAGTTCAGTTTGCGACACGTATTAGCGAACTCGGAGAGTACTCCCCTCTAATACCATTGTCCAAATAAGAAGTATGGATTCAGATTAAAGGGACAGAGTGAACCGACATCGCTGCTTATGAGCACTGGTTGGGCGAAGGGGCATTGACTCCCGACTCTGGCACTTGACTCTGACCCCAAAACTTTTGCCAGATACAAAGGGGATACAAATGCGTCTATCCAACTGGCCGCATCCATACAGCAGGGCGGAACAGGTAAGTGGGGTCAGATGCCAATGCCACCGATGTCCGGCTTGAGTAACGCACAGGCACTGGCGCTCGCGGAGTTCGTATTACAACAGCAATAAAATAATACCGGTACTGCCAGGCTAACCGTTAAATTTCAACGGAAAGTATTGAACACCCTCAAATTTGCAAGTCCTTTTGAGATGCATGTTTGATCATCGCAAAAGGCAGCAGGTCGGAAAACAAGCAACGCACAAGCAACGCGAGCAACGGCTAGCAACCTGGTCAGAGTAAAGGGACAGAGTAAAAGTCACTCGGAATGTATAGTTTGATGCTTGCGAACTTATTCTCTTAATGATTCAGTACCCAGTACCAAGCCAATGTTGGCGCAATGCCGGATTTTCGATAGAGCTTCTATGGGCCGGAAATGCTGTGGCCTTTGTAGAGACTACATAGGCCAAACGTAAACAATCGTTGGTACCGCGACAGCTATTACTATTATTTCCAAAGGCAATCCCATACGCCAATAGTCGCCAAAACGGTAACCTCCCGGTCCCATTATCAAAGTATTGTTCTTGTGACCGATCGGCGTGAGAAATGCACATGAGGCAGCGACTGCCACACCCATCAGAAACGGGTCCGGATTGACACTCAGCCGGGTGGCGATCTCAACTGCAA
Source organism: Rhodothermales bacterium (assembly GCA_047614505.1). Taxonomy (GTDB): domain Bacteria; phylum Pseudomonadota; class Gammaproteobacteria; order Xanthomonadales; family SZUA-36; genus JABDJL01. The sequence goes on along the minus strand of JBLHGQ010000189.1, from coordinate 1,092 downwards.
TCGGGGCTGCTATGACAGCCGTCGCCGTATTGTTCATTACGTCGGAAAGTGTCATGGTCGCTATGATGAGCAAGGTCAGAACGACCACCGGAGAATAACCTGCCGACATGGTCACAATTCCTTCAGCAATCAGCGATGTCCCGCCGGTGGCCTGCAGAGCCCCGCCAATTGGAATCATGCATCCCAGAAGTACAATAACCGACCATTCGACCGAATCGTAAACTGTCCGGATTGGTACGATATTCAGCAGCATATATAGAGCGACCACGCAGCCGAGCGCAATCGGCAGATAAACCGCGCCTACACTGGCGGCAATGATAGCGGCTGAGAAAATACCGACGGCCAGCCAGGCTTTTTCACGTTGAATGACCTGTTGACCACGATCTGCCAAAGGCAACAATCCGAGTCGAACCGTGACGTCTTGCAGGCGCTCCTCAGCGCCCAACAGCAGCAGTACATCCCCTGGTTTTAGTTCGAGTTTGCGTACATTTTCGCGGAACCTGACTCCACCACGCGATACACCAACAAGCGCAACCCGGAATCGATACAGCAGCCGGTAGGACAGTGCGGACCGACCGACGAGGCGCGAGGAATCGGGGACAACCACTTCACTGAAAACGAGTTCTTCTTTTTTTAATACGCCGCTACCGGTGCCAATGTATTCGAGTTTCATGATGCCAATCGCTTCTTCAATAGCATCAGGCGATGCCTCGACTACCAGCATGTCACCTGCCCGAATTTCCGTCGCGCGCGCAAGACCGGGCAGGCGCCGACCTTGTCTTATCATGCCGACAATCTCGATGCCGCTCTTGGCGGCCATCTCGTCAAGGTCACGTATTTTTTTGCCAATCACGGGTGACCCTTCCGACACTTTGAGCTCTGCAACGTAATCGGCGAGATCAAACAACTCCTTAGTGGAATCAGATTCCCGCGTCGCGGAAGGAAGGAGTCGCCAGCCGATCAGCGCGACATACGCGACACCCACGGCCGCGCAGGCAATCCCTACGGGTGCGAAATCGAACATTCTGAACGATTCGCCAAGAGCCTCTTTGCGATATTCCGCGATCACAATATTGGGTGGCGTACCAATCA
>JBLHGQ010000188.1:0-4637 GCA_047614505.1 Rhodothermales bacterium | reverse complement strand
TTAGTTTTCCCTTCTCAACAAAGAGCTGGAAGCGTTCAGCCAGAGTTTCTGCAGTGGACAGCTTGAACAGCTCATTGATGTCCACCGGTTGATCCAGGTTTTGCAGGTAATTTTCAATAAATGCGCGCATCCAGGTGTTACCGGATTTTGGATATGAAGCAATCCAGAAAAGATTTCCCATCAGGATTATTTTTCCTGGTCCGGCTTGATGAATTTCAAGAATCCACCGGCATGATGCTTCTGCTGGTAACGGATTTCTCCGGAGTCGACCATTTGCAGACCGGCGGATTCAAAAACCTTGAACCATTCCGGGTTTGAAGCAATCGCATGATTCACGCGCAGCATATCCGCGAGACGATCAAAACCGTGACGGGCTTGAATATAATAAGACTCAAGATGAGTACGCCGCTCATCCAGCGACAATTGATCAAGAGCCAAAACGCCACTTAACATTCCATGGACCGACTGAAACAGCGGTGGCCCACCACCCCGTTCAAGGACTTTAGTCAGATTTGCATGCAGCATTTCGAGAGTGGCCCGGAAAGTGTTGTAATCGACTTCCTGCAAGAGATAACCGCCAATCACTGAGAAAAATCCAGACTTTTCCAACATCGAATATTCCTGATGTTCCTGCTCCATGAATCGCATGATGTCACTGCTTGCTGTGTGGTTAACCATAACCAGCTGACCGCCCGGTTTAAGTAGCCGGTATACCTGTGTGGCGGCTTGATCCCAATCGCAATATTCAATCCCATATTGGCTGGTGACAAGATCGAAGCTTGCTGTAGGCAAAGCCAGGTCTTCAATTCTGGTATCACTGATAAAGGTAATTCGCTGCAGCAGTTCAGCTTGTTCTGGAAACTTTTGTGCAATTACTGCAGTGCTGATGGAGGCAGCATCAACAGCAACAATTTCAATATCGGATTCTCTTTTTAGGCAAAATTCTGCGGCAAGCAATGCAATTGCCCCATTGCCGGTACACACATCAAGCATGCGTCCACTTACCTGAAGTGAGTGAAAGACAGCCTGCCAAAATACGGCGACCTCTCCGTCGTAGTTACTTGCGAAGTCCTGCGGCAGGGAAGTCAAACAGCCCCTCGACCAGTAGTCGCTCCAATGATTTGACTGTGAATCTGCCTGTGTTGTTGTCATCACTATTGCGCACCTACTGAATAGGAACTATACCGAGGTCATGACGTGGATTAAAGCTCATCATGTATGAGAGTAATACTGCGAATGATATGATGTTTCGGACAAGTTAGCTCGCATGAAACTGGAATCCAATCACAATATGCATGCTCAATTGCCTCCTGCAAATCAGTTGTTAGCCCAAATTTGGGAAATGATCCAGCAAAAGGACATGCCTCGTGCTGTCAATGCCTGTCAGGCTATGAACAGTCATTACCCCGACGATGCCAATGGTTGGTATGCGAGTAGTTTTCTGTCTTTACAGCTGGGTGGTCATGGCCACGCTCTGAAGACGATAGATCAGGCCCTGGCATTGCAGCCGGGAAATCAGCGTTGGTTATTACATCGCGCATCCTGCCTTAAGTCTGAGGGATCACTTGATCAAGCAATTACACTGCTCAATGAAATCGCTGGAAGAGAACATACCGACAAACAAATCTGGGTAGAAATCGGTCTGGTCGCCAGTTCTCTGAGCCAATACGAAGTGGCACTACAAATGTTTCAAAAGGGCGTCGAACTCAATCCGGAACAAGGGCGCCTGCATTTTAATCTCGCCACCGTTTACAGATTTCTTGGTGAACTGGACATGGCTGAATCGAGTTGTAACAGTGCAATAAAACTCAATCCCAAGGACTATGACGCCTGCTACCTACGTTCGAACCTTCGCAAACAAACTAAGCAACACAATCACGTTAAAGACCTACTGTTTGTGCGCGAGTCTGCACAAGGTAATCTTCTGGGCGAAGCCCTGGTCAATTACTCTCTCGCCAAAGAATATGAAGATTTGGATGAATTTCCTAATAGTTTCAGTGCCCTAAACCAGGGCGCGACATCCCGTCGGAAAAGCCTGCAATACGATATCGATGCCGATATCGAATTTATTGACACCATATCTCAGGTCTACAACAAAGATTTCATGTATGAATCTCATCCGGGTCATCACAGTAAAGAGCCCATTTTTGTGTTCGGATTGCCCAGAACCGGTACCACATTGATAGAGCGGATACTGGGTAATCATGATGCTGTTATCAGCGCAGGGGAGTTAACCAACTTCACCCGCCAACTAGCTGGAATGGCACAAATGATCGCGCAAAAGAACCCGCAAGCCGTTCAAGACGGTAGAAATGACATGGTTCGAATGACAACCCGTATAGATTACCGGCAACTTGGGCAGTTTTATATTGAAAGCACCAGGCCGCTAAGTGGTCAAACTCCACATTTTGTTGACAAATTTCCGCAAAACTCGCTCAATATCGGGCCTATTCGAAAGGCACTACCAAATGCAAAATTGATTCTTGTTCAGCGAAGCCCAATGGATAGCTGCTACTCAATGTATAAACAGTTGTTCACCGAGATCTATCAGTTCTCTTACGACCTTGAGGAATTAGGAAAATATTTCATTGCCCATCAGAAGTTGATGAAACATTGGTTAAATGTGATACCGGGCGGTATCCACATTGTTGAATACGAAAAGCTGATCACTAATACAGAAGTGGAAGTTCGTGCACTGCTGAAGTTTTGCGAACTGGAATGGCAAGGCCAATGCCTGGATTTTCATCAAAATACGCAAGCCTCAACCACGGCCAGCGCCAGTCAAATCAGGCAAAAACTTTATTCAACCTCCATAGATAAATGGAAGAACTACGAAGAACAACTGGAGCCGCTGCGCAAGATGCTTGAAGAAGCTGGTTGTCTGGACTAGCACAAGATATCAGGGAGAGGACCGGGAAACTGTTTTTGAAAGCATACGCATCAGGGATGATGCGGACGAGCCTACATGGATGTATTTACGGCGTCTTTCAAAAATAGTTACCGGGTGCTCGACCTATTTCAGGACAGTGCTAACGGATACAATTCGCGATGGCAATTGCTCCGCAATCGCACCATCGCTCCTACAACAATCGCACCATCGCTCCTACAACAATCGCACCATCGCTCCTACAACAATCGCACCATCGCCCCTACGCTATTTTTATACACCGGGACGCTTGCACAAGATATCAGGGAGAGGACCGGGAAACTGTTTTTGAAAGCATACGCATCAGGGATGATGCGGACGAGCCTACATGGATGTATCCACGGCGTCTTTCAAAAATAGTTACCGGGTGCTCGACCTATTTCAGGACAGTGCTAACGGATACAATTCGCGATGGCTAAAAAGCTTCGCGATGGCCCTTGCTCCGCAAGCGCACCATCGCTCCTACAACAAGTGCACCATCACTCCTACAACAAGTGCACCATCGCTCCCACGCATTGTTGAGCGATTGTGCCATTTTAGGCAATTCGCCTGGTGGTCCAGGCTCCCACAATTCGATAGGCGGTATGCAATTTCTAACCGCCCATAAAAAAACGGGCTCCGAAGAGCCCGTTTTCATTACTACTTTTAAACGATCTTAGAACGTTTGAGTGTAACGGGCATAAACTACACGACCATAACCATCATAGTTTCTAAAGTCGTATTCGCGTGAGCCAACATCACCCAAACCAATCGGAGGCAGTTTATCAGTAACATTGCGTGAACCAATGGTTACTTTGCCGTCCCAAGGAGTGAAGTAGTTCACCTGAACGTCATTGGTCACCCAGGTGGGTGGACCGTCTAGACCGTTAGGACAACCAAGGTCATCACACTGTGGGCCAATGGCATTAGTGTTCCAGGCAAAGCTGAAGTCACCAATCTCATACAGGTTTGACAGAACCGCACGGTACTCCGGTAAACCAGGATCTTCTACCCGGTCACGACCGTTATCGATGGTGTAGTCCAGAATTTGTGAGTACTGGAAGTTGTTACTCAAACGACCAGAACCAATTTCAAAACTGAACTTGGCATTGATATCAAAACCAGAGGTTGCGAGATCACCTTCGTTACCAAAACCACGGGTGATATTAAGAATCGCGCCATTGTTCGGGTTGCGGGTTACACCCAGACCTGCTGGTACAGGATCGCCAGCATTGGTAGAGTTGATCAGGCCCTGTGAACCGAACGATCTAATACGATTCGAGATTTCAATATCATAGTAATCAAGAGTCATATTAAACCAGTCAGTCGGCGCCCATGCACCACCAATAGAGAACTGATCAGATTGCTCTGATGAGAGACTCGGGTTGGCAGTAACGGTAGCATTGACCTGCAAACGACAGCTTGAAGTCTGACCCTGTGCAAGACAAGACTGAGGATCGGCTACTGTATCGGCTGAGAATGAATCCAACTGCGTGATGATGTCCAGGGTAGGAGCATGGAAGCCCTCACCAACAGACGCACGAAGTACCAATTCATCAGTAGCCTGCCAGCGGACAGATACCTTCGGAGAGAAGTCACTACCATAATCTGAGTAGTCATCCGAACGACCTGCAATCGATACTTCGAAGTTGTCACCAAATGGCAACAGAGTTTCAAAGAAGAAAGAGGTTACGTCGCGAATACCACCAGCAGAGTTACCGGCAGAACCACC
>JBLHGQ010000187.1:0-4727 GCA_047614505.1 Rhodothermales bacterium | reverse complement strand
AAGCCTGATCCGCTGGGAATTGGCGCCCCTTCAATGGTGCCCACGGCCAGAACCGATGTGGTTATTCCTTTCAGCGCCAGCTTTGCCGCCGTACTTGCATCAGCGGCATCTGCACCATCGCTGATCAGGAGTATTTCCCCATGGTTTGCACCTGAGCGTTCCAGCAATTGCGCAGCAAGCTCCAGAGCCTTGTCTGCCCGGCTACCAGCAACCGGAATGATCTCTGGTTGCAAGGCGGGAAGCATGTTTGCAATTGTGTTCATGTCACTGGTCAGAGGTGACACAACATAGGCATCACCTGCGTAGGCTACCAGGCCCATTTGCCCTTCGCGGATTTCTTCAAGCATGTCAATCAGGCGAAAACGCGCCTGTGTCAAACGGTTAGGACGCAGGTCTTCGGCCAGCATGGACATGGATAAATCGAGCACCAGCACCCTGGAGTCGCGCGCAGAATAGGAGGTATCCGGCAATTGCTGCCAACTCGGGCCGGAAAGTGATAAGGCAGAACACACTAAAACGATGGCCGCAACTACAGAGCCCTTCAGTCCCGGCTTTGAGGATTGCTCGCCAACACTCAACCATTTGAGCAAATGCGCATCACATACCTTACTCCAGTCCCCGGAAGGGCGGCGGTAAAAACGCCACGCTGCCGGAATAATCACCGCCATCGGCAGGCACACCAGCCACCAGGGACGAATGAAATAAATCCCGAATATATCCATTAGCTGACACTCACCCGTCGCCAGTTTCGCGGCCGAATGCTGACAATTACCGCCAAAATTGCAAATAAATAAGCCATGGCCAAGGGCCAGTAAAACAGTTCATCCACAGGTCGAACTGCCTCCACATCACTTTCAACCGGTTCTAACTTATCAAGTATCCGATAAATCTCCGCCAGGCCTTCCGCATCACGTGCTCTGAAGTACTCCCCGCCGGTACGCTCGGCAATGGTTCGAAGCGTGCCTTCATCAAGGTCCGCGGAAGGGTTAACAACCCTGGAGCCAAAAAAGTCCTGCACCATCATTTCATCAGCGCCAACACCCACGGTGTATATCGTCAGCCCTTGCCTCTTTGCGAATTCTGCAGCCTGCAAAGGCTGGACTTCACCTGAAGTATTTGCACCGTCGGTTAGCAGAATCAGTACTTTATCTGCTGATGCATCTTCTCTCAGACGTTTGACGGCCAGCCCAATGGCATCGCCGATTGCAGTTTCCCTGCCAGCCAGTCCTATTTCTGATTCTTCCAGTAAGGTTGCCGTGGTTTCGGTGTCAAAGGTCAATGGCGTTTGAAGATAGGCACGGCTTCCAAAAAGAACCAGACCCACGCGGTCACCTCGCCGTCGCTGCAGGAAATCACCAGCCACGCGCTTGACAATCTCCAGGCGGTTAACTGCCCTGTTATTCCAGACCATGTCCTGAGTATCCATACTGCCGGAAATATCCACAGCAAGCAGAAGATCGCGACCGGTAATGGGCAGTGTGTCGATTTCGCCAACCCATTGCGGACGGCTCGCGGCCAGCACCAGCATTAGCCACACGAGGGATGCCGCTGCTGCGAGTAAAGGTCGTTTCATCCAGCCGGACTGGCTATCAATTACTGCCTGGTACCAGGGAACCTTTAATGCCTGCATATCCCTGGAAGGTGTTTCAGGCATCAGATAGCGAAAAATCCACGGCAAAGGAATCAGGACCAGCAGCCAGGGCCAGGCGAGAGTGAACCCGGTAGATATGACTTCTTCAGCCATAAAGCATGATCCACTTGCGGGCGATTTTGCTGAGTGATGGAGCGTCGAAAGCTGGCGCAGGCTGGTAGGGGCCGTCCGCCAACACTGCCAACACATCAGCAGAGTCGGAATCATCCAGCTTGATTTGTACGAAATCGGTCCATTCCCGACCTTGCATAAAAGCACAGTGGCTTTCCGGAAAAGCACGCAGGGCAACGATTTTGAACACTCTGTTAAGGCTTGAGAGAAATTCCTGTGGTTGTTTAACCGGGTCAACTCTTGACTCAACCCGCTCCACAAAACGGATAAGCTGAAGTCGACGCTGGTGTGCCCGATACCGTTGCATGAAATGTCTGGCAATTAAAAACATGACCATCGCCAAAATCATGGCAAGCACCCACCATCCGGGCGCTGGCGGCCACCAGGGCGCTGCTGGTGCACTATGAATATCCCGCAATTGCGACAAAAGATCAGTGCCCTGAGGGTTCATGTTTTACGTCCAACCAACACACGTAACTCGCGACCCAACACATCAACCGGATCGTCATTTGTGTGCATTACGACCCAACCACACTGATGACGCTGAAATACACGTTTTGGGTCCAGGGAGTGATGCATGCTCATTTCATCGAAACGAGATTTTGCGTGCTCTGAGGTGGTATCCAGCATGCTGTTGTGCATGCCATCGCTAATGGGATACCGGCCTGCCGGCAGATCTTTTTCAGCCGGGTCGACTATCTGGCAACCAATTACATCGTTGTGTTGGCGCAGTCGCGACAAGTGGCGATTACAATCTTCGTCCAGTCCGAAGAAATCACTGATCACCAACACCAGGCTTCCCGGCCTGACCGCGTGTCGCACACGTTCCAATGCAGTCGAAAGCGGCTCTTGACCGGTGCGCTCCTGCTCAGGGTCCAGCCAATCAATTAATCCTTGAATTACCCTCATGGCACCCCGCCGCCCTCCTGCGGGCCGCAACTCACGATGGATACCGGGAGCGAATAGAAAAGATCCAACCCTGTCACCACGCCGGACGGCGGTCCATGCAATGGCTGCTGCGAGTTGTCCTGCAGCGACAGATTTGAGTCTTTTGCGGGTACCGAAAAACAGGCTGGAACTTGCATCAAGAACAACTATGACCGGCCGCTCACGTTCTTCCTGAAATATTTTGGTATGGGCTTTTCCGGTTCGAGCGGTAACCCGCCAGTCCATGTTTCTGATGTCATCACCGGGTTGGTATGCCCTCGACTCAACGAAATCCATTCCACGGCCACGAAATCGTGAGCGGTATGCGCCGGCCAGCGAGGATGCTGCCGGGCGATGCATTGGTAACAGTAATGCATTGCATCTTGGGCGCAGAGCAATCAGCTCTGAAGCCTGCAAATGAATACCGTCGGAAGCCATCTCAGGGAACGGGCACCAGATCCAGAAGCCGATCGGTCAACTCATCAACAGTGACACCATCGGCCTCGGCCTCATAAGATAACAACACCCTGTGACGAAATACGTCGTGGACGGTCGCATGAATATCATCCGGAGAAACGTAGTCACGACCATTGAGCCAGGCTCTCGCCCGGGCACAGCGGTCAAGCCCGATTGTGGCACGTGGGCTTGCACCATAGCTCACAAGCTTTGACATAGATTCGTCCCATTTACCCGGATCACGGGTAGCCAGAACCAGTTGTACGATGTACTCCTCCAAAGCGGGAGCCAAATGCAAATTAAGCACCTGCGTTTGTGCCGCGAAAACCTGTTGTTGAGTAACCAGTACCGGTGCTTCTTCAACTTTATCGAGTTCATCACGCGCCTGTTGACGGGCGAGATTCAAAATGTCCTGCTCTGCCTTTGCGCTTGGGTAAGTGATATTTACCTGCATCAGGAAGCGGTCAAGCTGTGCTTCCGGTAGCGGATAAGTACCTTCCTGCTCAATCGGGTTCTGTGTGGCCATAACCAGGAAAAGCTGTGGAAGCTTGTAGGTTACGCTACCCACCGTCACCTGATGTTCTCCCATGGCTTCGAGTAAAGCAGACTGAACCTTGGCCGGTGCGCGATTCACCTCATCAGCCAGAATAAGGTTGTGAAAAATCGGCCCGCTCTGGAACTGAAAAGTACCTTCCTGTGGACGGTAAATCTCTGTTCCGGTCAAATCCGCCGGCAAAAGATCGGGCGTAAACTGGATACGGTGAAAATCTCCTTCTATCCGTTCAGCGAGAACTTTAATGGCGGTAGTCTTGGCCAGACCCGGGGCGCCTTCAACGAGCAGATGACCGTGGCATAACAAGGCCATGGTCAATCGCTCCATTAATCGCTCCTGGCCGATAATTAATTTGTTCGTTGCCTCGCTTAAAGCCCTGAACGCATCACGTTCCGGATGAGGTATTTTGTTCTCTTCGGGTGCCGGATTAGCTGATTCCATTTGCAAACCTGTTTTATTGAGCATTCACTACGGGAAAAGGATTTTATACGTATGGGCGACTCGCCACCACAACCGCTTATCGTCTTACAAATTACAGTCAATGATCAGTGTCATTGGTCATAGGGGTGAAACATTCAATTTTCAAGGCGAGTCGGGGGCTCTGCTAAAACTCCTGTGGATCTATATCCAGCGCCCAGCGAACCCGCCTTGAAGCCGGAAGAGCCCTGACCAGCGGCAGCCAGCCTTCAAGCCCGGACTGAATTGCAGATCGACGCTCGCTTTGTAGCAGCAAATACCAACGCACCATCCCTCCTTTCTTTTCCATCTGGGCCGGGTATGGGCCGTAAATCTTGACTCCCGCTCCAGAAAACCTGTCCATTGAATCCTGCAGAAATTCGGTAACATCACTTCGGTCATGTGCCTGAGCACGTAAAATAGCCTGATAACTAAAAGGTGGTAAACGGGCCAGTTGCCGGTCTTTCAATAACTCGGCTGCGAAAGCCTCATAGCCGTCCCTGAACAGGCTTTCAAGCAAAGGATGATCAGGGTGATGGGTTTGCAAAATAACTTCACCGGGACGTTCTTCCC
>JBLHGQ010000186.1:0-4743 GCA_047614505.1 Rhodothermales bacterium | reverse complement strand
CTTTGATCCAAACCTGTTATTGAGGAAACTCTGGCATTGGGTGGCCGTAGACACCAATCGATCGGTGCCTTCATGTTGTTCGCGTTGATCGTAAATGGTAAATCCATTGGCCTGGGTAATATGAAAGGATTTGGAAAGAGAAAAAGTAATGTCTAATCGAGGGTCAGTATTGGTAATCCTGAACCCGCGTTCGATGGCGGTTGCCTCTCCGGTGGTCACGCCCTGCCAGCCATCGCCCACCATAACGGTAAGGTCTGCTGTCAACAATTTGGTAAACCGCGAGTCAATCGGGAACCAGAATGAATCGACATTAAGCTCTACCCGACCTGGTTCAATTGCATTGATTCGGTTTTCCATAGGCTCGGGGATTAACACGCCCGAATACGACATGTGCAAAGTTCTTTTTTCAGTTGCTGGCTTAAGTGTGATGCTAATCGCCCAGAAATCACCAAATCCGGATTGTTTTTCAATGCTGACATCAGCCACATCAGCGCCGGTGACATCAACATCGCCAAGCGTGTCGCGCAACAGGAATGTGATGGAGGTTTCACTCGTGTCCTGCACCGTGATCTGCCAATCGGCTTTGATATGGCCGCTTTGCGTGTTGGCAGTGCAAACTCGAAGCAGGTACCTTTGTTGGGTTCTGAGTTCACTGTAATTCGACTGCCGTGCAGGTCGAGAATCTTGCGCACGATCGCAAGGCCGAGACCCGCTGAGCCGGAAGCGTCGTCATCGTCCTGTTCACTTCGATAAAAACGATCAAAAATCTTGTCAATGTCTTTGGCATCGATGCCACAACCCGTATCGGTAACAGCTACCGCTACACTATCCGGGCGCTTTTCCAGGCTGATGCTGATTTTTCCGTCTTTGGGTGTGTATTTCAGGGCGTTTCACAGCAGATTTTCCAGTACCCGCTGCATCAGGCCAATGTCGGCATACACCAATGATGCTTCAGGTTTGGCTATAACCTCCATGTTGACGCCTTTTTTCTGGGCTTCGAGGTCGAAATCCTGGGTTACATCCTGCAGCAGCTCGGAAAATGAGAACATCTCCAAAACCGGATGCACACTTGCCGCATCGAGTTTAGATAACTCAAATAAATCCCCAATCAGCTGCCTGAGCCTCAGGGTGTGCTTGCGGGTGATTTGCAGGTAATGCTTTCGCTCGTCGGCGGTCAGCGTGTCATTCTTGATCAACAAGGTTTCAACATAACCATGCATGGATGCCAACGGAGTGCGAAGGTCGTGTGAAACATTACTGACCAGTTCTCTACGCCAGCGATCTGTCTCTTTGAGCCCTTCAAACTGCTCACGAATTTTGTTCGCCATGCCGGCGAATGCACCATGTAGCTGGCTGATTTCATCACCATTGTCAGTCAAGGTGCTGGCCTGCTCTAAATCGGTGTTGGTACTTGTTTCGAAATCCGCTTCAGCAAAACTCACTACCTCATTGGTCAAGCGCGCAAGCCTTCTGGTGAGAAGGTTAAATACCAGCATGCCAATGAAGAACGCCCCGATTACTATGGCCAGTAGCGCGCCAATGCTAAGACGTTGGATATAACTGCCGCGAATGCTGTCAGCCAGTTCATCATACTTTTGACCACCGAGAATTGTTTAGCACCGGAACAAGCATCAACAGATAGAGTGAGAACAGCCATAGTTCACGTTATTACTGAATAAGGGGTTTGATTCGCTCAAAAAAAAGGCCGGAAACCTGATGGTCAGGTATCCGGCCTCATATTGGCAAACAAGCTTTTGATCAGGGTTTGGAAATTGCGATTGAATTTCCGTCGCTGTCACCCTCATCATCGTGATTTTGAGCCGCCACGTAGTTATCACCATGAACCACGTTACTGAGAGTGAAAGTCACTTTCTTCAGCTTTTTCTTGGTGACATTAGCAGTCAAGCTGCATTGGCCGCCAACAGTTACGCAGGCAATATCACCTGAAACTCCGCCACTCCACGAACCGGAAACAGTTGCGCCTGCAACATTACCGTGTTCGAAATCATGGATCGTAACGGTAACAATCGCATCCCAGTTATTCCTACCGGTGGATACAGCGCTACCGTCCAGGTCACCAACATGAATGTCCACCTCACTTGGCGGCGGTGGTGGCGGTGGCGGTGTTGCCGGTAATTGGTCCAGCATGCTGGCAATGCGCAATGGAATATACGCTGCCAAACTGCCGAAACTACCTGCGGCACCCTTGCTATTGAGGTCGGCTGCAAGCGCGGGTCCGAGCAAAGTTTCCATGTCTTGAAGAGCTGCAATCAGATTTGTTGCATCAAAGGTATCATCATGCAAAAGGAAGTCGATGATGGCTGTGTATTCTTCCCTGAATGGGGCGTTCGAAGCATCAACCAGCGCTTCTTCGTACGTGTCATGTTTGCCTCTACCCTGGCTGTACATGTCCAGATTGTCATTCAACGACCCAAAAGCTGAATCCAAATCCCACTCCATGTACTCGCGCCTGAAACCTGCAGTGTCTGAATAATCCAGGTAATAAAAATTCTTACCTTTGGGGAACAGATCGTCCGGTGAATAATGAAAAGCCGAAACTGCGCCAAAGGTCAGCATGCCTTCCATGTTGATGCGGGCGTTCAACTGATCCTTAAAGTTCGCCGGTGTTGAGCATTTACCGCGATTCTTGAAAGGGGCAAAACACAGTTCCTGCGAAGCCGGGCTATCAAGCGGGTTTCCGAGCCCATCTTCCGGCGCTTCTTTGACATCAGGCGAATCAATGTCACTCATTTTGTATAGCCATGTGTCATCGCTGCCTGCCCACAAGCCACGATTCTTCAAATATTGCTTGTCCGGCTGCTCAACATTGACGTAAACGCCCATGCTCTCGCCATTAATAACGAGGTTTACCCACGAAGCAAGGCCGGTTTGATAGTCAAGCCCTGATATCCGGGCTAGCCGGTGCAAATACCAGGCAAATCCTTCTTGGACCACGTCCTGATCATCGCCATTCTCCAGACTCAGTTTCTTGATTTCTTTCCATTTGGAAACACAGCCTTCAGTAATACCGGGAACATTTTCACAAATATCTACGCCACCTGGATCATCGTGGTATTCGTTGATGTCGATTTTGTAGCTGACCTTTTTGTTCGGGTCCTGCTCATTTGGCAGTGCACTGGCTGACTTTCGACGAATTGAAACCAGGACAGGCTCTTCGTTTTCAGCCCAAAACCAAGCTGGGACCTCGATATCAAATGTTGTGTCATTACGAATTGCATCAAGGTCTGCCGGATTAACGGTCTCGACATGGAGCGTATACAGAGTGAACGGATCGTAGAGATCTGGCCAGTCTGGCACCTGTGCAGATGCGGTGTTAAGTAAAAAAGCTGCCGTAAGAAATAATATTGCGTGAATCGGCGAGCGCCTAAGAATCCTTCCTTGTTTCATTTTACATTCCATTGTTCTGTTGCTGGATAAACCAGCTTACCAAAAAACAATCATTGCGATACCAGTTCAGATAATTTGCGATACTAGTTTTTAAGAAAAAAATTAACAGTCAAAATGAAAATAAAATACAAATTAAATCAGCCAATCGGTGCTGAAGCGTTTACTGATCTGTTGAATCGTTGCACGCTTGGTGCACGGCGCCCTGTGGATGACCCTGAATGTATGAAAGGCATGGTGGAGAACACCAATCTGCTCATCACTGCCTGGGATGAGGAAGTGTTGGTTGGTGTTTCGCGCTCAGTGACTGACTTTCACTTTGCCTGTTATCTGTCTGACTTGGCGGTTGATGATGCTTATCAAAATAGAGGCATTGGCAAACGTCTGATGGAAATGACTCAGCAACAGCTGGGTCCAAAGTGCGCTTTGATCCTGCTGTCGGCGCCGGCAGCAAATGATTATTACCCCAAGGTAGGGTTTTCAAACAATCCGCGGTGTTGGGTTTTGGAAAGGGATTCGAGGATTAAGTAGTTAAGTGCCATCGCTCCTACATGATGCCGGGTGAAAACACTCTATGCTCGGCCAAGGGGCCGGTCTATTGTTTGACCATGTCGCCACCCGCTAATAGCTTCTCGTGTCTTGTTCAGTATTGTATTGAATGCTAGTGTGTATATAACCAAATAAATATACACATCATGCTTATGCGTACAAATATTGTTATCGATGATGATTTAATGGCCACTGCCTTGAAACTAAGTGGGATTCGTACCAAGCGCGAAGCAGTGGAAACAGCTTTGAAAATCATGATCGACCTTAAGAAACAGGAACAACTGCGCCAATATCGCGGCAAGCTTGAATGGAGGGGCGACCTTGAGGAGATGAGGCTGGCTCGTTGATATTCGTTGATTCCAGCGTTTGGATCGATTTCTTCAACGGAAACGCGACTCACCAAGTTGAGATATTGCACAAATTGTTGGGGCGCGAGCCGCTAGTCATCGGAGATATTGTTCTGGCAGAGGTGTTGCAAGGATTTCGACACGACCGGGATTCCAAGGTGGCGCAGGAACTGTTGAGTTCGTTGAGAATTGTCAACGTATTGAACACAAAAATTGCCTTACAAAGCGCGAAAAACTTCCGCTTATTGCGGCAGCGTGGAATTACAGTGCGAAAAACGCTGGATTCAATCATCGCGACATATTGCATCAGCAATCGACTTTTCCTGCTGCATTCAGACAGGGATTTCGAACCGTTTGAGAAACATCTTGGATTGAAGGTGGTCAGCTAAGTTGTTGGCGTATCCAGTTGTTAAAGGTCAGCACATCGTATTCCTGTGGCATT
>JBLHGQ010000185.1:0-4784 GCA_047614505.1 Rhodothermales bacterium | reverse complement strand
AGTCGATGGTTCCGTTATTGCTGTGAGCTGGAAGGTCTGCACCCGGGTACTACTTTTATCGACTTACTGTCAGAATTTTTCAGTGGCAGTATTCGCGGACCATTCAATATTCCAGCGCGTTTACGTGCGGGATTTTCGCAGCAGGAGTTGGACGCGTTATGCAAGTAAATCGTGTACTGACTCTTAAGTTGGATATGGCTCCAGGCTAAGCCCGTCCGTCCCGGCACGCACCAGGCTGCCGCTTTGATACCAGTCTCCCAGCACTATTCGTTTGGCGGCACCATTACCGGTGGCGTGTTCATGAATGGCCAGGCGGTGGGTATGCCCATGAATCATTGTGCTTACATCATGTTGCTCAAATGCCCTACAGACAGCACCCTGGTTAACATCCATGATGTCCATAGAGAGGTTTGACTGGTGATCACGGCTTTCTTCTCTGGCACTGAGGACAAAGGCGACTCTTTCATCAGGCGTCTGTGACAAAAACCAACTTTGCCATTGAGCACTGCGGACTTTAAGACGTATCTGTTGATAAACAGTGTCATCGGTGCACAGGCTATCTCCATGCAGTAGCAGGGTTTGCGTGCCATGAAGGTCGATCACAACGGTTTCAGGCAACAAGCTAAGCCCGCATTGAGCAGCGAAATCGGGGCCGAGCAGGAAATCGCGGTTGCCGTGCATGAGGTAACAGGGAATTCCAGCCTCGTTTAAGCTGGACAGCGCCGCTATGACGCGTTTGGATGTTTCCGTGGACATATCGTCCCCGATCCAGTACTCGAACAGGTCACCGAGGATATAAAGCGCTTGTGCTTGCAGAGCTTCTTCTTCTACAAACTGTTCAAAAAGCCGGCTGGCTTCAGGGCGTGCATCGTCCAGGTGCAGGTCAGAAATGAACAGTGTTGTCATTTGGCCTAAGGAACCTCCGCTCAAATTAAATCAGAGGCTTCTTAATGTATTTCTACCGATTCGATGGTGACAGTTTCCAGTGGTATGTCACGCGCATTAGTTGGGACAAATCGGATATCGTCAACTACATCCAATCCGGTAACAACCTTGCCAAATACGGCATAGCCCCAGGACCGTGAATCTGTGGGCGCGGTGTGGTCTAGGTTTACATTGGCCTCCACATTTATGAAAAACTGTGAAGTGGCCGAATGTGGATTAGTGGTGCGTGCCATCGCAAGCGTGCCACGAAGATTTTTCAAGCCATTGGTTGCTTCATTTTGGATAGACTCACTTGTGGGCTTATTTTGCATCGTAGCGGTGTAACCACCACCCTGGATCATGAAATGGCTGATTACACGGTGGAAAATGGTTCCATCGTAAAACCCGTCACTGGCGTACTGCAAAAAATTTGCAACGCTCAATGGGGCCTGATCTTTATACAGCTCAACCCGAATATCACCTTTGTTGGTGTGCAGGGTAATGTGCGGATTGGCCGGATTGCTCTGTGCCTGAGCAATGCCGCTGGAAAGTAATATGCAGCAGAGTGAAATAAAGAGTTTATTCATGAATAAATGTCCACAAAATTGATTCAGGTGCATATCATACTTGCCCTGCAGCAGGGGTCAATGACAGCCGCGATTTTCAGCCGCTGGAAAGTGAATTCAGTGCGCTACAAAAACCGTCAATTTAAGGCCTGATTATGGTATAATTTGCCACTTGATTTTAGGCTAAAAGCAGGCCCAAAAACCTATCTTAGAGAGCCTCTAAAACTCATTATATTATAACAAGTTATGACATATTTCGGAGCGTAAAACACGAATGGCTGAATTCGCCAAAGAAGTCCTGCAGGTAAACCTCGAAGACGAAATGCGACAGTCCTATCTGGACTACGCCATGAGTGTGATTGTCGGCAGGGCATTGCCGGACGTTAGAGATGGCCTGAAACCGGTTCATCGGCGTGTACTTTTCGCCATGAGTGAGCTTGGAAACGACTGGAATAAGGCGCATAAAAAGTCCGCCCGCGTGGTTGGTGATGTCATCGGTAAGTACCACCCTCATGGAGACTCTGCTGTCTACGACACGATTGTCAGGATGGCTCAGCCATTCGCGATGCGTTACCTGCTGGTCGACGGACAGGGCAATTTCGGTTCAGTCGATGGAGATGCACCTGCGGCCATGCGTTATACCGAAGTGCGTATGTCCAGGCTGGCCCATGAAGTGCTGGCTGATCTCGATCGCGAAACGGTGGACTTTGGACCTAATTACGATGAGTCGGAATATGAACCGCTGGTTATGCCAACACGTGTGCCAACTCTTTTGGTCAATGGCTCATCAGGTATTGCTGTTGGTATGGCCACCAATATTCCACCGCACAACCTGGGCGAGGTAATCGATGCAACCATAGCCTTGATTGAAGACCCTGAGCTTGATTTCGAAAGCATAATGCAACACCTGCCCGGACCGGATTTTCCTACCGCCGGGTTTATTAATGGCGCTCAGGGCATCCACGAGGCGTATCGCACCGGTCGTGGCCGAATCTATATGCGTTCACGTTCGCACATTGAAACGGATGAACGTAATGGCAAGGACTCGATCATTGTTACCGAGCTTCCTTACCAGGTGAATAAAGCACGCTTGCTGGAAAAGATTGCTGAACTGGTCAAAGAGAAAAAGCTGGACGGAATTACCGAGCTGCGTGACGAGTCTGACAAGGATGGTATGCGCGTAGTTATTGAGCTACGTAGAGGTGAAGTGCCTGAAGTTGTTCTGAATAATCTTTATCAGCAAACCGTGATGCAGAATGTATTCGGCATCAACATGGTGGCAATTGTTGATGGCCAGCCAAAACTGCTGAACATCCGGGAAATTATCCTGGCATTTATCCGCCATCGCCGGGAAGTGGTTACCCGTCGGACTTTGTTTGATCTGCGCAAAGCACGCAGCCGTGCCCACATACTCGAAGGCCTGACCGTTGCATTGGCGAATCTTGATGAATTGATCGAGTTGATCAAGGCTTCGGCGACTCCTGCAGACGCCAAAGAAAACATGTTGGCAAAACGCTGGGCGCCCGGTTTGATTGAAACCTTGCTTGGGCAGGGTGGTGCCGAGGTTTCGCGCCCTGAAGATTTACTTGCAAGTTACGGACTACACAGCGACGGGTACCAGTTGTCACCCATACAGGCTCAGGAAATCCTGAATATGCGTCTGCACCGGATTACCGGGTTGGAGCAGGAAAAACTGACCAAAGAGTACGAGCAGATACTACAAGCAGTTCGGGATTTATTGAGTATTTTGTCAGAGCCCGAACGCCTGATGGAGGTAATTCGCGAAGAATTACAGGATATCCGCGATCGGTATGCTGATGAGCGCCGTACGGAGATTTTGGAAACACGTCTCGATCTGAGTCTCGAAGACCTCATCACCGAAGAGGACGTGGTGGTCACGCTGTCACACGCCGGCTATGCCAAGTCGCAAACGCTTGATCGTTACCAGGCTCAAAGAAGGGGCGGGCGGGGCAAATCTGCAACTAAAGTCAAAGAAGAAGATTTTATCGACACTCTGTTTGTCGCCAACACTCATGACACTCTGTTGTGCTTTACAAGTCGAGGCAAAATTCACTGGATGAAGGTGTATGAGTTGCCACAGGCTAGTCATATGAGTCGTGGCAAACCAATTGTAAACCTATTGCCTCTTGAAAAAGATGAACGGGTTAACGCCGTTCTACCGGTTCGTGAATATAGTGAAGACAAGTTTGTTTTCTTTGCGACAAAGAATGGCATCGTTAAAAAGACGCCTTTGCGTGCATATTCCAATCAAAGAGCTAATGGAATCTGGGCAATTACACTTCCCGAAGATGACGAGCTGGTTAATGTTGAGATTACCGATGGAAAGCAGGACATTATGTTGTTTGCCAGCAGCGGTAAATGCATTCGCTTTAATGAGCAGGATGTCCGTTCAATGGGCCGTGTGTCACGTGGGGTCATTGGTATCAGACTAAAGGAAGATCAAGCTGTGGTCTCCATGCTGGTGCTGGGCGAAGGAGATATCCTGACAGCCACTGAACGTGGTTATGGTAAGCGTACGAATGCTGACGAATATCACGCACAAGGCCGCGGCGGTCAGGGCGTGATTGGTATTGCATGTTCAAAACGTAATGGTGCCCTGGTTTCTGCCATTCAGGTAACAGATGAAGATGACATTATGCTGATTTCCGATGGTGGCACACTGGTGCGAACCCGAACAGATGAGATTTCAACCCTGGGTCGTAATACTCAAGGCGTCACCCTGATCCGTGTGGGCAAGAATGAAAATCTGGTTGGGCTGGCGCGAATCGCAAAAGAAGAGGCATCGGAAGTTGAAGGTTTCGATCCTGAGGTTGAGCCCGCCGTCGAATCCGGTACTGAGTCTGCCGATAATGCTATTGATGAATCTGCCGATGAAGGTATTGATGAATCTGCCGATGAGCAAGGTGAGGATAAGGCGTGAGCGATGGTGCCGAATTATTTGTAGGAGCGATGGTGCCGAATTATTTGTAGGAGCGATGGTGCCGAATTATTTGTAGGAGCGATGGTGCCGAATTATTTGTAGGAGCGATGGTGCCGAATTATTTGTAGGAGCGATGGTGCGCTTGCGCAGCAAGTGCCATCGCGAAGCTTTTTAGCCATCGCGAAGCTTTTTAGCCATCGCGAAGCCTTTTAGCCATCGCGAATTTCTTCGGTTCGCACTGCTCAAATTCAATATTTCGATCTTCAGAGGTTAGCCAACAAATGTTCGGCCGAACTGAGCCGAAATTCACCCGGCGCTTCGACAAACAACATGGTAACAACACCATCTTCCGC
>JBLHGQ010000184.1:0-4836 GCA_047614505.1 Rhodothermales bacterium | reverse complement strand
CAGGTTCAATTGATACAAGTTTTGGTTTTCCCTCGGTTAAAGTTCCGGTCTTGTCCACTACCAGGGTGTCAACTTTTCGCATGACCTCCAGCGCTTCGGCGTTCTTGATCAGGACACCCAGCATTGCGCCCTTGCCAGTGCCAACCATGATAGAAACAGGAGTGGCCAGACCAAGGGCACAGGGGCAAGCAATGATCAGCACCGCAACTGCATTAATCACCGCATGACCTAATGCCGGTTCGGGCCCCCAGACGCCCCAAATGACGAAGGTGAGGGCAGCAATCATGACAACGACAGGGACAAACCAGGAAGATACCTGGTCCACCAGTTTTTGCACGGGAGCACGGGAGCGTTGTGCCTCAGCTACCATTTGCACGATCTGAGCCAGCAGAGTATCCGAACCGACTTTCCTTGCATGCATCAACATGGAGCCTGTGCCATTGACCGTGGCACCAATAAGTGAATCACCGGTCACCTTGGCTACAGGCATCGGCTCGCCTGTAACCATAGATTCGTCAACATTGCTTTCACCGTCACTTACCTGGCCATCTACCGGTACTTTTTCGCCCGGCCTGATACGTAATACATCACCAACCTGAACATCCTGAAGTGCTATGTCTTCTTCATCACCATTCGGGCGCACAATTCGTGCCGATTTAGGCGCAAGGCCGAGCAAAGCTTTAATAGCTGCATTGGTACTACTGCGGGCCCGCAATTCCAAAACCTGCCCAAGCAGAACCAAAGCAGTAATTACGGCCGCTGCTTCAAAATAGACGGGCACTGTGCCGTCGACGTGGCGCAGACTGTCTGGAAAAATTTGAGGAAAAATCAACGCGATGACACTAAAGACCCATGCAACTGTGACACCCAATCCGATTAATGTGAACATGTTCAGATTCCAGGTCACAACAGACTGCCAACCTCGAACGAAAAATGGCCATCCACCCCAAAGTACGACAGGTGTCGCCAAGCCAAATTGAACCCACTGAACTGTCCTCATGGATAGCCACTGTGGTAAGCAGTCAGGTGCTATATCTGCCACCATTGCCAGTATTAGGACCGGAATCGCCAAAATAGTACTGAGCCAGAATCGCCTGGACATCTCGTCAAGTTCTGTATTGTTTTCCTCAACTTCAACGTCACGTGCTTCCAGCGCCATGCCGCATTTCGGACAGTTACCGGGATGGCACTGAAGAATTTCAGGATGCATAGGGCAGGTGTATTCTGTTTTGGTCGTCGCCACTGGCACGCCTTCGGGTTCAAGCGACATCCCACACTTGGGGCAGCTCCCGGGTCCAGGCTGGCGTATTTCCGCATGCATTGGACAGGTATACATTTCGCGCTCCTTGGTCATGTTTTCTTTCCCAATTGAGTTCTTTGCCAGAGAAGAAAGGCTGCTGGAATAACTGCCAGTGTCAGTAGTGTGGCGCTGATCATGCCGCCAACCATTGGTGCAGCGATACGACGCATCACCTCGGAGCCTGTACCGGATCCAAGCATAATTGGAAGGAGACCAGCGATGATGGCGGCTACAGTCATCATGATCGGCCTGACACGCATTAAGGCGCCATCGACCACCGCCTGGGACAAATCAGCGTTGCTCAAATCGCGGCCCTCTTTTTCGGCGTTATTGGTCACCTTGGTTAGCGCTTGTTTGAGATAAACCAGCATCACCACACCAATCTCCACCGCCACGCCCGCCAGTGCAATGAATCCAACACCGACAGCCACAGACAGGTTGTATTCCAACAAATACAGCAGCCAGATGCCGCCAATCAGGGCCATGGGCAGCGTACCCATGATAATGAGAACTTCAGTCAGGTTGCGGAAATTGAAGAACAGCAACAAAACGATAGTAATGAGCGTGAAGGGTACAACGACGGTCAAACGCTCCTTGGCGCGCTCCATGTATTCGTATTGCCCGGACCATTTTATTGAGTAGCCAGGCGGAAGTTGCAGGCCATCATCAACAGCCTTGCGGGCTGCTTGGACATAACTGCCCAGGTCAACATCCTCGATATCGATGAAAACCCAACCATTTAAGCGCGCATTCTCACTTTTTATCATCGGTGGCCCGTCTTCGATACGGATATCTGCCACTGCAGAAAGCGGAATCTGCTGGCCGGTAGGCGTAACAATGGCAAGTTCCTGCAATTTTTGCAGAGAATCCCTGGTTTCACGCGGGTAGCGAATATTCACCGGATAACGTTCCAGTCCCTCAACCGTTTCAGTTACATTCATTCCGCCAATCGCAGTCGTAACAATGGCTTGAACGTCATCGATATTCAGACCGTAACGTGAAGCCTGGTCACGTTGAATGTCCACGGTGACATAGCGACCGCCCACAACCCGTTCGGAAAAGACCGAAGCGGTTCCGGGCACGTCTTTTAGCAGCACCTCTACCTGTTGGCCAATGCCTTGAATCACTTCAAGATCGGGCCCGGCAATCTTGAGGCCAACCGGTGTTTTGATTCCGGTGGCCAACATGTCTATGCGGTTTTTTATCGGCCAAACCCAGGCGTTGGTAATACCCGGGATATCCAGGCGTTGATCAAGTTCACGCCGAATGTCTTTCATGGTGATGCCCTCGCGCCATTCACTTTCCGGTTTAAACCGGATCATCGTCTCAACCATAGTCAAGGGTGCAGGATCGGTTGCAGTTTCCGCCCGCCCGATTTTGCCGAATACCTGCTCAACCTCCGGCACGGTCATGATCAGTTTGTCCGTTTGCTGCAATAGTTGCTGAGCTTTACCAATGGAAATTCCAGGGAAGGTTGAAGGCATGTACAAGAGGTCTCCTTCATTTAAATCCGGCATGAATTCAGAGCCGAGACGGGTTAAGGGCCAGCATCCGACAATCACTAAAATTAACGCAGTTCCCAAAATCCTGGCTGGATGCTGCGTTACCAGGTTGATGACCGGTCTATATAACCAGATCATGGCCCGGTTAACCGGGTTTCGTTTTTCGGGCATGATCTTGCCACGAATGAAGTAACCCATCAGCACAGGTACAAGCGTAATAGAAAGACCCGCAGAGGCCGCCATTGCGTAGGTTTTGGTATATGCCAACGGTGCAAACATGCGGCCTTCCTGTGCCTGTAAGGTGAAAACAGGCAGAAAGCTCAGCGTAATAATTATCAAAGAAAAAAACAACGGTGGGCCGACTTCAATCGCAGCCTCAGTAACAACATCCCAATGTGAACGTGTGGCGTAGTCCGCGTGCTCAATCTTCTTGTGCATCGTCTCAATCATAACGATGGCGGCATCCACCATTGCGCCTATGGCGATCGCTATACCACCCAGAGACATGATGTTGGCGTTGAGTCCTTGGGCATCCATGACAATAAATGCCATTAAAATTCCCAAGGGTAGACTCAGAATCACCACCAACGAGGAACGAAAGTGGAACAAAAAGACCATGCAAACCAGCACCACTACGATAAATTCCTCAAACAATTTTTCCCGCAATGTTTTGACTGCACGTTTGATCAGAGAAGACCGGTCATAGGTTTCGACAATTTCGACGCCCTCAGGCAGGCTTTTGCGCAGCTCTTGCAGGCGCTGTTTTACTGCTTCAATGGTCTTAAGCGCGTTTTCGCCATAGCGCATAACGACTATGCCACCAACCACTTCACCTTCACCGTTCAGCTCGGAAATACCACGCCGCATTTGTGGTCCAAGGCGGATGTCAGCCACATCCTCCAGACGTATAGGCGTACCAGTGGCATTCATTCCCAAAGGAATGGCATTCAGGTCATCAATAGACTTTAAGTAGCCTGTTGCGCGAACCATATACTCTGCTTCGCCCATTTCAATGACTGAACCGCCCACCTCGCGGTTACCTTGCTGGATGGCAGACCGTAGCTTCGACAGAGGAAGACCATAAGCCCGCAAAGCATCAGGGTTCACAACGACCTGGTACTGACGCACCATTCCACCGATGGTCGCCACTTCGGCAACTCCGGGAACGGTCTGCAGTTCGAATTTGAGGAACCAATCCTGAATGGATCGAAGCTGAGCAAGATCATGGTTGCCGGTGCGGTCGAGCAGGGCATATTCAAAGATCCACCCGACTCCCGTCGCATCCGGTCCCAGCGCGGGCTTGGCCGCATCAGGCAATTGGCCTGCCACTTGGTTCAGATACTCAAGTACCCGTGAACGTGCCCAGTAAAGGTCGGTACCATCCTTGAAAATGACATATACAAATGAGTCGCCGAAGAACGAATAGCCTCGTACGGTCTCTGCACCCGGCACTGACAACATGGCAGTGGTTAATGGATAGGTAACCTGATCCTCGACCACCTGTGGTGCTTGTCCCGGGTAAGAGGTCTTGATAATGACCTGAACGTCAGAAAGGTCCGGAATTGCGTCAACAGGTGTATTACGCAATACATACACCCCCCAAATGGCCACAATAACGCTCAACAGGATAATGAGGAAACGGTTGCCAATTGACCAACGAATGATCCCTTCAATCATTTGGCTGATCTCCATCATTAGGGTTGTCGTCAGGTAAATAAGCCCTTGCGATAATAAATCGCCCTGATTCGGCCTGACGTAACTGGAACCGAATATCCTGTCCAACTTCGAAAGATGCGAGTTCCACTTCTGGATCAACTTCAAAAATCATATTCATGGCAGGCCAGCTCAAAGCTGAAATAGGACCATGCATTACGCGAAGGCGCCTATCGGCAGTGTTGATTTCTTCAATCCAACCGCTTCCGAAAGCGGTAACCGGCACTTCTGGACCAGAAGAGTCTTCGGCTTGATCTAACCTCACAATGCTTCCCGCAAGGCTGGCCTCGGAATCGAGCAAAAACTGGGCTGAGGTGACAA
>JBLHGQ010000183.1:0-4864 GCA_047614505.1 Rhodothermales bacterium | reverse complement strand
CAACGGTCGCAGCCGTGAAACAGCCATCAACGAAGAAGTGCTGGCTACGCGGCGAAGTGCCGTAATATTCGATGGTTCCCCGCTGGGAAAAGTCGAATTGAGCGGGCCGGATGCGGGCGAGTTTCTTAACCGGGTTTTCGTCAACAATGTTCACACCTTGAAAAAGGGTCGAATTCGTTACGGTTTGCTGCTCAATGAGAACGGCATTGTTATGGATGATGGCGTCATTGCCCGCATGGGCGACAACCACTACCTGCTCAGCACCACTTCAGCGAATGCGGATCACCTGTTTGAATGGCTGGATAGATGGCATCAGTGCGAGTGGCCCGATCTGGACCTGATAATCCAGCCCGTCACAAGCCAGTGGGCTGTGGTGAACATTGTTGGGCCAATTGCTCGTACGCTGTTGCAGGAAGTGGAATCAGACATCGATTTCTCGCCACAGGCGCTGCCGCATATGGGGTTCGCCAGCGGTACATTTATGGGTGTGCCGGCGCGTGTGCAAAGGGTAAGTTTTACTGGAGAGGTAAGTTTTGAGATCAACATTCCTGCCCGATACTGCCAGCAGGTAATGGAGACTTTGATGAGTGTCGGCGGAAGTCGTATCGAGCCAATGGGCGCTGAAGCTTTAGGCGTGCTCAGAACCGAGAAAGGTTACTTACACGTGGGCGGTGATACAGACGGTACAACCAATCCGCTGGATGTGGGATTTGCCGGGATTGTGGCTAAAAAGAAAGTGGATTTTGTTGGCAAACGATCTCTGCTCAGGGCGCAGGATCAACGCACTGACCGGCGGCAATTTGTGGGAGTAGAACCTTTGGACCCGAATGAAAAGCTGGAGCCGGGCGCTCATTTTGTGACAGCTCAGAATGAGGGTAGGCGAAGTCAGGGAATCGTGACATCAGCTTGCTTTAGTCCGACCTTGAACCGGTCAATAGGGTTGGGGCTTCTAGAAGGTGGGTTTGAGCGAGAAGGGGAGGTCGTTTCAGTTTTTGATGAAGGGCGTACTTTCGATGTTCGCATATGCGACCCGGCTTTCTACGATCCTGCCGGGGAGAAAATGAATGCCTGAACATCCCGGTTTTAAGCTCAAGCAAATTGAAGGTCGATCGATTGTTCGATTGCGTATCCGACCCGATGGTGCAGATTCTGCCCGCGAAGCACTGAAACTTCCAAGCGAATTGCAAATTCGGGTTGGAGATCCGGCCGCCATTTGGCAGGCTCCGGATCAATGGTTAATCATCAGCGATGCTAAACCGGCAGAAGAATTAGTCGCACAAATCCAGCAAGCCTTGGCGACTCAGCTTTATGCTGCGACCGATATGTCATCGGGAAGTGCTTGTTTTTCATTGCAGGGGCCGTCGGCCCGAAGGCTTCTGGCGATGGGTTGTGGTATTGACATGCACCCTGGTGTATTCAAGACAGGGCAATGTGTACGTACGCATTTTGCCAACATCGCGCTGCAAATAGTTGCCGTTGATGACAATGGCTTCGATTTGTACATTGATCGAAGTCTTGCTCGGTACCTAGCTGATTGGTTGGCGACCGCGGGTGAAGATCCCATCACGCTCAAATCAAATAGCACCTCGGGTTAAGAATGAGAAAATTTTGCCAGTTACTTGTCCTGCTATTAGTCACTTACTTTCCGATTCAACATGTATCGGCCCAGGAACCTGCGCCCTTATTCAGTGGCACCACCATTAATACCGACCAGCAGATCAGCCTCGAAGACTATCGAGGCAAAGTAGTGTTTGTGGATTTTTGGGCTTCATGGTGCCCACCGTGCCTCGCCTCTTTGCCTGCCTATGATCAAATGTATGAAGAAATCGGCACAGATAATTTTGAGCTAATTGCCATCAATGTGGATGAAGACACGCAGGATGGGCTGGATTTTCTCCAGGACCATCCGGTTCGTTATCCAGTACTGGCTGACCCTGATGGAGAGATCGGAATTCCTTATGGGATTCGGACCCTTCCTCATTCTTTCCTGCTCGATCGTGAAGGCAACATCGTTGCCTCTTTCAGAAGTTTTCGGGAAGGCGATGAGATTGAGCTAAAGCGGGAAATTGAAGCGCTTCTTGCGCAATAATGATCACGTAATTTTTCGGCTAAACTCCGAATAATTGAAGTCCGGGCAGTGTATTATCCTGCATCAGGATGCAAAAGGAATTAGTTTGGTAGATACAAGCTCCTTAAGAAACAGGCTGAAGAACGCACCGGTGGTGCCACTGGTTCAGGCCGATAACCCCGAAACGGCTATCAAAATTGCCAATGCGCTGGTCGCGGGCGGATTGACGGTTATTGAAGTTGTTCTGCGAACATCTACGGCGCTTGAGTGCCTGAAAGAAGTTGCCGCTTCCGTGCCCGGGGCAATTGTTGGCGCCGGTACTGTTCTGAATGTTCAGCAGGCTCAGGCATCCATTGATGCAGGTGCGCAGTTTATTGTCTGCCCCGGTTTGCATGTGCCCGTAGTTGAAGCAGCCCAAAGCGCTGACTTACCCATTATTCCCGGCGTGGCCACTGCCTCTGAATTGCAGCAGGCCTGGAACCTGGGCCTTCGTTTGCTTAAGTTCTTTCCGGCTTCCCTTGCTGGCGGCCCTTCCATGATCAAAGCGCTGGGTTCAGCATTCAGAGACGTCGAATTCATGCCTACTGGCGGGGTTTCGGCAGCTAATCTCACTGATTATCTGGCGCTGGCGAATGTGATCGCCTGTGGCGGCAGTTGGTTGACACCAACATCAGCGGTTATAGCGGGGGATTTTGCGACCATTACAAGATTGGCCGCCGAGGCGGTGGCAATTGCCAAATCCGTTGAAGTTTAATCAATAGCCCGCTTACAAACGTTTCAGGTTCGCCAGCATACTAAGAGCTAAGTTTCAGGTTAATTTTCACTTTACCTGCGAGCAGGTCCACGATGCCCTGCGCAGCTTTACGCGCATCCGCGATCGCAGTTACCACCAGGTCAGCGCCGCGAACCATATCTCCTGCCGCAAATACTTTGGGGTTACTTGTCTGGTATGGGTAGCTTGAGTTTTCCACTGCCTCAACGAGTCCCCATTCATTCGTTTTGATATTGAACTGGGAGTACCAGGGTTCCGGTGATGCGTTAAAACCAAAAGCGACAATAATGGCATCGGCTTCCAAAATGGTTTCACTGCCCTCTATCGCGGTGGGCATGCGCCTTCCGGATTCATCAGCATCGCTGAGTTGAGTTTCAACAACCCTCACTCCCGTGGCTTTACCATTCGTTTCCACAATTTCCAAAGGCTGAACATTGAATCGAAATTGCACGCCTTCCTCAATGGCGTGGTTCACCTCATTTTGCGAGCCGGGCATGTTTTCACGATCGCGCCGATACAGGCAGTGCACCTCCGATGCTCCTTGTCGCACGGCGGTGCGCACACAATCCATGGCCGTATCACCGCCACCCAATACCGCCACTCGCTTACCACTCAAATCAATAAACCGATCATCACCTGCAGGCATGTCAAGCAGGGATTTGGTATTGCCGATCAGGTAATCAAGTGCCTTGAACACGCCTTTTATTGCCGAGCCGGGTAAATTGCCGGTCAAAGGTGTGTAGGTGCCCAAGCCCAGAAAAGTCGCATCGTGATTTTCGAGAATTTCTTCAAAGGAAATGTCCTGGCCGATTACCGCGCCGAGCACAAAGCGAATCCCCATGCCTTCAAGAATGGCACGGCGGGTTTTGATGACCTCGTGCTCCAGTTTGAATTTGGGAATACCAAAGGTTAACAAGCCACCAATTTCCGGATGCCGGTCGTAGACGATGGCCTGAACGCCATTGCGGGCAAGGATGTCTGCACAGGCCAGACCCGCTGGTCCTGCACCGATTACGGCCACTTTCTTACCCGTTTTCTGTACGTGAGAAAGGTCCGGTCTCCATCCTGATGCAAAAGCGGTATCGGTAATATGCTTTTCAATCGCGCCAATTGTTACTGCGCCATAACCGGTATTGAGCGTACATGCGCCTTCACAGAGACGATCCTGAGGGCAGATGCGGCCGCAAATCTCGGGCAGGCTGTTGGTCTGATGCGCTAGTTCAGCAGCTTCAATAATGCGCCCTTCAGCAGCGAGTTGAAGCCAGTCCGGAATGTAGTTATGGACCGGGCATTTCCATTGGCAGTAGGGATTACCACAGGCGATGCATCTATCGCTTTGCGCCTTGCCTTCCTTTTCCTGATAGGGCTCATAGATTTCTTTGAACTCTAGCTTGCGCAGCTCAATTGAATGCTTTTTGGGTTCATTACGCCCCAGGTCAATGAAAGAGAATTCAGGTCTGATCTCAAATTTGGACACGGCTATTTCACAACCTTTAAAAGCAGGGATGTCTGTTTCGTAACTGGTATTTCTTTTGGTATCACCGCGCGGAAATAGAACAAATAATGTTCAAAATTACTCAGTAGCCGCATTCCCCATTCGCTGGCTGTGTATTCGACGTGCTGCTCAATTAATGAATAGACCAGATTGCGCTCAGCACTGCTTTCGCTGGTGTCCAGGTTGCGGACTTCTACCTCGCCTGTATTGCAGCGTTTTTCAAATTCTTCATCCATGTCCAGCACAAATGCCTGCCCCCCGGTCATGCCGGCAGCAAAATTTGAACCGGTACGGCCCAGTACCAACACCACTCCGCCGGTCATATATTCGCAACAATGGTAACCGGTACCTTCGATCACGGCGATCGCGCCGGAATTGCGCACAGCGAAACGGTCACCAGCCTGTCCGGCGGCAAACAGCTCCCCACCAGTAGCGCCATACAGGCAGGTATTGCCGATAATGGTGCTTTGCCTGGCCTTGAAAGTCGCATCTGCATGCGGGGCACTGAGAAGACGACCACCGCACATGC
>JBLHGQ010000182.1:0-4876 GCA_047614505.1 Rhodothermales bacterium | reverse complement strand
GTCCTTAATATAGATGACAAAATAGATAATGCGACCTACTAAAAGTATTGAACCGATACCTGCGCTCCATGGCTCGCTCACAAAATAACCGAGTGCCCATAAGCCAGGTAGAAAGACCATCAATTGCTCTATGGTGTTGTAGTGAACCCGATAATATCGTTCAAAAAATTCATTCCCAGTTGTCGCCGGTGCCTGGACATCAACTGTTGCTCGCAGGCCACCAACTCTGACCCCAAAGTAGCTGAGTTCTATCAGTGCAAGCATCGTTACAATTGTTAGCAATTCCACCACCAGGTTTTGGGTAAAACCATTGCTATGCTAAGCTGCGCGCTGTTTTTAGTTGTATTTGATTAAAGGAAAATCATGGAAATCACAGTAAATGGTCAGGTGCATGACGTCGACGTCACACCGGATACGCCTTTGTTATGGGTAGTTCGAGAAAATCTTGGACTTACGGGTACAAAATTTGGATGTGGGATAGCGCAATGTGGCGCTTGCACCATGCATGTTAATGGAATTGCTATGAGAACCTGTGTGCTGCCGATTTCTGCAGTGGAAGGTGCTGAAATTACGACCATTGAAGGCATTGGCTCGGAAGATGGCTTACACGCGGTTCAAGAAGCCTGGATTGCGGAGCAGGTGCCCCAGTGTGGTTACTGTCAGTCGGGTCAAATTATGTCTGCTGTTGCCCTACTAGAAACAAATTCGAACCCTACCGACGCCGATATCAATCAGGCGATGTCCGGAAACGTTTGTCGTTGCGGCATGTACACAAGAATTCGCGGCGCAATCAAGCGAGTAGCAGCTGGAGAAATCGCCATTTACGATCCGAAAGCCAAACTTGTCGGGGAGGAGGTTAATCATGGGTAAGTGGACCAGACGTGGATTTATTACAGCAGGCGTTGTTGGTGGTGCAGCCCTTGTGGTTGGTATCGCGATTCGACCTGGAAACCAGAACAGCAACGTAGCGAAATATGTGACGGGAGACGGCGAGTCTCTGATTAACATCTGGGTCAAAATTGATCAAAACAATCATGTAACAGCAATCGTACCCCACTCAGAAATGGGACAGGGCGCGCAAACAGCTCTCACGCAAATGCTGGCGGATGAACTGGATGCCAACTGGGATGATGTGAGCTTTGTCGAAGCTCCAGCGGAAGATGCCTATGCCAACGGCCCAATGGGTAAAGGTTTTATCCTTGGTGATACAAAAATTCCAGAGGTATTGCTTGGCAGCGTAGATGGTCTTTTCATGACCGTTGCTAGCGCAATGCATTTGCAGATTACGGGCGGTAGTACCAGTATTCGAGCCACCGGTGTTTACGGTATGCGAGTGGCTGGAGCGGCAGCCCGCGAAATGCTGCTCGAAGCGGCATCAAGTGAATGGTCTGTGCCGGTTTCTAAACTGACTGCGAAAAACGGCATGATTTCCGATGGAGAACGATCAGCAACCTACGCAACGTTTGCCGCGGCGGCAGGGCAGCTTCAACCTCCTTATTCGCCAAAGCTTAAATCGGCTGATCAATTCACGATTATGGGTAAGAGCAAACCTAGGCTCGACATTCCATCTAAAGTAGATGGAACAGCGATGTTTGGTATCGATGCCGAAGTGGAGGGGATGGTGTATGCCACGATT
This sequence comes from Rhodothermales bacterium, assembly GCA_047614505.1. Classification (GTDB taxonomy): domain Bacteria; phylum Pseudomonadota; class Gammaproteobacteria; order Xanthomonadales; family SZUA-36; genus JABDJL01. The sequence continues at coordinate 3,240 of JBLHGQ010000182.1, read as the reverse complement.
ATGGCAGCACCTGTCTTTGGTGCTAGCGTAAAAAGTGTTAACAGTGATGCGGCAAGCAAAATGAGCGGTGTCATTGATGTCGTCAACCTTGACGATGCTGTGGCTGTCGTTGCCAATAGTTATTGGACTGCAAAGAAAGCTCTTGCGACAGTAAAAGTTGAATGGCAGAAAACTGGCCCCGGGAAGATGGATTCAGACAAAATCTTCGCCCAGTTTCAAAATGACATCACGGCGGGCGTGAAAAACGGCGACGTTAGCTCCGACCGAAATGAAGGAGACGCAGCAAGCGCCTTTGAAAATGCCAACCGAATTGTAGAACGAGAGTATCGTGTGCCTTATTTGGCTCATGCCTGCATGGAGCCAATGAACGCACTTGCCATGGTTGCCGATGGTCATTGTGAAGTCTGGACTGGTACACAGAACCCCCTTGGGTTTAAGTATCAAATTGCAGAGGCGCTGGAACTCGAAGCTGAGCATGTGACAGTCAATAATTTCTTCATGGGTGGTGGGTTTGGTCGTCGATCAACACCCGATGCTGCCATTCAAGCTGCAAAGATATCCCAGAGGATAGGACAGCCGGTTAAGCTGATCTGGTCCAGAGAGGAAGACATTCAGCACGATCACTACCGTCCCGCAGTTGTGTCTCAATTTAGGGCAGCCCTCGACGCCAGTGGTCAACCCACAGCTTGGGAAAACCACTATGTCGACAAACATGAGCCGGCTGAAGCCCCGCTGATTCCCTATAGCATCGCGAATCAGGCAATCGGTTCAGTGGCGAGTCCTACCCATGTGCCGTTCGGGCCCTGGCGTAGTGTTGACCATTCTCAACACGGGTTTTTCACTGAGTCCTTTATCGATGAGTTAGCAGCCGAGGCCGGGGAGGATCCTTTTGCATTCCGCATGGCGAAGCTCAAAGGTCATCCAAGGCACAGCAAAGTATTGGCTCTCGCGGCGGAAAAAGGAAATTGGAGTGCGCCTCTGGCGAAAGGTCAGGGACGCGGCATCGCTTTACAGGAATCCTTCGGCACGTTGGTGGCAGAGGTAGTTGATGTCACGGTTCGCGAAGGCAAAGTGAACGTCGATAAGGTGACGATTGCCGTCGATCCCGGTTTTGCAGTGTCACCCGATGGTCTGAAAGCTCAAATGGAATCTGGCGTGATTTATGGGTTAACAGCTGCTTTGTTTGGCGAAATAACCATCAAAGATGGACGCGTTGAACAGGGCAACTTTGACTCCTATCCCATGGTCAGGATGGACTCAGCTCCAAAAATCGAAACCCATATTATCAATAGCATGGAAACTTGGGGTGGTGCAGGCGAGCCTGGCACACCAGGTATTGCGCCGGCGTTGGCAAATGCGATCTATGCGGCGACGGGGACTAGAATCAGGGAGTTGCCAGTCAGCAAGTACGATCTTAATGTCGAGTTTGTCGAGAAGAGTGAGGTGCGGACTTAACTACCGTCTCGAGACTTCACGCTAGAACAGAAGTGGTCCTTTGGGACCACTTTTTACCTGAGGTTTGACGTCTATACTGCCATTACCTGGCGAGAACAATCCATCAAGGATGATGAACCTGTGGCCACTTCTGAAATTGCCTCAGCAACAGAATATGTACTGACCCTTCATTGCCCTGACCGCGTCGGTGTCGTGGGCGCCGTTGCTGGATTGCTTGGAAAGGCCAGGGCGTTTATCACGGACATTTCTCAATACAGCGACCCAGAAAGTCGATCATTTTTCTCTCGCACAGTGTTTGACGATCGAGAATTAGAGATCGATTTCGCAGAATTTCAAACTCAGATGGGCCAACTCGGGGCTGCCTTTGCCATGGCCTATGCGCTGCGACCCTTGCTTACAAAACAGCGAGTGCTGATTGCTGTATCCCAATACGATCATTGTCTGAATACGCTGCTGACCAAGTGGCACTCCGGGGCCCTGGACGTGGACATTGTCGGGGTGGTCTCAAATCACAAGAATTGTGAGGCAATGGTTCGCTTCTACGATCTGCCATTCCACTATTTACCTGTGACTAAAGATAATAAGCCTGATCAGGAAGCGGTTATAGAAGAGCTGATGGACGAAGCAGACCTGCTGGTGCTCGCCAGGTACATGCAGATATTGAGCCCTGAATTGTGTCTGGCATTTCCCGGTCGGATTATCAACATTCATCACTCCTTTCTGCCTGGATTTAAGGGCGCGAGACCCTATCATCAGGCACATCTGAGAGGTGTAAAAGTGATCGGCGCAACGGCGCACTACGTCACCCCGGACCTCGACGAGGGACCGATTATCGTACAGGAAGTTCGCTCCATAGATCATCGAGTCACCGTGCCCCAAATGGTGCATATTGGTCATGATCTGGAGGCGACGGCATTGGCTACGGCAGTAAAGCTCCATACTGAGGAGCGCGTGGTCCTAAACGGTGTCCGCACCGTTACGCTCTGATTGGCACATGACAATTGGTCAATGACAAGTGGTATTCAATCGGATACCATTAAAAAATGACTACTTCAGCAGAACAGGTCTCAAAACAGCTTCGCAGCGCCAGACAAAAGGCGGGTTTATCCTTGCGGCAGCTAGCGGAGAGGGCGGGCACGTCTCATGCAACACTGCTGGTCTATGAACAGGGAAAGAAGGTGCCAGGTACGCTGACCTTTTTCCGTATTCTTGAAGCCTGTGGGTTTGAAGTCGATGTCAGAATCACCCCACGGATTCGTCAACAAGATGGTATCGGCCGAGGCGACGAACTTGTTGCCGTGTTGAAACTCGCCGAACAATTCCCCCATAGAGCCTCCCGGCACCTCGAAATGCCTCGGTTTGCTGAGTGTGGATAACCTGGTCGAAAAAATAGGTCTGCTTCATCAAGCCCTAAAGCTGGCTAAATTACCCCATGCCTTTGGTGGAGCTTTGGCACTAGCCTGGTGTACGGAGAGAGCTCGCGGCACCATCGACATCGATATTAATATCCTGATCCCGGACGCGGATTATCAATTGGGTGTTGAGGCATTACCAGCTGACGTTAAGGTGACAAAAAAGGATCTGCAGCTACTTAAGCGGGACGGCCAGGCCAGAGTTTGGTGGCACAAAACCCCCGTCGATCTCTTCTTTAACAGCACGGATTTTCACAGCCAGCTCTTGGATCGAATTCGATGGGAATCTTTTGCTGGCCAACGCATTCCATTTCTATCCTGCTATGACCTCGCTGTCTTTAAGGCCTTTTTTAATAGAAGCAAAGACTGGGCA
>JBLHGQ010000181.1:0-4955 GCA_047614505.1 Rhodothermales bacterium | reverse complement strand
GCCCGTGGCTACATCAAATCCATGTATGAATATGATATTGCAGGGGCATTGGAAGATTTTGAAAAAGCAATTGAACTCGAACCCGCTTACCCAACTGCTCACCAGTGGTACGGCGAAATCCTCGCTGTTGTTCTCAGGCTGGATGAAGCCCTGGAGCAGATTCGGATCGCCAAAGAACTTGATCCTCTTGCTACCGTAATCCATCACGTTGAAGGCTGGCTCTTACATCATGACGGCCGATTTGAGGACGCCCTTGAGAGTTACAACAATGTTCATAAAATCGACCCATACAAGGCGCATACCTATGGCAATCTTGCCATGCTTTACAGTATGAATGGTCATTACGATCTTGCGCGTCAATCCAGCACTAGATTTGGTGAAATGTTGAATTTCGACCCTTCGCCTACACTCGCCATGATCGATGCGCTGGAAAACCCCGAACTCAATGATCGGGCAATAAAGTTAATCCAGGATTCGCCGATTTATATCGATGGTGTCTCAGCGAATTGCGAAAAATACATGTTGATGGGCGAGCATGAACTCACCTTGACTTGTCTGGAGCATGCTTTCGAAGTCGGTGATCCTTATGCGATTCACCTGAATCGATTTGGTATATATGACCCGATTCGTGAAGACCCACGCTTCCAGGCCCTGCTCCGGAAGATGAACCTGATCCCATGAACGTTCTTGCAGAACTCATTAATAAGCAAGACAACCCATCCATGGCTTGCTTGCATGTCCCTACGCAGACGCATGGGTCTGCTTCGTTCCTGCACTCGCTATTCGCTCGTGTTTGCACCTCCCTGTGCAAAGGAACTGTGAGGATATGAATTTCTTTGAAGAACTCAAACGAAGAAACGTCGTCCGCGTCGGCGTTGCCTATGGCGTGGTTGGTTGGTTGATCATGCAGGTAACCGATACCTTCGCTCCTGCCCTGCGTCTGCCGGAGTGGTTCCCTAGTGCTGTCGCTTTCTTGTTGTTGATTGGCCTGCCGATTGCCCTGTTTTTCGCCTGGGCGTTTGAATTAACTCCGGACGGAATCAAACGCGATAGCGAGGTCGACCCGAACCGGTCCATTGCCCCTCAGAACGCCCGCAAGCTGGACCGCATGATCATCATTGCCCTGGTAGCTGTCATCGGCGTATTGCTGGTTGACCGCTACATGGGTGATGAAGCATCAGTGCCAGAACAAATTGCCGAAACGGGGTCAGACCCCTTTTCTAGTGTAATAAACGAGACATCGAAAGAGCCGGTTGAGCAGAAAAGGGCTCTGACCCCATTAATTCCTTCAAATGACGACGACAGAACTTCGGTCGCTGTGCTGCCATTCATAAATATGAGCGACGATCAGCAAAACGAGTATTTTTCGGATGGCATTTCCGAAGAGTTACTCAATGTACTGGTTCGGATTGGGGACTTACGCGTTCCCTCACGCACTTCTTCATTCACTTTCAAAGGAAGCGAAGAGAATGCGGTCCAAATCGGCCAAAAACTGCAGGTGGATCACATTTTGGAAGGTAGCGTCAGGAAAGCTGGTAACCGGATTCGGGTGACTGCCCAGTTGATCGATGTTCGTACAGATTCGAATTTATGGTCCAACACCTATACACGTGAACTGAATGACATCTTCGCTGTACAGGACGAGATCACGCAGGCCATTGTTGGTGCGTTGAAACTCACATTAAGCGTAGGTGACCAACAAAAAATTGCTAATCATTCCACCAGTAACATCAAAGCCTATAACAAGTACCTTCAAGGTCAGTTCCTGTGGAACAAGCGTACCGTCCAGTCTTTGCATGATGCCATTGACGCAATTAACGAAGCAATTGAACTCGACCCGGAATATGGACAGGCCTGGGCGGCTCTCGCTGATATATATCAAGTGCTCCCGGAATACGACTTTGGTACGGGAGACCAGGTCATACCAAAAGCACGCCAGGCTTTGGAAAGAGCGTTGGCCATTAACCCGGAGTCAGCTCGCGCTTTGGCAGTTGCCGGAATGATAAAGGCCCAATACGACTTTGACTGGGAAGCCGCCAATGAACTATTTGTTAAAGCCTTCAAATCCGAGCCAGACAATGAAACTGTGCATCAATGGTACGGCGACATTCTCATGCCACAAGGCCGGATTACTGAAGCCCTTGAACATCTGCGAATTGCAGCGGTTGCGAATCCGGTTTCCCCGGTTGTGCGGCACACCCCGGGCTATCTGAACCTGTGGAGCGGCAATTTTGACGAGGCTGAAAAGATTTATATGGGCGTGTTGGAGATGGATCCATATTTTCGCTGGACCTATCAGAACCTCGACATGCTCTACACGATGCGCGGTGAATACGACAAAGCCCGTGAATGGGCCACCAAACTCGCTACAATGGAGGGCTTTGACCCGGCAGCGGACCTGGCAAGAATAGATGCGGTGGAAAACCCTGACCTCAAACCACGTGCGCTGGAGTTGCTCGAACAAAGAACAGACATCGTCGAAGGCGTATGGGGTAAGGCCATGCAGTACGCCCTTATGGATGAATATGAGTTAGCACTTGTTAGTCTCGAGAGAGCATTTGAAACCGAATCTCCATGGCGGGTGCATATGAAGTGGGTGGTTAATTACAAACCACTTCACGACAACCCTCGCTATCAAGCAATGTTAAAGAAAATGAACCTGCTGCCATGAACTGTTGCTTGAAAAGAACTGTGGGAGCGATCACTGATCGCGAATGCTCTTTGATGATTAAAGGACTTTTTACTTGAGCTTTTTTGAAGAACTAAAAAGAAGAAATGTCTTTAGAGTTGGCATTGCCTACGTTGTTACTTCGTGGCTATTGCTGCAGTTATCAGATGTGCTTGCCCCGCTACTTAACCTGCCGGTGTTGGCACAAAGATTCGCCTTGTTTGCCCTGGTGATTGGTTTTGTGCCGGCACTGATTTTCGCCTGGGCCTTCGAGATGACACCAGAAGGGCTGAAAAGGGAAAAAGACGTCGATCGCAGCCAATCGATCGCACCGAAAACTACCCAGAAGCTGGACCGGAGCATTATTGTAATTTTGGCGCTCGCGGTTGCCTTCCTTTTGTATAAACAAATGAGTCAACAACCGAATGAAACTAGGCAAGTCGCTCCAGAGTCGGTGGTTGAGAGCTTTTCTCCAGTAGATACTAAAAAATCCATTGCAGTTTTACCCTTCGTCAACATGTCCTCTGATCCTGAGCAGGAATACTTCTCGGACGGCCTGTCAGAGGAATTGCTTAACCGCCTAGCCAAGAACGACCTACTTCACGTAGCCGCTCGTACTTCCGCATTTCAATTCAAAGGCCAGAATCTCGATATTGGCGATATAGGCCGGCAACTGAATGTCGCCCATGTGCTTGAGGGCAGCGTGCGCAAGTCGGGTAATCGATTGCGGATCACAGCCCAGTTAATCCAGGTGGACAACGGCTTCCATCTTTGGTCGGAAACCTATGAACGCGAAATGGACGACATATTCGCAATACAGGACGAAATTGCCGTAGCCATCAGCGAGGCGATGGAGCTTGAACTGGGTGCCTCGTCACAATCCTCCGTCCAGGGCCAGCCGACCACCAGCCTTGAGGCATACAGCCTTTATCTACAGGCGCGTTACCTGCTGGCTCAACGAGGTGAAGAAAATATGCGGCAAGCGAATGAACTGTTCGCCCGAGCCGTGGAATTGGATCCGGAATTCTCCAGCGCGTGGTCAGGGATGGCCTTCAACAGTGCTTTGCTAACCGTCTACAGCTTCAGGATGTCAATTGAAGAAACCTTTGATATAACTATGAATGCCGCAAGGCGCGCCATTGAGTTGGATCCGCAGAACACAGAGGCATATTCGGCTATTGGACGAGCCCTGTCTGACAGTCTCGACTGGAAGGGTGCACAGGAATCATTTGAACGTGCCTATGAGCTTGGACCAAACGACGTCAGCGTTCTAAATCTTTATGGTGATTTCCTGGGTGGCGTGGGTGGTTTTGATCAGGCCATTAGCCTCAAGCGCCAGGCCATTGAATTGGACCCTCTTGCTGCAGTGCATGCCATCGATTTGGCGCACCAACTCTTACTTATTAGAAGAAATGAGGAATCGGTGTTATCGGCACGCAGGGGAGTCCGTTTAGCCCCGGACTTAAGCTATAGCATTACGAACCTTGTTCAAGCATTGGTTCTGAGTAACGCCTTTGATGAAGCAGCATCACTGATAGAGCAAACCACTCGATCCTGGAAAGCAGACAAGGGGTATGAAGGCACCTTCTCTCAATTGTGGGCCATGCTCTACTACCGTACAAACGACACCGATAGATTGCGACAATTAGTCACAGAAAGTATCCGGGTTTTACAGACCAATGAAGAGGATTACGAATCGCTGGAACCCGCAGAGATTGCTTTCTATCTCCTCAGCCTTGACGGCGTAGCCGCTGCATTACCCTGGTTAGAACAAGCCTTCACTGAAAAGGGTAACAATCTGTCTTCGCCTTTTTTCTTTTACCTGCCCGAGCGTATGTCAGACGATCCTGCCTGGCTGGAATTCTGGGGTCAACCGAGGCTAAAGGAATTGCTTGATATGCGCCGGGCCAATCCCTATCCAACAAATGGGTTGTGGAAACCGCAATCAGAACTCAATGGAATGACTGAATGAGCTTTTTTGAAGAACTAAAAAGAAGAAATGTCTTTAGAGTTGGCATTGCCTACGGCGTTGCCGCATGGGTATTGCTACAAGTAGCAGACCTGGTGCTGGAGAACATCAACGCCCCTGACTGGGTGATCCAGGCCATGATGATGATGGTCGGTTTGGGCTTCATTGCAGCCCTGGTGATTGCCTGGGCCTATGAAATGACGCCTGAGGGCATCAAGAAGGAAGCCGATGTCGACCGAAGCCAGTCGGTCACCCCTGATACCGGGCGAAAGATGGATCGCATCATTATCGGGTTCCTGGTGATTGCTGTCGCCGTAC
>JBLHGQ010000180.1:0-4996 GCA_047614505.1 Rhodothermales bacterium | reverse complement strand
GTATCAGCTGGCTAACAGGTAATGCATTACAGCCTGACCCCAAATTATTGGCGTCAGCCGATGTTGTAATCTGTGCGATTGGATCACCGCCGGTTCCCACCTTTACCCAATCCGCCTTCGCTAAACATGTGGAGTGACTTCTGACTGCATGAAACGGCGTTCCGAATCACGGAACATTTCATGGTCTTCATCGAATTTCAAACGATATATTTCTGTATGTCTTTTCGGACAGTAGTGTCTGTCGGTTTTATAAACAAAAGCCCCGGCCAAATGGCCAGGGCTTTTTGTCAGTAGTCGAGCCAACCTGGGAGGCTGGCTTTTTCTGTTAAAGCAATTCCTTAATCAATGATGTCTGCATCAATGATTCCGCCTTTGGCGGCACGTACCGTTTGAACAGTCAGCATGCTCTTGTTTATCACAGAAGCGGCTTCAGCCGTTGCAGCGACAGTTCCGTCATCGTCACAATCCTGTGTTGTGTAACCCAGTTCATTCGTGTAATCGCACAAGACGACTTCAGCACTGGCTGCAGTGGTAAACATTGCCTTGATTTCATATACGCCCTGGGGCATGTTGGGAAGGACGAAATTAAAGTGATGCGATGCAGTGGTGGACAACATGAGAGCGATTTCTTCGTCATTGACATTACAATCTTCAGAGACATCAAATGTGCCGTCGCCAGTCTCAAGGTTCACTGCAATATCACAGTCCTTGATGACCCCGCCGAGCTTGGCGCTTAATTCTTGAACGCGTTTCGAGAGCTTCACAGCACCGGGTTCGGCCATGGTGCAATCACCGCCTTCCACAGGACAAGCGTGAATGGAAACTGCAGCTTCAGCATCCGCGATGGCTGTTGCTGACCCGCCGTTTTTACCTTTAACTGCACCGAAGGTTATCAGTCCGATCTCTGCAGATACACCGACTAAAAGCTCCTTGCCCTGTGGAACCTTAATCGTTGCAAGCGTATGACCATTATCACTTTCGTCAGCAGTGCACACCTCATTTTCAGTTCCGTCGCAAGTCACCATTGCCTGGACCGATAACATCGGATCGTTGGTGTAAGTTGCGGCGAATTTTGCCGATGGTGTTCCTGCAAATGAACTTGCTGATAGCACCACAGATGTTAATACAATAAAATTCAATGCACGTTTCATTCTTATTTCTCCTCATGTTTTCCGACGCAAATCCATTCACGACGGTTAATTTGTTCTGCGCTTACTCATTGAGCTTCGCAGAACCCTAAAGTGGAGTTTATACCAGCAATTTTTGACTCGCAACTAGATAGATAGATATTGGAGTTTGTTAATCCAATATATACTGGGGTTCACTAGTTGGCCTGTCATCGAGCCTTCCTGCATCCAGAACAAGTAGGACGTATACACCTTCTCAGGCTTGTGAAATGTCCGCTAATGGCTGTGGTTTTAACCGATCGATGCAACACATTGGTTAAATTGTTCTGCTATGGCGTGTAAGGACTCCGGGCAATAATCGTCAGCCCCCATGATACCAAGTTGTTGAACAACGGGTTCAGAGTAAAGGGACAGAGTAAATAGGCAGCAGGCGTTAAACAGAGTTTTTCAACCGAATAGGCCGAAAGCAGACCTAAAGAGTGTGTCAATTTTGTGCCACACCAGCTGTCATTAACCAGCGGTGTTGGTGCTTCGTGCAATAAACAGTTTTCTACTCCTATAGATGCGCTATACCAAAGACAACTACACTACACAGAATCGCAATAGTCCTGAATCTCGGCCACGGCGTATAGCTAGTCTGTAGGAGGTTGGTTTTGCCTAAAAATGAAAACGGTGAGCATCTAGTCGTTTATGGCGGAAATGGCTATGTTGGCAGCAAAATTCTCGAACTGGCAGCCGCCGATGGTTTTCGCTGTAGCAGTGTTTCACGTGGTGGCATTGCTCCAGCGTACTTACAAAATTCGCAAGCATCTTGGCTTGAATGTATCAGCTGGCTAACAGGTAATGCATTACAGCCTGACCCCAAATTATTGGCGTCAGCCGATGTTGTAATCTGTGCGATTGGATCACCGCCGGTTCCCACCTTTACCCAATCCGCCTTCGCTAAACAGTTGGAAATGAACGGCGCTACCAATACAGCAGTCATCCGCGCGGCAACAAAACAGAGTGTTAAACGGCTGGTACTATTGGGTGCGGATATTCCCTCTTTAATGAAAAGGCAAGGCTTTGCTTATTATCTTGGAAAGTTACAAGCTCTGGCTGCAGCTCAAGAGTTTGCTGACAGGGACCCTGAGCATTGTGTCACCGTTTTACAACCCTCGGCCATCTACGGAACACGACACAGTAAGAGGGGCTGGTCGATTCCCCTGAGTCCATTTCTAGCCCCTATTGCTTGGTTAATAAATTCCATGCCCGAATGGTTAAGGCGAAAGCTGCCGGCAAGCCCGGTGGCACTAGAAAGTGTGGCCCGCGCAGCTGTGTCGGCAGCCAGAGATACAGCTGCCTCGGGGCTGCACATCATTGACAATGAGCAACTACGAGCGATATCTCTAGTCGTTCTAAATTCAGACTAAACCAAGATAGCCAAAAGGCAGGGACATGACGATCCGCACTTTGGAACCAGTATTCAATGTCTGCTCATGGCTGTGGTTTCAATCGGTCAATGCAACACCTAGTCTCTAAATGTAGAGAGGAGGATGTTGCAAATGAAGAAATATCGAAAAAGGACTTACTACACCGAACTGCAGCAAATAAAAAACCCGCTGATGCGGGGTTGATTATTTGGCGGAGAGGGTGGGATTACAGGGACCATCCATGGTCCCTGCCCTTTGGGTTCACTGCGCTCATTCAAAATTGTTCCTGACAATTTTGTCGAACCCGATCCCTTCGGGATGTGGGTTCTCATCCAATCTTTTCATCAGAAAATAAAAACGCCCCTAAAAAGGGGCGTCTCTATTTTTTGGCGGAGAGGGTGGGATTCGAACCCACGAAGGGCTATTAACCCTTGCTGGTTTTCAAGACCAGTGCATTCGACCACTCTGCCACCTCTCCGAACTTAAAAACTATTCTACCGCGATACCGTTAAATGATCTCTTTTAGATGCACTGGTCACGACCAGTGATTACTACGGGCCTCCTGCCCTGGCCCTTCGGGCTCGCTACACTTCGTGCAGTCTCATTCAAATTTGTTCCAGACAAATTTGTCGACCACTCTCATGTGTTGCTTCGCAACTTCATCAATTGCGAGGATACTGCCTCGCAGCACCCTCTCCGAGGCGCGCAAGAATACCTAAAAAACGTTCGACAAACTAGTGTTCTTATCGACTTTAATGACTTACCTGACAATAAGCATATGTCATCAAGGGCTAAATTGATTTAGAGTAACAACTTGTACAGGCTTGAATGGTGTGCAGAAGACGAACCATCGGCCAAAAAATTAGTCTTAATCATTGAGTTTTTATTATTTGGGAGCCATATCCTGACCATGAATCAGACAATATACAGATCTACAAGCAGCCCGGCAGTTACTGCCGAATCCATGAACAAGGTGTTGCGCAATACTTATGCCTTGCTTTCAATGACCCTTTTGTTTTCAGCGGCGATGGCTGGCGTTTCAATAGCCCTGAACTGGCCGTATCCGGGCGTGATGATCACGCTTGTTGGCTACTTCGGTCTTTTGTTCCTCACCACCAAGCTACGAAATAGCTCCTGGGGAATTCTCTCAGTTTTTGCTTTGACAGGCTTTATGGGCGTCACTCTGGGCCCAATCGTCAACATGTACCTTTATGCCTATGCCAATGGTACAGAACTGGTAATGATGGCTCTGGGAGGCACAGGTGTGATTTTCCTGGCCATGTCCGGGATCGCACTAACCAGTAAACGGGATTTCTCCTTTATGGGTAAGTTCCTGATGATAGGAATTCTGGTCGCATTCGTTGCTGCCTTAGGCAATTTGTTCTTCCAGTTTCAGCCTCTTGCTCTGGCAGTCTCAAGCATGTTTGTCATGCTAATGGCAGGACTTATCCTGTGGCAGACACAGCAGATCATTCGCGGTGGTGAAACCAATTACATTATGGCAACCGTCACACTTTTTGTGAGCATTTTCAATTTGTTCACCAGCTTGCTACATCTGCTCGGTTTTGGATTCGGCGGCGACTGAAACGAAATAATTTAGTCAAAGAAAAGGCCCGCGATTGCGGGTCTTTTTTTATGTGTTAATAAATTCTTTTCCACCCATATACGGGCGTAGTGCGTCGGGTACTTTGATACTACCGTCGCGTTGCTGGTAGTTCTCCATCACGGCAATCAATGTCCTGCCAACAGCCAGGCCCGATCCATTGAGGGTATGAACCAATGAAGGCTTCTTGACGTCAGGGTTACGCCACCTGGCCTGCATGCGACGGGCCTGGAAATCGGTGCAGTTACTGCAGGATGAGATTTCACGGTAAGCGCCCTGCCCCGGCAACCACACTTCAATATCATGTGTCTTGCTGGCAGCAAAGCCCATGTCACCGGTACAAAGCACCATGGTTCGGTATGGCAACTCCAGCTTTTGCAAAATGGATTCCGCATGACCTGTGAGCTGGTCAAGTGCCTGCATGGAGTTCTCAGGTCTGACGATTTGGACCAGTTCAACTTTTTCAAACTGATGCTGACGAATCATGCCTTTTGTATCTTTGCCCGCTGAACCGGCTTCACGGCGAAAACAGGGCGTTTGGGATGTGTACTTCACAGGTAATTCATCGGCATCAAATATAGTGTCTGCTGCCAGATTGGTCATCGGTACTTCTGCGGTTGGAATCAGATAACGCGGGGGATCATCAGTAGTTGCGAATGCATCATCTTCAAACTTGGGTAACTGCCCGGTACCAAACATCGCGTCAGCATTGACAAGATAAGGCAAGTAAACCTCGGTATATCCATGCTCACCGGTATGTACATCCAGCATAAACTGGGCCAGAGCCCTGTGCATACGCGCGATATCGGATTTAAGTACGGTAAAACGTGCTCCTGAAAGCTTTGCTGCAGCTT
>JBLHGQ010000179.1:0-5032 GCA_047614505.1 Rhodothermales bacterium | reverse complement strand
CCCGGCATCATTTTTGTATCTGGGATGAGAAAACACGTGGCTGGTTCACTGGCGACACCTTCGGGCTTTCCTATCGGGAACTCGATACGGTTAATGGCGCTTTTATTTTTCCGACCACCACTCCAATCGAGTTTGACCCGGAAGCACTAAAACACTCAATTTCCCGCTTAGTGGATAAGAATCCTGAGTCTATGTATCTCACCCATTATGGCCGGGTCGATAATGTTGCCACCCTTGCAGAGCAAATGATGCAGGGTATCGATGCCATCGTTGAAATTGCTGAACGGAACCAGCACTGTGAAGACTTCGGCGTTCAGTTCAAACGTGAATTTACTACTTGGCTGACAGAATCGATTCGCGCGCATGGAGTCACCCTTGACGAGAGCGCATTACAAAAGGTTCTTTTGCCGGATATCGATCTCAATACTCAGGGCGTTGAGGTCTGGCTGAATCGTCGCGAGAAATAGAGTTAGCTTTTTTTTTTTAACATCCAGTTACGCAAACGGTTTGAATCGCCAAACGGTGTCAACTTTCCATAGGAATTTAAAAGCACAATAAAAACCGACTCACCTTCTATTTTGGCCTGCATCACCAGGCAGCGCCCAGCCTCCATGATGTAGCCGGTTTTGCTAACCGAGATGTCCCATTTTTTATTTAATAGCAAGCGATTGGTGTTGCCGTAAACCAGCGGTCCCCGGCCCCTGTAAGGCCGCACCTCAAGGTATGTATTGGTGCTTGCCTCGCGTATCAGTGGATACTCATAAGCAGCGCTAACCATTTTCGCAAGGTCACTTGCCGAGGCCTGGTTCTCCACATGGAGCCCGGCCGGGTCGGCAAAATTGGAATGAACCATACCAAGCTCTCTGGCCTTGGCATTCATGGCAGCTACAAAGGCACTCATGCCGCCCGGGAAAGTTCTTCCAAGCACAGTCGCGGCTCTGTTCTCGGATGCCATTACCGCTATCAAAATCATTTCCCTGCGGCTGAGGCTGGCTCCATATTCAAGGCGTGAACCGGTCAATTGGACGAGGTCCCGATCTTCCTTGCTTACGGTAATTTTTTCAGTAAGATCAACCCCCGAATCGATCAGGGTCATGGCGGTCATCAATTTGGTGACCGAAGCAATGGGCCGCACGGTATCGATATCTTTGCCGTAAATCAGCTTACCATCGGCATCGACCACAACAGCAGAAGCAGACTTAAGGCCCGGGTTTCCTTTGAGATTGGCGAAATGCGAAGCCCAAACCGGACTGTAGATCACCGGTAAACATAGCAGGCACAGGAATAAGGCCAATTTAGCGGGCGAGTTCGTGCTTTTCATTTTCTCAGGAATAGAAATCTTAAGAATATCAATGGAAAATAACCTGTCTACTCAAGTTGCTTGTTTTTAGATCGCGATACACATTCTTACTGTGTTGCAATACTACCGGCAGTGATCAACCGGCACGTGTGCCATTGGGCACCGGTTTTTCGGTCACTGCCAATACCGGCAGTATTCCGTCTTCATATCCAATATCGAAAAGCATGCCTTCGGACAACTCGCCGGCCATCTTGCGGGGTGCAAGGTTTAAAATAAAGAGCGCCTGTAATCCTTTAATTTCTGAAGGATTCTCCCTTTCCTGCCTGATATCGGCAAGAATGCTACGGCAATGATCGCCAAAGTCTACGGTAAGTTTCATCAGTTTTCTGGATCCTGCAACTTCGTCAACTGCAATAATTGTTCCAGCTCGAACATCCAATTTGGAAACGTCGTCAATGGTAATTTCTGGTTTTATATTTGCTGGATCCATTCTGCTGACCACTTTACATTGAAGGGGCGAAAATAAAAACGCCCCGACTAACAGAGGGACGTCAGTCGGGGCGTGCTTAGCCGATTCGGGATCGTCGGTCAGACGATGATCAGGGAGAAAATGACCCCGAATCAGCAAAAAAATTCGCAACTAGCTTTCGGTAATGATTACTTCCTGACCCGGGCGTAATCTTTCTCCACCCC
The DNA here is from genome assembly GCA_047614505.1 of Rhodothermales bacterium. Classification (GTDB taxonomy): domain Bacteria; phylum Pseudomonadota; class Gammaproteobacteria; order Xanthomonadales; family SZUA-36; genus JABDJL01. The sequence goes on along the minus strand of JBLHGQ010000179.1, from coordinate 3,039 downwards.
GGGTAACCACACGGTCACCTTTGCTGACATTGCCAATTATTTCGACAAAGCCGCCAAGTCCAATGCCCGTTTTGACATTGATCCTTTCTACCGTGTTGTCCTCATTTACGCGCATGACGAATATGTCAGAACCTCTGAGTACCAGCGCATCCCTGGGAATCGCCACCAGTTCTCTTGGCTCGCTGTTGGGTAGTGCAACTTTTACCGGACTGCCAATTATCCAGGCCGGATTGTCTGCAGCGATTCGAATTTCAAACATACGCGAGCGCTCATCACCTACAGGTATCACGTGGTTAACGGGACTCAAGTTTTCGATACGTTGATGTTCGACCGACACTTCCATTCCTTCACGAATCCAGCCGGCAATGCTCAAAGGCGCCTGCGCTCTAATTTCGCGATGCTCGGTATCAACCAGTCTTGCGACTTGAACACCGCGGTTCACAAATTCGCCGGCCTGAATCAGTTTTTCGGCCACCACTCCAGGGAAAGGCGCGAGAATTTTGGTTTGGCGAATGCGCCGCTCAATTTGAGCAATCTGGACATCCGCCCGCTTGATGTTTTGTTCGGTCATTTCAAGTTGAGATTGTGCTTCATCAATCGCAGTTTCAGAGGCATTATTCCTGGCTTTGAGTTGCTGCAATCTTTGCAAGCTGCTGTCCTGGAATTTGAGTTGGGACTTCAGGCTGCTTAACTGAGCCTGAGAGTCGAGCAAGTCCAATTGCAGATCAGCGGCATCGACAACAGCGATTGCCTCGCCTTGTGCAATGTGCGTGCCTACGTCCGCAACCCAGGTGATCCGGCCATCTGTTTCGGCCGCAATTCTTGCGTCATTTTTACTAATTACCGTTCCGGATACCCATAATGTGGCAGAAAAAGTATCCCTTTGTGCCTGCTCGATCTTTACCGGCGCTGCGGGTGCCTTGGGTTGCACATCATCTTGTGCCATGGATGCAGCAGGTATCAAACAGGCCAGAACTGCAATTTTTAACTGATGTTTCATTCGATGCTCCATGGTCAGGCTACTGATTCCAATGCATTGTGACCGGGTAGTACGGTTGAAGTGATGTCCGCCTGTCTTGCTTTACCAAGACGTAACAGACAAGGTAAAAGTAACAAGGTGAAAAGCAGGCTGCAGGCCATTCCGCCTACAATTGATGCTGCCAGCCCACGGTAAATGACGCTTCCTTCACCGGGCAAAAGCAAAAGTGGAAGCATTCCGAAAATACTTGTCAATGTGCTCATGAATATGGGCCGCAGTCTGATTCTCAAAGCATTCTCTACGGCAGCATCTCGTTCCAGGCCTTCGCGTTCGCCTTGACGAGTTTGGTCTACCAACAAAATGGCGTTATTCACGACCAATCCCAACAGGATGATGAATCCAATCATGGTCAGAAGGTCCATTGGTTGGAAGGTAAACAGGTTAAGGGCTTGAAGGGCAATTATCCCTCCTACACCAGCCAGTGGAATGGTCAACACCACCATGGCACTGTCTTTGAGTGACCTGAACAAACCGGCCATCAACATAAACAGGATGAAAAGAGCCATGATGAAATTACTGCTCATGGTTTCAATTGCCTGGCTGAGACTATCGGCACTTCCGCCATACTGAATTGATCCATCTGCCGGCAAAGCGGCTCGTAATCCGGGCTCTACTTCCTCACGAATTTGTGAAATAGCAGTTTCAAGTGAGACATTATCCGGCGGGCTAAGGTTAAGGCTGACAGTCCTTCTTCCATTTACTCGTCGAATTTGTCCAGGACCGGTGTCCCTTTCGATATTCACCAACTCGCCCATTGGGACTACCTTGCCCACCGGGGTCATGATCGGAGTGTTTTCCAATTGTTCAGGAGTGTTCCATCCATCGGCCCGCATGATGATGTCCATACGGTTCTCGCCGTTGAAGTACTCACCCAGCCAAAGTCCGTTACCCAGTGTGCGCACTAGTGTGGCAATGCTATTGCGATCCATGCCTACTTCATTAATTCTCGGGTCATTCGGGTAAATTCGAAGCTCAGGCGTTGCCAGTTCAGTCGTCGGAAAAGCTTGTACATTGGCGCCTGGAAATGATTCAGTTAATAGCTGTTGTCCCTCAGTGGCGGCTGAATACAACTCCGCCTGATCAGATGACTGCACATGAATCGCGATATTTCGTCCACCGCCGAACCCACCAAATAAGTCACCCTGCTGAGCGAAGCCCCGAAAGTCGGGGATATCTGCCATCACCTCATCGCGAATGACAGCTTCAAGTTCTTTTACACGGCTTTGATCAAGTACTCTGGCTCCAATCGAACCACCTTGCGGGAAGGAGAAAATATAGTAGTTCTTTAATGCAGGCTCTTTCGTGCCATCCATGTAGGGCTGTAGCCGCTCAACCAGTTTGGCTATGATTTCACTTTCATTGGTTTCTGTGTTCGACCCTGGAGGGAACTGCAAAAATGCATCTACTGCATCGCGCTTGACTGGCGGCAGGTAATCCAGCTGGGGGAATAACAACCAGGTGATCAGCACCGGAATGGTGACCAGACTGGTGATAAGTAATATGCGGCGTTTTCCAGTGGAACTGAAACTCATTAGCCTGGATGATAATTTGGCCCAGTTTTGAGCATGGTCTCTGGTGAGCTTCTTTGGCTTTAACCAGCTTCCGGCCAATGTCGGCAGAACGGTTAATGCCACGAACAATGAAATAACTACGGCAATGGCAATGGTCAACGCCAGGTCTGCAAACAACTGTCCTTCTACGTCCTGCAAGAACAAGACTGGTAGGAAAATCGCGACTGTGGTGGCGGTGGAAGCCAACAGGGCGCCTTTTACCTGGCGGGTACCTGTGAGCGCGGCAACACTGGGTACCTCACCTCGTTCGCGCAAACGGACAATGTTTTCAGACACAACAATCGCCGCGTCAAGCACCATTCCGACCGCGAATGCGAGTCCGGCCAGAGAGATGACATTCAGGCTACGACCGGTCAATTCAAGGACTACAAAGGTGGACAATAATGAAATAGGAATTGCCGTCGCAATCAGTAAAGTTGCGCGCATATC
>JBLHGQ010000178.1:0-5058 GCA_047614505.1 Rhodothermales bacterium | reverse complement strand
TGGCCAACCGTTATTGCGCCAGAAGATATCCAGCCCCAACCCGGTCACCATTTGCTTGAACTGTTCTGACTGGCGCATCTGCACGATTTCATCGGTATGGGCCCACATCTCATTAATGGCGTACCAGTTTTCTTGAACGGCAATGTTCTTGATGATTTCCATTGCCGTTTCAGGTTCCCCGGCGAAAGCCAAACAGTTTGCGATATTTCTGAGATTGTCATTCGGCCCTGGATTGTCGAGATCAATTGCCTGGAGTTCTTGCAGCAACTGCGGTTTAAGAGCGGAATTCTTTCTGGCCTGAATGCAGAGCGGTACTTCATTCTCTTGCCAGCCAAATCCTTCGATCAACAAGTCAATCTCACCACGCTTAATCCGCAGCGGCTCGATGTTCTGCGCTGATGCACGTTCAAGCCCAAGCTCTGCGGAAATTTTCGAGTGCTTAAATGCCAGCTCATCCTGCTGTGCGGATACAGCAATATAAGAAGTGACGTTATTAACTACCGGGGAAGCCGGGTCGAGTTTGTAGGCTTGCAACACAGTCTCAAGCGCCAGTTCGAGATAGCCAAGGTTGTGAAGGATTTCGGCATACCACATGATTACCGTGGGATTGGTCGGGGTGTTGCTCACGGCAGTCTTATATTGTTCGATCGTCTCCTCCCACCGGTGCTGCTCCGCCAGGGATTCGGCAGTCACCGCGCGAGCCTCAGACAACATTGGGTCCAGGCTCAATGCTTTTTCGGCATATTCGCCACCGATTGCCAATGCCTCCGAACGACTTACATCCGACCAGGACGACAGGGATGCATGCGCCGCCGCCAGTGCTTCGTAGACAACGGCAAAGTCCGGATCGATCGCTACAGCCTGTTCAAACAGGCCAATTGCAGCGCGGATATTGTCTTCCTGCCGCTGACGCCAACGATAGCGGCCTTGCAGGTAAAGCTCATAAGCTACCGTGTTTTCGGTAGGGCGTAGCGCGCGGCCGACGGCTTCTTGCTCATCGACGTTTAAGGCAATTTTCAATGCATCGACGATGGCATTGGAGATCTCTTCCTGGATATCAAAAATATCGTCCAGTTGACGCTCGTAAGTTTCTGACCAGACATGGCGGTCAGTACGCCCATCGATCAACTGTGCGGTGATACGGACTGTGTTGCCGGCTTTTCGCACGCTGCCTTCGAGTATGTGATCTACCCCCAGTTGCCGGGCGATTTCGTCAATTGCAATTTCCTTGCCTTTGTATGCAAATGCAGAGGTGCGCGAGGCTACGCGCAGGCTGCTGACCTTGACCAGCACATTGAGCAGTTCTTCCGAAATCCCGTCCGAGAAGTACTCGTTGTCGGCATCGGCGCTCATGTTGACGAATGGCAGAACGGCAATCGACTGGTGGCCTGAATTACCCACTGGTTCTTCAGCACCGGAGCTGTCTTTTGCCTCTGCCAAATCAGAAACCAAACCAGGGGTCAGAGCCCTTTTCTGTCTGACTTCATCTCCGGCTTGTAAATTCTCAGTATTAGAAAAGGGGTCTGACCCCATTTCGGGCTGGCCGGCAAAGCGCGATTCATAAACAAAATAGACCACTGCCAGCACAAGAAAGCCGATGATGATTCTGTCCAGTTTTAACTTGGTCTCTGATGTGACGGACTGAGTGCGGTCAACATCGGCTTCGCGTTTGATTCCTTCAGGGGTTAGCTCGTAGGCCCATGCAATGACTAGCGCTGCGATAAAGCCAAGCCCTACCACCAGCATCAAGGCCTGAATCACCCATGGAGGCGCTGCGATGTTTTCCAGCACCAGATCGGCGACCTGCAGCAATACCCATGCGGCCACACCGTAGGCCACGCCTACGCGGAAGACATTTCTTCTTTTTAATTCTTCAAAGAAGCTCATTTAGTTCTCCTCCCCCTTTTTTCAAAAGGGGGATTGAGGGGGATTTTGTTATCAAATCCCTCCAAGAGCGTCGTTTCGCGAAGTTTTTTGTGTTCGGTGCAGGCATATAGAATTCGCGAGCTACCGCCTTCGGCGGGAAGCTTGCTCCTACAATTGTCTGATTGTTCATCGAACCCTTCATTGCAGTGCCTCGTTGAGGTTTGGAGGTGTGGCCAATTCGACAAAACGCGGATCATCGCGGAAAAAATCCCAGACAGGGTTCAGGTGTAGTTCCCAACGGGAATAACCTCCAATTCCATCAATATTCTCGGCCAGTCGTTCCAGTGCTTCATCACGCTGGCCGGCCATAGCCAGGATCAGCGTATGGTTTCTCTCTATGTTGGAACCAAAAAGGCTGTCCTTCTCGCGCGGTATGATTTCTACGGCCCTTTTTGAAGCAGCAAGAGCTAAACCGGAGTCACCCATGTACATGTAGGCCTGAGCTGCGAACGTAAGGCCGAAAGCACGATCAAAATCTGTTGTAGATTCGGTAGGTTCCTGCATCTTCAACACTTGGTCAAAATAGCTGCGAGCGGTTTCTTTTTCGCCTTTGAAGTGATGCGCTATCCCCCTCGATAGTTCTTTTCTTCCGGTTCTTCCCCCAAAATCCGTGTAACCCACAAGGGCAGGCGAGTCGAGAATCTCAAGCATCGCGTCATAGTCCCGTTCCCACAATGGCAAGACTGACGCTACTCTGAAATAGGTGTTTGTACTCCAGGCAGGCAGCAAATCAAACAATTCGCGGGCCAGCTTGAGATCTCCATTGCGGTTCATTTTTGCTGAAATTTGCGAGGCTCGCAGATCACGGGATTCCGGATATCTGATCACCCAGTCGCTGGCCAAAATATTAACCCGTTCCCATTCATTCATCAGGCTCAGCGTGTCCACCAGTTGAGTAACGATGAAGATATTGGCAGGGTCCAGTTGCCTGGCTTCTTCAAAAGAATGAATTCCCTCTTCCCAATGGCCGGATCGTCTTTGCGTAATTGCGGTATATAACATGATGCGTGCATCGCCCGGCGCCAATGCCTGTGCTTCCTTATATAACGCCAACGCCTGTCCATAGTTGTTATTAAATCGATACTGGTGATCGGCCCGGGCTGCAATAACGATTGCCGAATCGGGCTTTAACGCCACAGCCTTATCCAGAGCTGTTTTTGCATCAGCTTGTCTCTGCTCTGATGTGTCATAACCAATCCAATATGCCTGGCCGTGAATTTCGGCGAGCAGGGCCCAGGCTTCTGCAAACTCAGGATCCAGCTCAGTGGCCCGTTCCGCCCATGGTTGCGCCTCGATGTATTTATCTTTGGTGTAATCGGCACGTAGTGTTGCGGCCCGAGCGCGCAAATAGGCCTCGTAGGCTTGCAAATTGGTGGTTGGGGTTTTCTCCAGCGTTTGTTGATCGGCCGCGCTCAGTTCGCCTTTTACCGCGGTGACGATCTGGCGGGTAATCTCCGACTGAATATCGAAGATGTTTTCCATGGTCATTTCGCGGTCGAAGGTCTCGGCCCACAGGTGCTGGTCGGTGGCAACATCAATTAACTGTGCGTTAATACGGATGCGCTTGCCCGCGCGTTGGATACCACCTTCGAGGATCTTTGTAACACCGAGTTCAGCCGCAATTTCCGGAATCTTTTTGGTGGTATCGCGGTACTCCATAACCGAGGTGCGGGAGATCACCTTCAGGTCACTGATCTTGGCCAGTTGGGTCAGCAGGTCGTCATGGATGCCGTCTGTGAAGAACTGGTCATCGTCCTGGCTGCTGCGATTGGCAAACGGCAAGACCGCAATGGAATTTGGATCCAGCACTGCTTCGGCAGGTGACTGAGACGTTTCCGCGGAAACGTTTTGGGCGGTAGAAATGGCTTCTACGCCAGTTGATTCAGTAGCAAATCGTGACTCATAAATAAAGTAGCCCAACGCTACAACCAATACGCCAATAATCATGTAATCCAACTTGCGGCCGGTTTTCGGTGCAATGGATTGGCTGCGATCAACATCTTTCTCACGCTTGATGCCTTCCGGGGTCATTTCAAACGCCCAGGCGAAGATGAGAGCAGGAACAAAGCCAATGATCAGCAGCAGCACGATGTATTTACCGGCAACGGTGGACAGCTCCAGCAGTTCAATCAAGACATCTGTCAGTTGCAGCAATAACCACGATGCAACGGCATAGGCAATGCCCACGCGGATCACATTACGGCGCCTTAATTCTTCAAAAAAGCTCATTGCGGTACCTCGTTGAGGTCAGGCGGCGTGGCCAGGGCAACAAACCGCGGATCATCGCGGAAGAAATCCCAGTAAGGGCTAAAATGAAGTTCTCCGCGATTGAAGCCTTCGGGTTGATCCAGTTGGGCTTCGATTCGCTCAAGTGCCTTTTGTCGTTGGCCGGTAATGGCAAGAACTCTGATATGGCCCCGTTCAACACCTGCCCCAAATAAGTGATCATCTTCGGCAGACAGAAACTCGACAGACTGTTCGGATGCTCTTAGCGCAGCTTCAGTGTCCCCGATCATCAACAACGCGTGAGCTATAGATTGCATGCGAAAGGCATTGTTGGTTGGACCAATCGGCTCATGGTTTTCAAGAGCTTCCAATGCTTGTTGGTAGTAACTCTTAGCGGTCTCGACTTCACCTTTGAAATAGTGGGAATCCCCCTTAAAATTCAGCAACAGACCGTCACTACCGAAGCCGCCAAAAAAGTCGGAAACCATGGGGTGATCCAGCAATTCGAGTGATGCATCAAAATCACGCTCATAAAATGTCAAAAATAAAGCAGGGAAGGCATAACCGTTGCCGTTAAAGGGTGGCAGCAGATCCATCAACTCGCGAGCGGTTTTCAGGTCGCCGTTTCTGAAAATGCGTGATTGAATCTGGGATGAGCGCAGGTCCCTGGATTCAGGGAAACGCAGTACATAGGTGTCCGTGAGATATTTAACCCGCTCCCATTGATTCATCTGGGAAAGCGTGTCGATCAATTGATTGATGACAAAGTTGTTGGATGGGTCCAGTTCCAGTGCACGCTCAAAAGAAGCGATGGCCTCATTCCAGTACCCTGTTCTTCGCTGGGTAATCGCGGTAAATACATGTATATTGGCGTGACCTGGTGCAGCATCACGTGCCCTCAAAAAG
>JBLHGQ010000177.1:0-5069 GCA_047614505.1 Rhodothermales bacterium | reverse complement strand
GGTTCTCCGTTACGATGACATCGAAACGTCCGGGATCTGCAACTATAAACATGGCGGCAGCATCAACCAGCATGGTTTCAAAAGGTACTTCTGCAAAGCGCTCGGTCATGATCTGTGTGGTCACTTTGCGCCACAATCTTGAGGTGGCAAGGACATTGGCCTTGTCAACAAGAGTCAGGGAGCCGCTCCGTTCTCTGGCCAGTTCCGCTGCCATTACTACAACTCTTTCAATTTCCTCGCGTGAGTAAGAACACAGGTCAGAAGCGAAATCATCTCCTTCCTTCTTCTCACCGAAATAAATTCCCCCGGTGAGTTCCCGCACCACCATGATGTCAACGTTCTCGACCAGTTCCGGCTTAAGCGGGCTAATGGCCGCCAATGAAGGATGCACCCGTACTGGCCGCAGGTTAGCAAATAGCCCTAACTCCTCGCGCAATTTCAATAGACCCTGTTCCGGGCGGATCAGTGCATTGGGGTCAGACCATTTGGGGCCACCAACTGCGCCAAGAAGAACTGCATCCGATGCCCGGCATGCTGCCAGGGTTTCTTCCGGCAGGGGCAAGCCGGTTGCATCCATGGCCGCGCCACCAATTAATGCATGATCGATGCTGATATCAAGCTTGTGCTGATGGCCAACTTCACGCAATAAGGCTTCTGCTTCAGCGCAAACTTCAGGTCCAATGCCGTCACCGGCCAAAACTAAAACTTTTGAACTCATACTAAGTACTCCTTCAAGGCGATATTAACTTGCTCAGCGAATCGAGAAGCGCTTGAGCGCAAGGCGTCGCTTCGCGGGTAATGGCTGGCCATTGGCAAGGAGCGCAACAACGCGCTCGAATGCTTCCCGGTTCGCCCGAAGGGAGTAGCCCAGATTACCCAATTCGGCGTTGCAGGCCTTGAAAAGGACGCACCATTCTCTGCGGTCTGCGCCTTGTTTTGGATAATCTGGGCTGCTCTGAACACGTCAATATCGCCTTGAAGGAGTACAAGCCCCGTGAATTTTCTTATGTGCTAACTCGTGTACCTCAATGGCAGATTGCTCGGCCAACAGAAAGTCCAGTCTGTCCATGCCGTTTAACAGGCAGTAGCGGGCAAATCCGTCAATTTCAAAATGATAAATAACATCGTTATCGTGAGAGCCTTGTACCAAAATAGTGCAGGACTCCAGGTCAACGGTAATCGTCTGACCATCAAGCCCCATCAGGTGCCTGTGCTGGTCTTCGGGTAAAACTACCGGAAGCAAACCAACGTTTTGGCTGTTGTTTCTGAAAATGTCCGCGATCTCGGAACTGATAACAACTCGAAATCCAAAATCCAGCAAGGCGTGAGGTGCGTGTTCGCGTGATGAACCGCAGCCAAAATTTCGCCCGGCAACAAGGATTGGGCTTTGTTTTGCGCGTGGCTGGTTCAAAACACTATCAGGCCTTTCCTTTCCTTCACCGTCGTAGCGCCAATCGGCGAAAAGATGGTCTCCCAGACCCTCAAAACTGGTGGTGGTTAGAAAGCGTGCGGGGATAATCTGATCGGTATCAATGTTCTGTTGCTCCAGCACCAGGATGTCGCCACTTAGTTTTGTAAAAGCTTTCATCAAGCCCTCTCTCCATTATTCTGATACTGACGCGGGTCGGCTACTTTACCGGCAATCGCACAGGCTGCAGCCGTTGCCGGGCCAGCCAGCATGGTCCTGGCGCCCGCACCCTGGCGGCCTTCAAAATTACGGTTAGAGGTACTGACTGCTGTTTTTCCGGGTGGAACGATATCCCCATTCATGGCAATACACATGGAACAGCCCGGCAAGCGCCATTCAGCACCGGCACCGACAAAAACTTCATGCAGACCCTCACTTTCGGCTTGCAGTTTGACGGCTTCAGAACCAGGTACCACCAGCATGCGGACATGATCTGCAATGCGATTGCCTCGCAATACATTAGCGGCAGCGCGTAAGTCTGAAATCCGCCCGTTGGTGCAACTGCCGATAAAAACCAGGTCTACTTTTCGATCTGCCAGGGATTGCCCGGACTCAAACGACATATAATCCAGCGCCTTTTGCGTAGTTGCACCATCTGCTACAGGAATAACGCCCCCGATCGAGATTGACATGCCGGGGTTGGTGCCATAAGTGATTGTCGGCTGTACATTTGCTGCATCCAGTTCGACCTCCTGATCAAATACGGCGTTCTGGTCAGAGGCAAGTGCCAGCCAACGACTGGCCTGCGTTTCAAAATCATCATCTTTCGGAGCCATTGGGCGGCCACGAAGATACTCAATGGTTGTTTCATCCGGTGCAATCATTCCGGCACGGGCACCGGCTTCAATCGACATATTGCACAAGGTCATGCGGCCTTCCATATCCAGCGCCCGAATGGCACTGCCGGCATATTCGATAACATGGCCGGTTCCACCGTTAACACCAATGTGACTAATAATATGTAATGCGAGATCCTTGGCAGAACTGCCGTTGCCAAGTTCGCCATTGACCGTAATGCGCATATTTTTAGCTTTGCGCTGCAACACACATTGTGTGGCCAGCACATAGCCAACTTCTGTACTGCCAATACCAAAAGCGAGGGCGCCGAATGCCCCGTGCGTACTGGTGTGGCTGTCTCCACAAACAATTGTCATACCGGGTTGCGTCGCACCCAGTTCCGGCCCGATAACATGTACGATTCCGCGATATGCGCTGCCGAAATCATGCAGCTCTATACCAAATTCAGTACAGTTTTCACGCAGTTGCTCGACCTGCTTTTCTGCCTGCCTTGTCACATAAGGCAACTGCCCGTTTTCATCAGCAGGCAGAGTTGGTGTTGAGTGATCTACCGTGGCAACAATCAGGTCAGGTCTGCGCACCACCAACTTTCGTTCGCGCAAGGTATCGAAGCCCTGTGGCGAAGTGACTTCATGCACGAGGTGCAGGTCTATATACATTATGGCGGGTGTGTCAGTGCTTTCCGGCCTCACCAGATGCATGTCCCACAGCCTGTCATACATTGTTTTTGGCATTTTAGGTCCTAGGCGTTGGCCGCTTTGGTCTGGCCGGTACTGGCTTTACCGATCGGCTCCAGCCATCCGAAGCTGTCTTCGGTGGTGCCATCAAACAAACCAAAAAATGCCGATTGGAGTTTTTCTGTGATTGGGCCACGGCTGCCAATGCCGATATCAATATCATCGACCGATGCAATCGGGGTAACTTCAGCAGCCGTTCCGGTAAAGAATAATTCATCGGCCAGATAAAGAATTTCACGTGACAAAGTTTGCTCGCGAACCTCATAACCCATGGCACGAGCCAGACGCATTATCGAATCACGCGTAATTCCAGCCAGAATGGAAGAGGATTGCGGTGGCGTAATCAGCACACCATCTTTTACCAGGAACAGGTTCTCTCCCGCACCTTCACTCAAGGTACCATCGCTGGCCAGACCAATACCCTCGTCAAAACCAAGTCGATGAGCTTCCATGCTAATTAGTTGACCGGAAAGATAGTTGCCGCCTGCCTTGGCACCGGCTGGAATCGTGTTGGGAGCTACCCGCTGCCAGCTGGAAACACAAACTCTGGCACCTTTATTCAGGGCTTCCTCACCAAGATATGCACCCCACTGGATTGCCGCAATGGAAACTTCCATTGGCAGATCTTCAAGCGGTGCGACACCTAATGAGCCATAACCTCTGAATGCAATTGGCCTTAAATAAGCAGAACTCAGCTCATTACGCTGAACCAATTCACAACAGGCCGCATGTAAGGTATCGACATCAAACGGAATATTCATGCGATAGATTTTGGCCGAATTCTTCAACCTTTGAAGATGTTCGCGCATCCTGAATCCAAAGGGCTCTCCAAGCTTGTCATAGACTCGAATGCCTTCAAATACACTGGAGCCATAATGCAACGCATGCGTTAGAACATGTGTTGTGGCTTCATGCCAGGGCACAAATTGACCGTTGTGCCAGATAAATTTTGTCGGTGTCATTTCAGTACATCCCTGTTATGCCGCGCTAGCGGCTTTCTTGTTACGTAGATTCTCGTGATTTCGATCTGCTCTGTTAACAATTTCCAGCAGCGCCTCAGCGCAAGCTGCCACGATGTCAGTGGACAAGCCGTGACCATTGTATTCCACACCATCGCAGGTCGCCCGAAGACTGGCTTCGCCCTGGGCGTCTTCACCCAGGGAAATACTGCGCATGGCCAGGTTCAGAACCTGAATTTTCATTCCGGTGATTTTTTCCAGCGCATGAACAATCGCATCAACGGGACCATCACCAATCCCGGTTTGGGTGGTAGATTCACCATTGGAATGAGCAAGTGTTAACGAAGCAGTTGGGTGATCCTCACTGTTGACCCGGCTGACCACGTTCAACCAGGCAAGTGTCCAGGGACCAATGGTGCCCACTTTACTGCCGGTGATGATGGCTTCCAGATCTGAATCGAAAATACGTTTTTTACGATCGGCCAGGTCCTTGAATCGCTCCATCACGCTGGCCAATTCTTTCTCATCCAGGTCGTAACCCATTTGGCCGGCACGGTCGGCAACTGCGTGTTTGCCACTGTGTTTGCCCAGCACAAGTTCGGTGGAACTGACGCCTACATCTTCAGGGCGCATGATTTCGTAGGTTTCCGGATCAGCGAGCATGCCATGCTGGTGAATTCCCGCTTCGTGGGCAAATGCGTTCTCCCCCACGATAGCCTTGTTACGCGGTACAAAATTACCGGTAACGGCGGCCAACAGATGGCTGGCAGCATGTAGCTTGCGGGTATCGATACCGGTATGGCAGCCGTAACGGTCGGCACGGGTGTGCAAGGCCATAACGACCTCTTCCAATGCGCAGTTACCGGCACGCTCACCTATTCCATTCAGGGTACATTCGATTTGACGCGCACCGGCATCAACCGCGGCCAGACTATTGGCAACCGCCAGTCCCAGATCGTTGTGGCAATGAGTGCTGATTCTTACTTTATCCAAGCCGGGTACGGTTGCCTTGAGCCATGAAAACAGGTCAAACATTTCTGACGGGGTTGAATAACCGACTGTGTCAGGAATATTAATCGTCCCGGCACCGGCCTCAATCGCGGCCTG
>JBLHGQ010000176.1:0-5091 GCA_047614505.1 Rhodothermales bacterium | reverse complement strand
ACCAAGCTGTACGCCCCGTTTGCCTGGGTTGTGCTGATTTCAGGCGGACTTATGGGTCTGAGTTTCGCCACAATGTGGATCGTGTCCATGTACCAGATGTGGTTTTACAAACCACCGAATTACGTAGTTCGCAGGCATGTTGACCAGTCCGTAAATTAAAGCCTGTTTTGCCGAAAGATCAGGTGACTGGTGGCCGGTTACTCCGCGGCCCGGCCGCCAAAGATACTGACCACGCCTTTGATCAATTGAGCGAGGTTCCTGAATGACCTAGGTCAACTGGGCGCGATTAATGATTATTTAACGTTTGTATCTTGAAGGAAGAAACGAAATAATTGCAGGTAGAAAAACAGCAATTTCTATCTGACTCAAATAAATCGTGAACTAATAAAGTGAGCAAGGTCATGAAAAAGAACGCGAGCATTTTTTCCCAACCTCTGAGCTTAATAGCCATGGTTTTTATTGCGCTCATTGTCATTTGCACGAGTCCCGGCATCGCCCTTGCAGACGAGGGTAGTGAAACAGTTGGTGAATACACCGGCATGGCTCCGCAAATCTGCCTGAACTGTCATGGCGAGACCAGCGCCCGCCCGGCACATGAGATGCTGCAGACAAATATGGCACGCAATTCTAATCCGGACTCACCATTTGGAGAAGGAAATCACGCTTGCGAGTCTTGTCATGGTCCAAGCAAGGCGCACGTAATGGCTGCTGGCCAAACCTCACCCGGTTTTGTTTTCGATGAAACATCTACCAGCGAAGAGAAAAACGCGGTGTGCATGGACTGTCATGCCAATGACAAAACCCACTTCAATTGGCCAGGAGCAACGCATAATATCGAGGGACTAGCCTGTGTCAATTGCCACAGCGTGCACAATCCGGATGACCCGGTACTCACACTGGAAACGCAACCCGAAGTCTGCTTTGGTTGCCACAAAGAACAGCGCGCCCAATTTTTGCGCCAATCCCACCATGCAGTGCAGGCATCAAGTAATACTTTTTCACATACCGGCTTGTTGACATGCACCGATTGCCATAACCCGCACGGCAGTGACGGGCCCAGTCAGCTTAAACGCAGCACTGTGAACGAGACCTGCTATGACTGTCATGCCGAGAAACGTGGTCCATTCCTTTGGGAACACGCACCAGTGCGAGAAGATTGCACCAACTGCCATACACCGCATGGTTCCAACTACGAGCCGCTTTTAAAAGGTCCGCGTCCCTGGTTGTGCCAGCAATGTCACATTGCTTCATTTCACCCCAGTGGTGTTTACAGCGGATCCGGCCTGCCTCCGGAAGGCGCAGACCAGCGCATCCTGGGTAAGAGTTGCCTGGACTGCCATTCACAGGTGCATGGTTCCAACCATCCTAGTGGCATCCGCCTTACACGCTGAACGGAATTTTGAATAAGGAGATAGCGATAATGACCACTAACGCAACTTACTCCAAATTACTACTTAGCGGATTGCTGGTCCTGCCGTTGGCTCTGATGGCGCAGGATGCAGAAACTACATCCGACCAGAAAGCCGCGGTGAAAACTGAAGATATACTGAAAGAATTCGAATTTGGTGGGTATTTTCTGAGTGACGATTCCTTCCGCTTTGGCAAATACACCGGTCTGACCGACGAAGGTGCTGAGGTGCTGTTCAACTTCAGGATTGAAAAGGACCCGGCCTGGGACAGCAATGACACGAAATCCTGGCGATTACAGGGTTGGCGGCTCGGATTGGATTCGCGGCGAATTGAATTCGAAATCAGTGACCATGGAACCCAGTCGTTCGGGGTCAACTACCGGGAAATTCCCAATAACCGCTTCAATGATGGCATGACCCCGTACCTGAGCCAGGGCAACGGAGTGTTTGAACTACCGGCCAATTGGGTTGGCCCTGCGAACGAGGGAACCGGCGGCTTTGCCACCTTGCAGGAAAACCTGCTTCCCTTGAGCATCGGCATAAAGCGCAAACGCTTCGATATTGACTATGATCGCAATATCAATCAGGACTGGCGTTTTAACCTCGACATGCGTCACGAGACGAAGGAAGGCAATCGCACTTTGGCTGCAATTTTCGGCAACAGTGGCGGCAACCCCCGCGCGGTGGTACTGCCTGCACCGGTGGACTACCAGACTGACATCATTGAAGCGTCTTTCGACTTCGGTAACCGCAATTACCAGTTCGGTTTCGGCGTATACACCTCGTTTTTCAGCCAGGGTGACCCTGCCTTAACCTGGCGAAATGCTTTTGGCACACGTTCCGGCTGGGCTCCCGGCGTGGGTTACCCCGACGGCTATGGCGCAATGGCACTGGAGCCAGATAACGAGGCAATGCAGTTTCGTATCTACGGCGGCATCAACTTATCGCCCACCTCTCGTTTAAGCGCGAATGTGTCCTACGGCAGCATGGAGCAGGATGATGTTTTAATGCCTTACACCATCAATCCGGCACTGAATGTTGAGTTTCCATTGCCGCGTTCCAGTGCGGACGCCAAAATTGAAACGATGTATGCCAATGTCCGCTACACGGCACAACTGCTTGATAAGCTCGGTCTCATTGCCAGCTTTACGCTTGACGATCGTGACAACAAGACGCCTCGTGAAACCTGGATTTATATCGGCGGCGATTCACAGAACCAGAAGCGCGCAGACCAGGGTCGCATCAACCTGCCTTTCAGCTACCGCAAGGAAAAATATAATCTGACCACAACGTGGCGAGCTGCCCGCGGACTGCGCTTCAAAGGCGGCATACAATTTTTTGATTACGAACGGAAATATCTTGAAGTTGAAAGCAGCGATGAAACGCGTATTTTTGCCGGAGTCAAAGTGAACAAATGGGAAACCGCCTCATTGTCGCTGGATTTCGAAACCAACGAACGCGATGTGGATAATTATGTCGGTAACAACCCGTTGCTACTGTCCGTGGTACCGGGCACGCATGAGGAAGATGAGTTCGAAAACCACCCTCTGCTGCGCAAGTACTTTCAAACGGACCGTGACCGGGATGAATATCGCGTACGCGCCGATTTTTTCCCTCAGCCAAACTTCACTATTGGTGTTGTTGGCCGGTGGATGGATGATGAATACAGCGACAGTTATTTCGGTCTCAATTCAGCCGAGATTTCAACACTGTCCTTCGACACCGCGATCAATCCAACCGACGGTGTGACACTGAGTGCTTATTACATGATAGAAGAGTACGAAGCCAAACAGTCCAGCCGTTCATGGTCAACCCGGTCTGCAGGATCCGTAAATGATCCAAACAGGAACTGGTGGGCGGAAAGCAAGGACAACGTGGACACCTGGAATGTTTCTCTGGATTTCAAAAACCTGGGAGAGCGCCTGGGAAGCGGCCGTAATGTGGAGTTCGGCATTGATTACACCTTCTCCAATGTTGAGAGCGACATAGTGGTAACTGCAGGTTCAGCTCTGAATACGGATCCATTGCCCCAACAGAAGTCCAAAATGCGTTCCTGGAGTGTATTTGGCCGCTTCGAAATTAACGATAACTCCGCGATCCGGCTCTCTGTCGAAAAGCAGAAGTTGAGCACTAGTGATTTCTATCTGGACAATGTAGAGCCGGACACACTGGGCAATGTTCTGCTGTTGGGTGAATTGGCACCCAATTACGACGTGCTTCTGGTCCAGGCTTCCTGGCAATACCGGTTCTGAGGCATCATGTCTCGATGAATGATGATACCAGAGCTCTGGAAATGGCTGATGAAGCCCTGGAACTGGACTGGGTTGACGAACCAACTGTAGTTACAGGCCCACCACCTGGTATTCCCGAATATTTGCAGGAAACCTACTGGTGGGCCTATTTGCATCCAAACTCTTTTTGGTTTTTCGAGCGGGAATGGGTGGTTAACCTGATCCTGTGGGGCAACATGCGGCGCTTGACGAATGCCGTTTTGGAAGATGTGCCCAGTCAGCCATTCAGCCGGGTATTACAGGTGGCCTGTGTATATGGTGATTTCTCAAACAGGCTGGCGAAAAAACTCGAGAAAAACGGATCCACTTTGGGTATTGCGGATGTAGCATCAATCCAGTTGGATAATGTAAAAGACAAATTGAAAGAGCGTCGTAACATCAGCCTCCATCACCAGGATTCCTCGGCGATGACATTGGCAGACGCAAGTTACGATCAAACCGTGGTTTTCTTCCTGTTGCATGAGCAACCCGATGAGGTACGCCGCAAGACGGTTGCCGAGGCAATTCGTGTGACGCGTCCCGGAGGCAAGATCGTTTTTGTCGATTACCATAGCCCCAACCGGCTTAACCCGTTACGTTACTTTATGAAGCCTTTGCTTAAATGGCTGGAGCCATTCGCCATGGACTTATGGAATCACAGGATTAGCGACTGGGTTCCCACAGGAATGGTGGCCGAGGACATCAGTAATAAGCAGTACTTTGGGGGTCTGTACCAGAAAGTAGTGGTGAAAAGAGTCTAATATTTTTGTTTCAGTCTGAACCAACGCCGTAGCACTTTCAGGGCAATTGATTAGCTCAAAGCTTTATTGCTTGTGAACTAGCCCTTTTAGGGACAGGAGTGTGCATTTTGTCCAAGTAATGGTGAAATAGTCGTTGTGTATTCCACGAAACCGCGAGCCAGCATGGTTGCGTTAGGCGTTACCGTCACAAAGCCCATGTTGCAGAATGTGAAAGTGAACGTCGCTGTTCCCCAAGCTAACCTTTAAATACACATTTTTATCAAAAAACCAAACCAGTCGGCCTACTGGGTGGATGCCTGTTCATTCGTAATGCTTTCCAGCAAATCCCAAATGGTTTGAACATCTTGTGAGTCTGGTAACAAGACTATAAGATCCCCAGGTGTCCCCATGGCAAGGATGGACTGCCACCATTCGTGCTCAATTAACACGAGGCTTATATCCGATTCATTTACACCAGCAGCTATCAAACCTGATGCGAGCAAAGTCGGAATTTCATTCTTTGTACGACCTGCTGTATCTTCGGAATTTACACAGACATAGTGATCAAAGTGACCGTGGATAGGAAGTATAACCCACCTTTTTCGGAATTCAGGCAAGTATCAGCGATTGCTCACTATCCTCGGTTTTGACCCTGACGTGCCCTGAACCACC
>JBLHGQ010000175.1:0-5376 GCA_047614505.1 Rhodothermales bacterium | reverse complement strand
CCCCGGGAACATATGTTTGCCGGCAATGGCCGCTGGTAGACAGGGGCGTATCCGGGCATGGTTGAGTCGCTTACAGGGGAGTCTATTGTGGGCATCGTGATCGACAATGGCGTGTTTGGTAAGTTGCCCGCAAGCGACGAATTTTAAGCTGGTAATTGATAGTAAACAGGAGCTTCTGAATTTCTCAATACCGATCAGAAGCCGTATTGATACACAAGCGAGAATAGCGAAATGAATGATTACGATGACGACGAAGATATCATCCTTTCCGAGCTTCCGGATGATGAATTGACAGCGCAAATGCATGACGACATGTATGACGGTTTGGCTGATGAAATAGCAGAAGGTACCCAGATACTGCTGGACAGGGGATGGAGTGCTACCAAAACGCTGGACGAGGCCCTGGTCGCTGGTATGACGATTGTTGGAATTGATTTTCGCGACGGTATTTTATTTGTGCCTGAAGTATTAATGGCGGCGAATGCGATGAAAGCCGGAATGGCTCTGCTCAAGCCAATATTGTCGGCCTCCGGCATTCCGCCAATTGGCACGATGGTCGTGGGCACTGTGAAAGGTGACATCCACGATATCGGTAAGAACCTCGTCGGCATGATGATGGAAGGCGCCGGTTTTGAAATCATAGATCTCGGTATCAATTGCGACGCAGACAAATATATCGATGCCTTGGAAGAGCACAACGCTACCATTCTCGGCATGTCCGCACTTCTGACCACTACCATGCCTTATATGAAAGTGGTTGTTGATACGATGAAAGAGCGCGGTATCCGGGATGACTACATCATTATGGTAGGTGGCGCACCATTGAACGAAGAATTTGGCCAGGCCGTTGGCGCCGACGCTTATTGTCGTGATGCGGCAACAGCTGTTGAAGTAGCCAAGCAGTTGGTGTCAGAAAGGCTCTGAGTGATGCCGGCGTCACTGCTTGTCATTGCCTGTGGCGCGATTGCCCGGGAACTGGTTCAGATTAAGAAGCTGAATCACTGGGATCATATTGATTTTCAGTGTCTTCCTGCAGAATTACACAACACCCCGGACCTGATTCCGGGACAAGTAGAAACAATGATTAAATCGATGCGGGAAAGATATGACGATATTTTTGTTGCATATGCTGATTGTGGCACCGGCGGTTTGCTCGATACGGTGCTCGATCGCTACGGCATCAAGCGCTTGTCCGGTGCCCATTGCTATGAGTTTTTTGCCGGCAGCAAGGTATTCGAAAAGCTGGCTGAGGAAGAAATGGGAACGTTCTATCTCACTGATTTTCTTACCCATTCATTCGATCGTCTTATAAAGGACGGGCTCGGTATCAGCCGGCACCCTGAACTTCTGCCAATTTATTTTGGCAATTATACCCGGCTGATGTATCTGGCCCAGTCCGATTCAGATTCTCTGCAAAAGCAGGCCCGCGAGCATGCCGAGTATTTGGGGCTTGAATATGAATACCGGTTCTGTGGTCTTGAACCTTTGAACCAGACCATAAGACTGAACATTCCGGAGCAAGTGGCATGGCAAAACTGACCACCATTTTCTGGCGTGATATCCCGGCCCAGGTCATCGGGCAACGAGGCAGAACACGTCACAAGCAGGAACTTAACAGGCGATTCGCAGTTGCCATAGACCGGGCTGCGATGCGAGCAGGGCGTGGTTCCAGCAACGCTTATCTCGAAGACTGGCGGCGTGAAAGCGCTCCATGTGAGGCAGATATGGAACAGGCTGTTGCGCAGGAAGTGGCGCGGCTCGAATCCCTGTTCCCGCCGGATTTACTGGAAACCGTCGTCAAGGCCGGTGGCAAAGTCGCCAGCGACGAAAATTGAGAATGCAAGATCAACGGATAAAAATATTATGACCGATACCATAATCAGTTCAGCAAACAGGGAAGTTGTGATTGGATTCGACAGACCATTTGTCGTTATTGGCGAGCGCATTAACCCAACGGGACGTAAGTTACTGGCGGCTGAAATGAAGGTAGGCGATTACAGTCGCGTGGAAGCCGATGCATTGGCGCAGGTTGCCGCTGGAGCCCAGGTGCTTGACGTGAATGCCGGCATTCCATTGGCCGACGAGCCTGCAATCCTGGCGGAGTCAATACGTCTGGTCCAGTCTTTGACCGACGTGCCTCTATCGATCGATTCCTCAATCGTCGCAGCCCTGGAAGCAGGGTTGGCAGCTTATCAGGGCAAGCCATTACTAAATTCCGTCACGGGGGAAGAAGATCGCCTGGAAACGGTTTTGCCACTGGTTGCGAAATATGGCGCAGCTGTGGTCGCTATTTGTAACGATGACAGTGGTATTTCAACCGACATCAATGTCCGTTTCGAGGTGGCAAAGAAAATCGTTGAGCGGGCAGCCGACTACGGTATACCTGCTTGTGATGTGGTGGTTGATCCGCTCGTCATGCCGATTGGCGCGATCGGTGATGCCGCTGTTCAGGTAATGAATCTGATCCGGCGCTTGCGCTCTGAATTGAAGGTTAATACCACCTGCGGAGCTTCCAATGTCAGCTTTGGCCTGCCTAACCGGCACGGGCTTAACCCGACGTTTCTGTCAATGGTTATCGGCGCAGGAATGACTTCGGCCATTACCAACCCACTGGAGCCAGCTATGATGCAGGCGGTGCGGGCGGCAAATGTATTTATGGACCACGATCCACAATGCGGCAAGTGGATTGCTGCTTACCGCGATCCGGCCGCTGAGGCTTCTCGTGGGTCCAGAAAATCCGGTGGCGGGCGACGGCGAAAGACAGGCTAGATGCTCTATCGGGCCTGAAGAAAATCAATGAATGATCCCTCACAAGCGCTGATCGTATTTAGCCCTTCGGGCAAACGTGGCAGGTTCCCGGTAGGGACTGCTGTGTTACAAGCAGCCCGAGAGCTTGGTGTGGACATCGATTCAATCTGCGGTGGCCGCGCACGCTGTGGGCGCTGTCAGGTGCTTGCTGTAGAAGGTAGTTTCCCGAAAGAGGGCATTATCTCGCATCCTGACCATTTAAGTAGCATGGGCGAAACAGAAGAGTATTGTCTGCGACGCGGCAGGATGGCGTTGGGCAATCGCCTCAGTTGCCAGGCACAAATTCTTGGTGATGTGAGGATAGATGTTCCCGCCTCCAGCCAGGTCCACCGCCAGGTGGTGAGGAAAGATTTTGAAGCGCGTGATATCGAGATTGATCCCGTTCTGCATTTGTATTTTGTCGAAGTTGACCAGCCTGATATGCACCGTCAGGAGGGCGATTTGCAGCGCCTGCAAAAGGCACTGCGCAGGGAATGGAATATTGAGGGTGTAACCTGCGATTTACGCGTCCTGCAGGAACTGCAACCTGCTCTGCGCGAAGGCAAATGGTCGGTAACAGTCGCAATTCGATATGACGGCCGGATGATTGACGTATGGCCGGGGTTTCGCGACAAAGCCTATGGCGCAGCAGTCGATGTCGGGTCCACCACGATTGCTGTGCACCTGTGTGACTTGACCCGCGGTCAGGTGGTGGGCAGTTCAGGTGCGATGAATCCGCAAATCCGTTTTGGTGAAGACCTGATGAGCCGGGTGTCCTATGCCATGATGAACCCGGGCGGGGCCGCGCAAATGACCAAGGCAGTGCGCGCCGCGGTAAGTGATCTGATTAACCAGACAGCAGTGGACGCGGGTATCGACGCCAAAGATATTCTCGAAATCACATTGGTCGGAAATCCGGTCATGCATCATCTTTTGCTTGGCATCGATCCATCGCCGCTGGGTGTTGCACCTTTTGCCCTTTCGACCGACAACTCACTGGAAGTCTGGGCCAGTGAGTATGATATTCATGTCAATCCGAATGCCCGTGCCTATGTGTTGCCTTGCATTGCAGGGCATGTGGGCGCCGATACGGCAGCCGTTCTGTTGGCCGAGACGCCGTGGGAGCGTGATGATGTCAGCCTGATTATTGACGTTGGCACCAATGCCGAGATCGTTTTGGGTAACAGACACCGCCTATTGGCTGCCTCAAGCCCAACCGGCCCCGCTTTTGAAGGTGCCCAGATATCAGGTGGCCAGCGCGCAGCACCTGGTGCCATTGAAAGAGTGAGAATTGACCCTGAAACTCTGGAGCCCAAGTTTAAAGTGATCGGTTGTGATCTCTGGTCCAACGAAGCTGAGTTCGAGGCTCAGATCGGCGAACAGGGTGTTACCGGAATATGCGGTTCAGGCATTATCGAAGCAGTTGCTTGTATGTATCTGGCAGGCATCATTAAACACGATGGTGTCATAAGTGGCGAAAAAGCGGCAATTAGCGATCGGATTATTGCTTCTGACCGTACTTTTTCTTATCTGCTCAATGAAGGAAATCCGGCGGAAGGCGAGCCGAGAATTTGCATCGAACAAAACGATGTACGGGCAATCCAATTGGCCAAGGCTGCTCTTTATGCCGGAGCCAGATTACTGATGGACCACATGGGCGTAGATAAAGTTGACCGTATTCGGCTTGCCGGTGCCTTTGGCAGCCATATTGATGTGAAGTACGCAATGGTGCTCGGTATGATCCCGGATTGCCCTCTCGACCAGGTTTCTTCAGCCAATAACGCTGCTGGTACCGGTGCTCGCATTGCTCTGCTGAACAAGGCATCGAGAAAGGAAATTGAGGAGCGCACACGAAAAATTGAAAAAATCGAAACCGCTATCGACAAGAAGTTTCAACAGCATTTTGTCGAGGCAATGGGTATCCCACATACCACTGCTGATTTCACAAACCTTTCCAAAGTTATAACACTGCCGCCAAGGCCGACGGATGGACCAGGAGTCACCGGCCCCCGTCGTCGCCGTCGACGCACCCCGGTAGTGTAAAGAACATGGATTTTCGCCTGGGTATTGATACCGGTGGTACTTATACCGACGCAGTACTGGTTGATGAAAACCAAAACATTGTTTCAACATGTAAAGCGCTTACTACCCGGCACGACCTGACGCTGGGAATTGGTAGTGCCCTGGCTGGATTACCAAGCGAAACGCTGCAGAACATCCGATTGGTTGCCCTTTCCACTACGCTTTCCACCAATTCGGTGGTCGAGGGTCGAGGCGCACCGGTTTGTGTCCTGCTTCCTGGTTACCGCCAGCAACAACTTGAAAAAAGTGGGCTGCTTGAGATTATCGATTCCAGTCTGGTGATCAAACTTGCCGGTGGTCACGACGCGGTAGGGCAGCAGACAGAACTCTTGGATGAGGCTTTTGCGCGGGAAATGATTCTCAAACATGCCCCCGTGGTTTCCGCCTTTGCCGTTTCTTCCATGTTTGGGGTCAGAAACCCTGAACACGAACTGCGCTTGCGTGAAATGATCATTGAGTTATGCGACAAACCGGTTACCTGTGGCCATGAACTTGCCAGCGCTCTTG
>JBLHGQ010000174.1:0-5380 GCA_047614505.1 Rhodothermales bacterium | reverse complement strand
AAGCTGACCAGTCACTAATGGCTTGTGAAACATATAAGTCCCAATCACTGGTCGTACTATTGATGATCGTTAGATCAAAAGAGTTAGTGGTACGCGCCCAATGATAATCATCCCAAGAATGTGATGCATTAGCCGAAATTGACGTGGCAAGCAATGTAACGACGATGCCTGCTTTTACTAAATTTTGTCTGACCTTCATATTAGAATTCTCCTCTTTCCGGAAAACAATCCGGTATTCATTCCATTGATATTATGGCTCCCTCGAGCCCCCTTAGTAATAAGAGTCTAGTTCACGTTACATGTTTTGACAAATTGCCAAGTCGCCATCCCCCCCTGTTAAGGCCCTGCTAAATGTTGGTTCCCAAAGCCACCATAATTGCCTGACCACTGACGCCACTGGACTCCTCTGAGGCGAGGAAAGCGATCGCTTCGGCCACTTCCTGAGGTGTCACGACTCGTCCCGCAGGATAAAGCGCGTCACGCTCCGCCCAAACTTCGTCTGGTGTCATGCCGCGACGCTTTGCCTCTTCATCTGCCGATCGTTCGGCCATATCGGTACGAACCCATCCGGGTAAAACCGCGTTTGAGGTCACGTTAAATTTCCCGGCATCCAGGGCAATCGAGCGCATTAAGCCAAGCAGACCGTGTTTTGAGCTGTTATAGGCAGCGGCTGAATATTCAGCGACTTCGCCGGCTGTGGAACTGGTAAATACAACCCGACCGTAACCTCGCTCTACCATGCTGCGAACGATCAGCCGACTCAAATAAAACGGCCCGTCGAGATTGATGCGCATTGTCTCGGCCCAAAGTTCCGGATCCTGTTTCCAGATAACCCGCTCATGGGCCGAACCAATGCCGTGATTGCAAACAAGGATTTCGACCGGACCGAGCCGCTGCTCGGTTTCTGAAACCGCGTGTGCGCATCCCTCGCTTGTGCCTAAATCGGCAACGATGAAATCAAGACCGGTTGCGGCAAGTTCCGCTTCAGATCGTGAAACGCACATAACACGGGCACCGCGTGATGCCAGTAGTTGCGCAGCAACCAGGCCAATCCCACGACCTGCACCGGTAACCAGTGCAACTTTGTTTTCTACTCCTGCCATAAGATCATTCTCGCGCTATTCCTGCTTCGACTGCATAAAATCAACCACCATATGGGCAAAAGCTTTCACACCATGTTCCATATAGGGTTCGTGCATCTGGAAAAAAGGTGAGTGGTTGCTTCCCTGGCCGGTGTCTTCCAAGTCATCAGGCCAACTGCCCAGAAAGGTGTAAACACCGGGCGTGACGTTGCTAAATTCAGAGAAATCTTCGGCCACCGTTTGTGGGGTTAGTGAGACCACCGGACTACCAGCAGCTCTCTCAAGCGCAGGTAAAACGAACGCGGTTAGTTCATCATCATTAATCAGCGCTGGTGGCCCGGGCTTTAACCACCATTCGATGGTCGCACCGGCACTGGCAGCAATTGAACTTGCTGTATGTGGAATTGCCTTGTGAATGTAGTCACGCATCTCAGAATCGAAAGTCCTGATCGTTCCTTCCATTACCAACTGATCCGGAATGACGTTATATCTGACCCCCGCATGAATACTGCCAACACTGATGATTGAAGGGGCCTTGGTTACATCAACCTGCCTGCTCGCAATGGTTTGCAGACCCATCACAATTTGAGAGGCAACCACTATTGGGTCCACGCCCTGCCATGGTCTGGCGCCATGAGTTTGTACGCCCTTGACCGTAATTTTGTAGTGATCAGAAGCGGCCATCATAGGGCCTGGCTTTACCTGAAATTTTCCGCCCGGCGCGCCAAGGCCGACGTGAATACCAAAAACCGCTTCTGGAATACCATCTTCAAAAACGCCCTCTGCCAACATTAATGAAGCGCCGCCCTCCTCTTCACCGGGAGCACCTTCTTCGGCAGGCTGAAAAATCATCAGCACCGAGCCTGCAAGATCAGCCTTCATGTCGTTGAGGATTTTCGCGGCACCCAATGCCATAGACATATGCGCATCATGTCCACAGGCATGCATTACGCCAACATCCTGGCCGTTATATTCACTGCGCACCGTTGAGGCAAAGGGCAAGCCGGTTTGCTCGGTCACCGGCAATCCATCGATGTCCGCTCTTATTGCAACCAGGGGGCCGGGCTTGCCGCCCTGAATCAAGGCAGTCACGCCGGTAAGTGCAATACCGGTTTTAGGCTCGAGGCCCATGTCGGTCAAAATTTCTGCAATTCGGGCGCCGGTATTGAACTCCCGGTTGCTCAGCTCCGGATTCTGGTGAAACCAGCGTCTCCACTCAACAACCTGTGGCTGCACTGCCGCCGCCGCTTCATCAATTTGTTGATGGCTGATATCGGCAAGTAATGGGCATACAGGCAAAACTCCAAGCATGATCGCAATCAGGGATTTTTTCATGGTTACTTCCTTATTCCGGAACAACACTGGTTGAATTGGGGATATCAGCCACACAGCTGACTTGTTCAGATGGTCTTGGAATCGCACCAATGTTGGCACCCAGGGCACGGCTGTCACGACGCCCGTCAGCACCACCCCAGAACAGGCAGTTTTCGCGGTCATAAATAATCAATTCCGAAGCACCAAAAAATGGCCGCTCCCTAATAGACCAACCCAGATTCTCCAGATTCTTGCGTACGTCCTGAGGAAACTCCGGCTCTATTGTCAGGCTGTCCGGCTTCCACTGGTGGTGGAATCGTGGTGCGTTGACTGCACGTTGTGCATCAAAACCGAAATCAATCACGTTAATCAAAGTGTGCAGGATGGAAGAAATGATGGTGGTACCCATTGACGAGCCGACGACCATGACTGGTACACCGTCTTTTAATACAACCGTTGGCGTCATCGATGACAAAGGACGCTTACCCGGCGCTACAGCATTTGCGGCGGTTCCCACTGCCTCCCAGGCATTGGGCAATTCTGGGCCAATGGAAAAATCATCCATTTCATTGTTCAGCACAATGCCGGTTCCAGGCACCGTTATTTTGGAGCCAAACAGCGTATTGACTGTCTGCGTAATGGCCACAGCATTTCCATGGCTGTCCATTACAGATATATGCGTAGTACCGGCATCATCAGGCACCTGGTTTATTTCAACACCAGGACTCGGCTGTCCCTGTGGATTCAAACGCGCCGCTTGCTGATCCGCGTATTCATCTGAGATCAGACGCTCAACCGGTACATCGTAAAAATCGGTATCACCAAGGTATTGAGCCCGATCCTCAAATGCCACTTTCATCACGCTCGCGACCAGATGTATGAATTCGCTGGAATCCTTTCCCATTGCAGCGAGATCATAGCGTTCAAGTATTTTGAACATTTGCGCCAGCAACACGCCGCCTGAGCTCGGCAGTGGCATACCGACAAATTCGTAACCGCGGTATGGTGCGCGGATCGGTTCACGCCATTTAGCCTGGAAGCGGGCAAGGTCCAATTCGGTAATCACACCACCAGTAGCCACTTCAATTTTTTTGGCAATGGGCCCTACCGCCAGTGCTTGTCCGCCTTTTTTCTGTACATATCTGAGGGTTTCGGCCAGATCGGGTTGAACGTGATTCCAGCCCAACGGTGGCGCCTTGCCATCTACAGTTTGCACTCTTTGGGTTTCAGGAAACTGTGCAAGTTGCTCAGCAACGCGTTCAACAATGTTGTGGTGCCAGATGCTGACTTTGACGCCATTCTCAGCAAGACCAATCGCAGGCTCGATCAGTTGGGCCCATGGCAAGCTTCCATATTCCTGATGCAACGTCCAAAGCCCCTGCACCATTCCGGGTACACCAACTGACCTGGGGCCGCTGCGAATGCTTTGTGGGTTTTCTTCGTACCAGGCGATTGAGGCCGATGCCGGTGCTGTTTCCCGCGCATCAAGCGACCGGCTTGTGTTGGTTTTAACATCGTGCAGCACTGCAAACAATCCGCCGCCCAAACCTGAGCTGAAGGGATGCGCTACCGCGGCGGCAAACGCTGTTGCAATGCCTGCATCCACCGCATTACCGCCAGCTTCAAGGATAGATTGTCCGGCGGCCGCAGCCGGCCCTACAGTAGTGGAGACCATGCCCTGCCTGCCCCACTGGGGTTCAAACGTTGCGGACCACACTGGCACTGATGACAGCAAAATAAAACATATAAGCAGTATTCTCATGACTTCCTCTGACCGGTCAGTTGATAGTATTTTTCCCACAACTGCCCCCCGGTTTCTTCATTTAATTCGTCTTTGGGAATGCATTCCACAGGACACACTTCCACGCACTGTGGGGTATCAAAATGACCCACACATTCCGTGCACAGATTCGGGTCAATGATGTAATAGTCCAAACCTTGTGAAATTGCCTGGTTTGGGCACTCGGGCTCGCAAACATCGCAATTGATACACTCGTCAGTTATCTTAAGTGCCAAACCGTTCTCTCAAGGCCGCTTCAACTTCAGAGCCCACAAAATCTGATACATCACCGTCCAGCCGCGCGATTTCTTTTACCAGGGAAGAGGATATATAGGCATAGGACTCATCCGGGGTCAGAAACATGGTTTCAATGTCCTCCGCCAGGTGGCGATTCATACTGGCAAGCTGAAATTCATATTCGAAATCCGAGACAGCCCGCAAACCCCTGATAATGACACCGGCACCCATTTCGCGAACGAAATCGATCAACAGGTTCTCAAAACCGACCACTTCAATATTAGCCACGTCCTTCAACTCGCCCTTGGTCATCGCAATGCGTTCTTCAAGAGTAAATAAGGGAGTTTTGTGCGGACTTTCAGCAATGGCGATTATTACTTTGCCAAATACGCGTGCAGCGCGGGTGACCAGATCGGTATGACCGTGAGTTACCGGATCAAAGGTACCCGGATAGACAGCGATTTGATGAGCAAGCATATATATAGCCAAAGCCTAAAAATGGACAGCTATTCTACCCTTAGCGCTTACCCTCTGAACACCTGCAAGCGCACATCACCAATGATCTTTTCCCGCCAGATGGACCAGCCGGAAGGCAGGACCGCAGCCGATTGCAGTGCAGAAGTTTCTACGTAAACCAGTCCTCCGGAGGACAGGCACCCTGCTTGATGGATTTTCTGCATGGTTTCATCGTGTAAATTATCCTGGAACGGGGGGTCAACAAATATCAGGTCGTAACCATCAGGAGATTGGGTCTCCAGCCAGGTAAGGGCATTGGCCAGACAGGACTCAACCTGAGTGGCACCCAGCAGTTCGATGCTACTGCGAATATGATTCATTACCGCACCATTGTTTTCTATCATCGTGACTTGCGCCGCTCCACGTGACGCGGCCTCAAAGCCCAATGCCCCTGTGCCTGCGAACAGGTCAACGCATTTTGCACCTGGAACAAATGGCTGCAACCAGTTGA
>JBLHGQ010000173.1:0-5411 GCA_047614505.1 Rhodothermales bacterium | reverse complement strand
ATCTTCGGCGCAAGCCTGTACTTCCTCGGCAACCAGTGCATCTATCTGCTGAATGATCTGTAAATGACGCGGCAGTACCCGGGAGAACAGATCCAGCGGCCAGCACTCCAAAGCTTCCGGTAGCAATGTGTGGTTGGTATAGGAAACACAGCGGCGGGTTATTTCGAACGCCTGGTGAAATTCCATTCCGTGTTGGTCGGTCAATAATCGCACCAGTTCCGGAACCATGATTGCCGGATGTGTATCGTTCAACTGAATAGCCGCAAGCTCCGGCAGTTGCAACAGGTCTTCGTGATCACTCAAGAACCGTCGTATCAAGTCTTGTGCAGAGGCCGAAGTGAAAAAATACTCCTGCTTCAAGCGCAACTCACGTCCCTTGTCGGTGGAATCATCCGGGTAAAGTATGCGGGTCAATGCTTCAGCCAAAACCTGATGCTGTGATGCTTGCAGGTAATCACCCTGGTTAAAGCGCGACAGGTCGAAAGTCTTTGCCGGTTTTGCAGACCACAGCCGTAGAGTATTAACATGCGTCGCTTTCCAGCCCGCTATGGGCATGTCGTTGGCACAGGCTATAACCTGCTCTTCTGGATGCCAGCTATCACTCCCTCCACCATTAACGACGGTGCCACCAAAAGAAATCAGGTAAGAAGCTTCAGGTCGCTCAAATTCCCAGGGGTTTCCACCCTGCGTCAGCCAGTCTTCAGCCTCCTCAATCTGCCAACCATCACCCAGCCGCTGCCGGAAAAGTCCATGTTGGTAACGGATTCCATAACCCATGCCCACAATACCCAGGCTCGCCATGGAATCCATGTAGCAGGCTGCCAATCTGCCGAGACCACCATTGCCCAGGGCTGCGTCAGGCTCTTCGAGCATGATGTCTTCCAGTTTAATACCCAAATCCGACATAGCACTTCGGCAGGTTTCGGTCAGCCCAAGGTTTGAAATGGTATCGGTCAGCAGGCGGCCTATGAGAAACTCCATGGACAGGTAGTAAACGCGCTTGCGATTTTGCTGGTAACTGCGACGGGTGGTTTCCATCCAGGTATCCACCAGACGATCGCGAACTGCTAATATCAAGGCCACGCACCAGTCACGCGGCACGGCATGTTCCACATCTTTTCCAACTGAATAGACAAGCCGTTCGAGGATGCTTCGCTTCAAATCTTCTTTTTGGAGTATCGGTACCATGCAGGAATTTTTTTGTGGCGAAAATAAACGTCGGGGGATTCAACTACAAAAGCACTCTGGAAGCAATGCCGGATTTCAGGCAGGCCAACTTTCGACCGTACTGAAAACTGAAACCAGGGGTTTACCCGCTTATTGGTTTATAGACCTTTCTGTTCCTGAAATACTGTGTCGCTGCGTCATCGGGGCCACGATAGATCTGCATGACATCCTCAATAGTCATATCCTGAACTGCCAATAACAACAACTCACGTGACTTGGGTACAGCGACCTCTGCTGCGCGGTTCAAGCCCAACTCCAATTTCTCAAATGTCGATGACATCCCTGGTTTTTCGAGCGTCGACCTGGCCTTGTCCAGACTTCCAGGCAAGGGAATATGCACGGCAGAGTCGAGGTTGAACCCATCGGCCGTTCCAAGCTGGTTAACCACGGTTTCGATACCAACACTCAAAGCGTCTTTCAAACCATTGCCAATCTCTTCCTGAGTCGGTGGCTGATCAGATTCAGCCTGGTCAGACCCGGAATCCAGGTCTTCTGC
The DNA here is from genome assembly GCA_047614505.1 of Rhodothermales bacterium. Taxonomy (GTDB): domain Bacteria; phylum Pseudomonadota; class Gammaproteobacteria; order Xanthomonadales; family SZUA-36; genus JABDJL01. Next base: position 3,688 of record JBLHGQ010000173.1, on the reverse strand, counting down.
GGCCTGCTCCTCAGAGGACTTTGTCCACTGAAGAAACCGAGAATGAAATACGATCTGCGATCCAGTTTCACCTGGCGGGAATGAAGAAAGATGGCATTTCAATTCCAAAACCAAGCAGTGCAGTTGAGTACGTAGAAGTTGCCGCATAACAAATCAATTCAGGAAGGACACCAGCTCCGCTGGCGCCGATTAACTCAAACATTTGCTTGTAAAAGGAATATATGCGCATCAAGATTTTAATTCTCTTAACTCTAATGTTCTCAAGTGCTTATGGCCAAACGCCGGAACACGGAACGGTTATAAAAAGTGAGACGGCGTCGTGGAAGGTTTGGGACTCGAGCATAAAGGATTGGAGCGACATCGATTCATTCTGGTCGCGATACACAGAAAGTAAGGGTGGGTTAACGTGGAAGCGCTCCGATACGTACCCGAAATACGACGACGTAAAGGAATTCGACACGCTGCTGATAGAAACAAAACAAGGAACGTGCTTAATGGAGTTTTATCATTCACGTTGGCGGCGAGCAAATGATGTTCGGCGTTGGGACAAAGCGTTCAATGAATATAGCGGATGCCCTTATGTATTCCGTTGATGCTCCGGATCTCACTATCGTCCAGTACTGCGGTAAAGCCGCTTAATTTAAACTAGGGTACCTGTACACATTGAGCTTATTAATATCAAAGCACCTAATAAGGATATGTATGATATTTGGGATACGAAATCGATTTTTGGCAAAAGTGGCCATTGCGCTATACTGATCATAAGAAGAGGTCACTTTCGGGATTAAATTTAGGGGATGTCTGCCGTGAGATTAGTCATATACACGCTTTTTTTTAGCATGCTCATAAGTCCTTTATTGGCTGTTGCAGAACAAGCAGAACCACACAAATATTCCAACCGTGAAGAAATTGCCTTCGAGCCTTCGACCCAGGTGGCTTTTGACCGAAGCGGAACCCAGGTTATTAGTAAAATTCAGTTGGATGGTTCCATCATTGCAGAACATCACGGAAGCCTCGCTAATATTACGGTTGCAAGACGGGGACCGGATGGAACCGTAGAGACTTTTTGCACCACCGATGCGAGCGCCGCGAAAGCCTGGATGGCTGGTGCTGATGCATTGAAGCCTGCCACCTCCGTAAACTTGTTTATTGAGGAGAAGTAGGTATTTCTTATAAATTACTCATCGGCATTGCCTTCTCTTTATTATTCGCTGTGCAGGCGTCAGCTGCGACTATCGTAATCAGTAACGGTGATGCGGCAGCGGAAGGTTTTAGTGACCCGAACGCCCCTACCAACGCCAATCAAAAAGGCAATAACCCGGGTACAACGCTAGGAGCAATGCGTCTGAATGTTTTCGAGACTGCAGCACAAGTCTGGGAACAGATTCTGAAAAGTAATGTAACCATCACCGTAAACGCAAAATTTGATGAGCTTTTTTGCAGTGCGTCCAGTGGTACTGTAGGCAGTGCAGGATCAACGGCATCAATTGCCAATTTCCAAGGCTCTAATCCAAACACCTCCTACACAATTGCCCTGGCGGAAAGCCTGTCCGATTCCAATTTGAATGGCGGGTCTGCCGAAATCAATGCAACTTTTAATAGTCTGGTTGATTCGGACCCCGATTGCCTGGGTGGTGGTGGGTTTTACTATGGTCTTGATGGCAACCCGCCGGTTGGGACAAGCAACTTGTTTTCCACAGTTTTACATGAGCTAGGGCATGGGCTTGGTTTCACCAGCCTGACTGATGCCGGACCAACAGGTAGCGGTGCATTTTTAGGCGCAGGAGGTTTTCCAGACACCTTCAGCCTTAATTTGCTCGATGTCGATACAGGTAAGTCCTGGAGCGCAATGAGTAATGCCGAGCGAAAAACATCGGCACTCAGTGAGCCCGGATTGGTTTGGAACGGCCCAAATGTAACGATGGATCGCGACATACATTTAGGTGCTGCGCCAGAATTGCTTATCAACGCACCGGGAGGAATTGCCGGAAGTTTTGAGACGATTTTAGGAGCAGAACCAACCATTGTGATTCCCGCTGGGGGCGTTACCGCTGATGTGGTTGACGGCAATATCTTCGGTGACGGTTGTGCCCAGATCAATGAGAATTCATTCACTGGCAGAATCATTTTGTTTGATGAAGCCGAAAACTGCACTGCGGCATTTCCTGCATTCTTTTCCGAGTTCGCGACCGGTGCGGTGGGCGTCATCATTGCAGATACGAGCGGCAACGGTCTGCCCGATATGAGCGGACAAATCAGCAATCAGGAAATCACCATCCCTTATATCGGTGTTACAAAATCAGTGGCTGATGATTTACGCGCCAATCTGGCCACTGCTAACGTGACCATTGGTTTAAGTGACACTCTGCTCAATGGTGAAAACCAAGACAAGGTAAAAATGCATGCACCAGCAGAATTCGAACCTTCGGCTTCTGTTTCACATTGGAGTCAGTCGGCCTCACCGGATTTGTTAATGGAACCCATTCTGGGCGATCTGGATCATGCCGATGTTGATCTTACTGAGGCTGCATTTGAGGATATGGGCTGGCGGTTGGATCAACCGGACTTTGTAATCAACGCTGGTCTAAACGATGCATGGGTGAGTGACGATGCGCCCTTCCAGGGGTTCTTCTTTACAGTTTACCCGGACCTGGAATTATTTTTTCTGTCCTGGTTCACTTTTGATTCCGAACAACCTGATGGAAGTGTTACTTCTGTATTTGGTGCGCCAGATCAACGCTGGGTAACCGGAGCCGCTTTCTATGCTGGCGACCGGGTTACGCTCAGCGTGGAACTGACCTCAGGAGGCATTTTCAATGGCTCAAGTCCGCAGGCGTCACAGCAAGCAGGCTACGGCACAATTACCATTGTTTTTATTAACTGTAACGAGGCGCAGCTAACCTACAACTTCCCGTCGCTGGGCTTGTCTGGCCAGATCACGCTTTCTCGTGTTGTTTCTGACAACGTGGCTTTATGCGAAACACTCATTGGCGATCCGCCCAGTATTGTCGAAACTGAAATCTCGAAGGAGTTTTCGGCGATCGATCCCATCCCGACTGTTGTCGACTTGCCCGACGATGTTGTTGATCAACCGGAAGTCGGCCAAGCCCATATCAACATTAACGCAGGTCTTAATGATGCCTGGGTAAGTGCTGATGCTCCTTTCCAGGGGTTTTTCTTCACGGTCTTCCCGGATATAGACCTTTTCTTCCTGTCCTGGTTTACTTTTGATTCTGTACTGCCTGGCCTGGGTATTACTGCCGAATTTGGCGCAGCGGATCAACGCTGGGTTACTGGCGCCGGCTTTTATTCCGGTGATAGCGTGACCCTAAATGTTGAGTTGACCTCCGGCGGCATCTTCAATGGCTCAAATCCGTTGGCATCTCAAGAAACGGGGTACGGCACCATCACAGTAACTTTTATTAGTTGCAACGAAGCCCTGCTAACGTACAACTTCCCCTCGGTTGGGCTTTCCGGTCAAATGACGCTTACACGGGTGCTAACCGACAACGTGGCCTTGTGTGAGATTTTATCAAGCCAACAGTGATTCGCTTTAATCCAGGTCGTTGCACAAATCAGGCACAGACTGAAAATAAATCGGAGTCCATAACGATACAAAAGGCTATTGCTTAATTCCCCTTTTGCTATCAAATTCCGGGATTAACAGGAACAATTCCCCGTTACAACG
>JBLHGQ010000172.1:0-5449 GCA_047614505.1 Rhodothermales bacterium | reverse complement strand
CTTCGGTTCGCACTGCTCAAATTCAATATTTCGATCTTCAGAGGTTAGCCAACAAATGTTCGGCCGAACTGAGCCGAAATTCACCCGGCGCTTCGACAAACAACATGGTAACAACACCATCTTCCGCGACCAATGAAAAACGCTTTGAACGCAAGCCCATTCCCGCTACAGACAAATCAAGCTCAAGTCCCAGGGCGGTTGCAAATTCGCCATTTCCGTCAGCCAGCATATCTAATTTGTCAGCATTGGCACTATTTCCCCAGGCGTGCATCACAAATGCGTCATTCACCGATATACACGCGATGACATCGATGCCCTTAGCGAAAAGCTGTTCTGCATGGTCGACAAAGCCGGGCAGGTGTTTGGCCGAGCAGGTCGGAGTAAAAGCACCTGGAACAGAAAACAATGCAACTTTTCGACCTGAAAAATACTCATTACTTGTGATTTCTTTTTGTGAACCATCAAGCAAAATTCGCAATACTGCTGAGGGGATTTGTTCCCCGATCTGAATACTCATATTTTTTGAACCTTTGAAAAGAACTACAGTGTTTGGTTTAGGCCGCCATTGCATCTGTCATCGCGGTCTGCAGCTTTTGTCGCTCGATTGGCTTTGTAACATAAGCGTATGCGCCCTGACGCAAACCCCAGATTTTATCTGTTTCTTCGTCTCTGGTACTGACAAAAATGACAGGAATATGTGAAGTGCTGTCATCACTTGCCAATTTGCGTTTTGCCTGGTAGCCATTCATGCCGGGCATAACAATATCCATCAGAATAAGGTCGGGTTTTTCTCTGCGTGCAACTTCAATGGCTTGTTCACCATTTTTCGCGATAATAACCTCGTGTCCCCACTCCTTCATCAGCTTTCCAATGCTGAATCGGCAGACTCTGGAATCATCGACAATTAATACTCTGGCCATGTTCACCGCCCTTGGTGGAAACACAATTACCCTTGGTGCTTGGATTATGCCTTATTTTTCATTTCTTTAATATTCTAATTATCACCAATATTGACGACTGTCCTGCCCAAAGATTCACCAGCAAGCATGGTGTTAAATGTATCCATCAAGCCATCTAATCCGATTTCTTTGTTGCAGATCAGGTCCAAATGAGGTGGTTTCCATTCCTTGGCCAGCCGGTCCCATATGGTCAGTCGGATGTCATAAGGGCAATTGGCGGATGAAATACCCAACAAGCTGACACCTCTCAAAATAAATGGCATCGTGGTGGTCTGTAGTCCAATTCCGCCCGCCATACCACAACTTGCAATATTGCCCCATAACTTTATTACGCGGGTGATGCCAGCCAACATGTCGCCACCGACGTTGTCGATGCATCCTGCCCAAACAGCTTTTTCTAGCGGCCTTTGTCCCCAATGTAAATCATGGCGAGATATGCAAGAAGTGGCACCCAGTTCTTCAAGGTAATTGAATTGAGACACTTTTCCGGTTATGGCATGAGGGTCATAACCCGCAGAGGAAAGAATATTGATGGCAATACTGCCAACACCGCCACTGGCGCCTGTGACCACAATGGGGCCGTCTTCTGGTTTCTGCCCATTGGCCTGCATACGGTAGAGGCAAAGGGCAGCAGTGAATCCGGCCGTTCCCAGTGCCATAGCCTCGCGCATGGTCAGTCCTGCAGGTAGTGGTACAACACTGTTGGCATCAAGACGCAAATATTGCGAATAACCGCCATCACGGGATTCAGACAATTCACAGCCAGTAACGATAACTTCGTCACCTGCATTAAAACGGCCGTCGGAAGATTCTACGACTATGCCAGAGACATCAATGCCGCCGGCCAAGGGGTAAGATTTAAGAATTTTACCTTTGCCGGTTCCGGCAAGGGCATCTTTGTAATTGACGCTAGAGTAAGCCACTTCAATAGTGACTTCTCCTTCGCTGAGATCATCCAGAGAAATGGATTCGACGCCAGCACGATAACCATTGGCGTCGTTATGGATGCGGAAAGCGGTAAATGTGTCTGGTATATTTTTCATCAGTTATTAATCCTGGTTCAGGATATGGTCACCCTGAAAGACTTCATTCGCGAAGGCCCTTGCGATGCAAGCGCACCTTCGCTCCTACGCTTCGGTACACATTTAGTACAAAATCGACCCTTGTTTATCATATAGTCGGTCTGAAAGACTTCATTCGCGAAGGCACTTGCTTCGCAAGCGCACCTTCGCTCCTACGCTTCCTTTATCGGTTGTGCATAATGAAGCAGTTCGGGTGAACCTTCGCTCCTGCGCATTAGTTAACTCTGTGGATTGCTCGCTTATCTACATTTAATGCGGCTTCATGGACGGCCTCAGAAAGCGTTGGATGAGCATGCACTATGCGTGCGAGATCTTCACTCGAGCCTTGGAATTCCATGGTAACGACGCATTCTGCAATAAGTTCAGAAGCAGATGCCCCGACAATATGCACGCCAAGAATCTGGTCAGTTTCACTGTCAGCAAGTATTTTGACCATGCCAGTCGCGTTGCCCAGCGCCAGTCCACGACCGGTGGCGGCAAAGGGGAAGGAGCCTACATTGAAACTGACGCCACCGGCAGTAAGCTCCTGTTCGGTTTTTCCTACCCATGCGATTTCAGGGTCGGTGTAAATCACCCAGGGAACCGTATCAAAGTGAATATGAGCAGGCTGTCCGGCAATGATTTCAGCCACTGCGATGCCTTCTTCCGAGGCCTTGTGAGCGAGCATTGGGCCTCTGACACAGTCACCAATGGCCCACACACCCTCAGCACTGGAGTGTGAATTGTCATCAACCTCAATCAGGCCGCGATCGCTGAGTTCAACACCTGAATCTTCAGCCAGAAGACCAGTCGTATTGGCGCGACGCCCGACAGCTACCAACAGGCGATCAAATATTATTTGGCTTTCGCCATTTTTATCCTCGATTGTGACCCGGACTTCCTTTTTGCCGGCATCACCATCGATAAGTTCAGCACCCTTCACCAGGGTTCCCAGTTTTATGTTCAAACTCTGTTTCTTGAATTCCCGGGCTGCAGCTTTGGCAATGTCTTTATCAGCGGCAGGCAAAAAATCCGGCAAAGCCTCAAGCAGGGTCACTTCCGAGCCCAGGCGATTCCAGACTGAACCCAATTCCAGACCGATGACGCCTGCACCTATGACCCCGAGACGAGCCGGTGTTTCAGCAAATTCCAGCGCGCCTGCATTGTCCACAATATACTCACCATCAAATGCAACATTCGGAATTGCAACAGGTACAGAACCCGAAGCTAAAATCACGTATTTAGCTTCTAGTATTTGCTTCTCATCCGAGTCGTGGAGCGAGACTTCAATTTTTTTGTCTGCAAGTAATTTACCTCGTCCATGGAATGACTGAACTTTGTTTGCCTTGAATAAACCAGCTACTCCTCCAGTCAGTTTCTTGACTATTCCGTCCTTGCGTTCAAGCATTTTATCAACATCAAAATTAATGTCGTTAGCGACGATGCCGTGATCGGCATAGTCATGCTGCAGGTGGTAATAATGTTTGCTCGAATCGAGTAGTGCCTTGGAAGGAATACAGCCGACATTCAGGCAGGTTCCGCCCAATGCAGCCTTTCCATCTTTACCGGTGAATTCGTCTACGCAGGCTGCTTTCAGCCCCAATTGCGCTGCTCGAATGGCAGCCACATAACCGCCAGGTCCGCCGCCAATCACGACTAGGTCAAATTGTTCTGCCATGTCTCTTTATGCTCTTGTTAAAGGTTTAAAAGTAGCCGGGCCGGGTCTTCCAGCGCGTCTTTGACTGCAACCAGGAATAACACCGCGTCTTTGCCATCAATGATGCGGTGGTCGTAGCTGAGTGCGATGTACATCATTGGCCGGGCAAGGATTTGTCCTTCAACCACCACCGGGCGTTCCTTAATATTGTGCATACCTAAAATCGCGCTTTGTGGTGGGTTCAACAATGGAGTGGACAGTAGAGACCCGAAAGTGCCACCGTTGGTGATAGAAAAAGTACCGCCTTGCAGATCTTCCAACGTAATGCTGCCATCACGTGCTTTGGCGGCATATCCTCGAATGGCGATTTCGATATCAGCCAGCGTCATGTTTTCTGCATTTCTCAACACGGGCACCATCAACCCACGTTCAGTGGAAACGGCAATACCAATGTCCTGATAGCCGTGGTATATGATTTCGTCTCCTTCCAGAGAAGCATTGACCACCGGATGTTTGCGCAGGGCATCGCATACAGCCCTGACAAAAAATGACATCAGTCCAAGTTTGACGCCATGGCGATCGGCAAATATTTCTTTGTACTTGCGCCGCAAATCCATTACGGCTTTAAGATCAACTTCATTGAAGCTGGTCAATATTGCCGCTGTATCCTGCGCCTCTTTCATGCGCTCTGCGATTCGGGTGCGCAGCCGGGTCATCTTGACCCGTTCTTCCGGTCGCGCTCCACCACCCTTGATAAAGTTCAGCACATCGCCTTTGGTAAGGCGCCCGCCTCGGCCGGTAGCGGGAACATTTGCGGGATCGATATTTTCGGATTCAACCACTCGCCTTGTTGCAGGACTCAGCCCGGCGGTATTTACCTTGACTGCGCCGGCTGTTTCGGGCGTTACCAGTGGTGTGTCCGTTGCAGGCGCATCAGAAGTGGCTTTTTCGACAGCACCCTCTTCAATAATTGCCAATACTTCTTCGCTGGTGACGGTTTCGCCGGTAGCTCTGGAAATTTCCTTTATCACACCATTTACCGGTGCTGGTACTTCGAGCACAACTTTGTCGGTTTCCAGATCGACCAAATTTTCGTCCCTGAAAACGGTATCACCGACTTTTTTGTGCCACGCCGCCACAGTTGCGTCGGCAACAGATTCCGGCAGAACCGGTACTTTCACTTCTATACTCATCGTGATCCTCTGATCAAATGCTTTTTATTGGCGATCATCGCCCAGTCCGATGGACAAGGCCTGCTCAACCAATTTTTGCTGTTGATGTACATGAACTGCGTATTTTCCCACAGCTGGCGATGCAGAGCTTTCGCGCCCAACATAAACCAGCACATGATTCTTTTTCAAGCAGGATTGCAGGTGGTGGCGAATCTGATACCAGGCACCTTGATTTTGGGGCTCTTCCTGACACCATACAACGTCAAAGGCATTTGGATAGCGCGCAATTACCTCTGCTAACTGTTGCTCAGGGAATGGATGCAACTGTTCGATCCGTATCAGTGTAACCAGACTGTTATTGGTTTCGCTGCGGGTTTCATCAAGGTCGTACCAGACCTTACCGGAACACATCACGATACGTTTGACGGCTTCCCTATTCTCCACCTTGCGATCGTCAATCACCAGTTGGTATTCGCCTTCTTCGAGCAATCTTAATTCCGAAGTTGATGCCTTGTTTCTTAACAGGCTTTTTGGCGTCATCACAATCAAGGGTTTTCTAACCGTGCGTAAAATCTGCCTGCGCAACATGTGAAACATTTG
>JBLHGQ010000171.1:0-5496 GCA_047614505.1 Rhodothermales bacterium | reverse complement strand
ATTTACTGGGAGAGCCCTACCTGGTTAATTTCTGGGGAAGCTGGTGTCCGACCTGCGTTTTTGAGCATCCGGTGATTACTGAACTGGCACAAAGCGGGCAACTTAAAGTTGTCGGTATCAACTACCGGGATGAACCTGAGGATGCCAAGCAGTGGCTATCACGCCATGGAAACCCTTACCACGAAATTCTTGTCGACTATGAGGGCAAGATCAGCATTAACTTCGGGGTCTACGCAGCACCAGAGTCCTTTCTGATCTCATCCGATGGAGAAGTTGTTTTCAAACAAATCGGGGCGCTCACACCGGAAATCATTAGCAACACGATTTTGCCACTGGTGAATAACATGAAGAGCAGATCATCATGAAGTATGCCATTTTTTGTTTACTGATCATGTCGGCAGTTAATTCATTAGCCCAGATCGCAGTTGATCAGGAACCACTGGTTTTTGAAAACGCACAACAGCAGCAACGATTTGACGATCTCACTGCCGAATTGCGTTGCCTGGTCTGCCAAAACCAGAACCTGGCTGACTCAGATGCACCACTTGCACATGATTTGCGTGATGAAATCTTCAAAATGATGCAGTCCGGCAATAGCAATGAACAGATCAAATTATTTTTGACCGAGCGATATGGTGACTTCGTTTTGTACAAGCCACCGTTACAGGGTAATACCTTGTTTCTATGGCTGGCACCATTGGTTCTGCTGCTGGCAGGGGGCGCAGTGGTGATTTATAACATCAGGAAACGTACAGGGCTGTTAAGTGATGGCACTGAGGCGAGAGCAGACTGATGTTCTGGGGATGGGCTGTCGCAATAGCATTCACCACAGCGATTGCTGTTTTATGGCCCTTACTGAAACAGCATGGAAGGCTTCGTAGCTACGCAGTAGCCATGGCAATTTTTGTGCCGCTGCTTACCTTGTTCATTTATCAACAAATTGGAACCCCGGAAGGAATCAGCATTGATGGCAGACCAGGAACCGAGGCACAATCGAGCCAGGCTGCTTCTGTAGATGATCAAATAGAAAGTCTGATCGTGCAACTAGAGCAACGACTGGAACAGGCTCCCGACGATTTCGAGGGCTGGATGCTGCTTGGGCGAACCTATAAAACCATTCAGCAATACCAGCCAGCCAAAGAAGCCCTTAGCCATGCGCTTGATATTGCTCCGGATAACCCTCTGGTAATGGTTGAATTGGCAGAAGCCAGATTGTTCACTTCCGGAGGCCAATCCATTACCAGTGATATCACCGATATGCTTGAAAAAGCGCTTGAAATTGACCCATTGCAGCAAAAAGGCCTTTGGCTGCTCGGTTTTGCTTCAACTCAAAAAGGAGACGATGCCAGGGCAATAGAGCTTTGGGGAATACTGCTGACGCAAATGGATCCGTCTGTTGAGGCCAGAATTGAGGTTCAAAGTCAGATTGACCTGGCAAAATCCCGCATGGGAATTGAACCCGCGGCCAAATGGCAAGGGCTGGACATCCAGGTAGACATGAAAGATCTTCAGTATCAGGTGCCTCAAGGCGCCGTTTTATTTATCATCGCTCGCAATCCCTTAGCACCAGGTCCGCCGCTTGGTGTGCGACGCATCCAAAATCCGGTGTTCCCGGTCAGCATCACAATGACTGACTCGGACGCCATGATTCCTGCATCTCCAGTATCAGCGGTTGAAAATATTCAATTACTGGCAAGGCTTTCGCTTTCAGGTAATCCGACGGCGGGAGAAAATGACCCTGAAAGTGCAGTGGTTACGGTCAACCCGGAGATTGAGGAACTGACCGCACTTGTTCTGGAAGTTCCGCCCTCACCCTGAAGAGCTGCTGCTCACTGAGCGAGTATTTCCTCTCAAATGCACTAATGGGCTGCTCAGCTTCAAATAATTCATATGATGTTTTGATTCCGGTCGACCACTCAATGGCATGCGCTAGTTCTAATGCGTACACAAGCCAGTTACAACGCATTTCAAGACACCCGCCAAGGGCCAGCAAACTTGGGAAAACCGGGTGTGCATGCCACCGTTTTTTCAGTTGCGAGGCTTTTGGATATGGATTGGGATAAAAAAGATAATGCTGAGCCGGTTTCCATGAACGGGAGTTTGCCAGCCTCCAGAAGGTTTCCAGTTCTGCCCGCAACCAGATGATGTTCTTTTCCCTGCAGGGAAAGTGATCTGATCCGATTTTTTGCAAGCGGTGCATGGAACGATCAACTCCGAATACAAGGCTTTCAGGAAATCTGGCGGCAAGCAAACGTGTGCTTTGACCGGTTCCGCAACCGGAATCGAAAATCAACTCTCTTTGAATCAACTCCGCGCCCAACGATTCGCTTACTTCATCAAATGCCAGAACACTTGGAGGGTGCAGTGGTTGCAACCATGCCGTCTCAAAATGCTTTTTCAGATAATGCTCCAGTTGAGGGTGAATACCGCTTTGGGAAGTGGTTACAGCCCTGGAATTACCGTTTTTGTGAACTGAATTTGACAAAACCCGATACCTTGTACCTTACTCCACGTTATTATTGGCATTGACCATTATTTCATGCAGTGAATCGATGCCAGACGCGACTCAATATTTACATGATGATACGCCCTTTGAATTTCTCAGAGGTGGCGTACTGACGCAAGTCAGTATTGCCTATGAGACATGGGGCAAACTGAATAAAGAACGCTCGAATGCCATTCTGATCCTGACCGGATTATCTCCGGGTGCCCATGCAGCAAGCAGTGAAATCGACCCAACTCCTGGTTGGTGGGGACCGATGATTGGCCCTGGAAGTGCGATTGATACCAATGAGCATTTCGTCATTTGCGTCAATTCCCTTGGCAGTTGCAAAGGCTCGACCGGCCCGGCAAGCATTAATCCAGAAACCGGTAAACCCTGGCGTCTCGATTTTCCAGAATTAAGTATCGAAGATATTGCCGCGGCTGCACAAAGAGTGATTCTCCATCTGGGAATTGACCAATTATGTGCAGTCGTCGGCCCCTCGATGGGCGGCATGACTGCGCTGGCCTGGTTATACCAAAACCCATTGGGCGCACGACATTTCCTGGCGATATCATGTGCGGACAAGGCAGAACCATTTGCCATTGCCCTGCGTTCACTTCAGCGCGAAATGATTGTGACTGATCCGCACTGGAGTGATGGGCAATACAGCGACCAACACTGGCCGGAAAATGGTATGCGTATGGCGAGAAAGCTTGGCATGATTACCTACCGTTCAGCCAAAGAATGGCGTGGGCGGTTTGCCCGTAAAGAACAACATTATTATGAACCAGAGTTATTCGGAATGAATTTTGAGGTGGAGTCCTACCTTGAAGCAGCTGCCCGCAAATTCATTGGCGCATTCGATCCATGTTGTTACCTCTATCTTTCTCGTGCAATGGACTGGTTTGATGTCAGTCAGGGTTTCGAAAACCTTACGCAGGCACTTTCCAAAGTCCAGCTGCGGTCGGCCTATGTAATGGGCGTGGAGACCGATATTCTGTTTCCACCGCACCAGCAGGAGGAGATTGCAGACGCATTGGCGGCCAATGGTATTCAAACAGCCCTGGATATCCTTCCATCTCCGCATGGCCATGATACTTTTCTGGTCGATTACGACCTTTTTACAACACAGATTGGGGCCTATTTCAAACGAATCCGAACCATGGAATCCAGAAAGCTCTAATCAAGCGGTCAAATTGTCGCCTCTGGACTGGTTTCCTTGTTCCGGCCTATATATACTTTGCGCCTTCGTGGCCGGTGTGGCGAAATTGGTAGACGCGCGGGATTCAAAATCCCGTTTTGGCAACAAAGTGTCGGTTCGAGTCCGACCTCCGGCACCAAATTTTTCTGAGCTACCCTGCTCTGTCGATAGATCGTGAAGAGCCGCCCGCAATTCGGCGTAAGAGAGTCCCGGTTTAATCTGACCGCCATCTCTGACATCATTGATCGAGCCATGCGCCGCATGACCTCTCAAGGTAAACATGAAATTGGACCAGGAAGCCCGACCTAATCGACCCAGGATTGTCATTGTTGGTGGGGGTTTCGGTGGCCTTTTTGCTGCCAGGGCAATGAAGAAACTCAACGCCGACCTGTTACTTGTCGACCGTCATAACTATCACTTGTTTCAACCCTTGCTGTACCAAGTCGCCACAGCCGGGCTCGCGCCTTCAGATGTGGCCTGGCCAATCCGGTCCATTTTTTCCCGCCAGGCCAATGCCACGGTTGTCCTGGGGGAGGTATATGCTATCGATTCTGAAAATCAGCAAGTACTGGTCGGGGATGAACGACTGGCTTATGACTATTTAGTCCTTGCGACGGGCGCCAGACACTCCTATTTCGGTCACGATGACTGGGCAATCCACGCTCCTGGCCTTAAATGCATTGACGATGCGACGGGCATTCGGCGCAGATTACTCATGGCATTTGAAAAAGCAGAAATCTGCCAGAACGAAGTTGAACGAAAGAGACTAATGCAATTCCTGGTGGTAGGCGCCGGTCCTACCGGTGTTGAGCTTGCCGGTGCCATTGCGGAGCTGGCACATCACACCCTCGCCAGGGATTTCCGCCAGATCGACCCGCGCAGTGCCAGCGTCATCCTGGTCGAAGGCGGTCCGAGAATATTGCCGGCTTTTGATGAGTCTCTGTCTGAATACGCCGGTAGGGCCCTGGAAAAATTGCACGTTGATGTTCGCCTGAATTCGCAGGTAACTGGCTGCGACGAAGCTGGGGTGACCATCAATGGAAAGAAAGTACCAGCAGCCACAGTTCTCTGGGCTGCAGGCGTGGCTGCATCTCCTGTTGGTGAATGGCTGAACACGGAGACGGATCGATCTGGCCGAGTGGTTGTCGGCCCGGATCTGTCGATAGACGGTAAAACCGGGATTTTCGTTATTGGCGATACTGCATCGGTCAAGGACGAAAGAGGCACCCAAGTACCGGGAATTGCGCCCGCAGCGAAACAGCAGGGAAGATACGTGGCCAAAGTCATCGGTTCGCGACTTGCAGGCGACAACCCTCCCCCGCCCTTTCTCTATCGTCATACGGGTGACCTCGCCACCATCGGCAGGAAATCAGCCGTCATTCAGTATCGCAACTTTAAGCTTAAAGGGCCCCTGGCTTGGTGGATCTGGGGAATTGCCCACATTTACTTTCTTATTGGATTGCCTAGCCCCTTGCTGGTATCGCTCAGGTGGTTGTGGGGTTACATCACTTACAGCCGGGGTGCTCGCCTGATCACGGACAAGAACCAGACACGATAAACCCGGTCAGAAGTTGCGGTCTTAAGTACTCAATTTGCAAAGAATTTGCAAAGTCCTATTTCGTGATTTTATCTTATTGTTTTCAATGTATTTCTAAACCCGCACTCATATCAAAATCCCGTTTTTGCAACAAAGTGCCGGTTCGAGTCCAATGCACATGGATGTGCAGGTGCCGCGTAGGCCAGGGATGGCCGAGAGCGGCCATTGTGCATGGAGAAGGAGAGACCGGGAACCGGTCGAGAGGCTGGCCTG
>JBLHGQ010000170.1:0-5629 GCA_047614505.1 Rhodothermales bacterium | reverse complement strand
CACTGATCGCCCTGTATTTCGCTTCGCTGGGATATTCAAACCGCCCTTGGCGCTTTGCCTTGCCGGGCATATTCATTGGCATCATTTTCGCACTCGGCCAACAGGCCCGGGGCCAACACTTTCTTTCACATGATTTGTGGACCGTTACGATTTGCTGGTTTGGCGCATTGGCCCTGTTCGTGGTTTTTCGCCCATACCAGATGCAATGGAAAAAAACCTGATGAAACCATCCATTTCAGCTAACAGGCTGTTACTTGCAACAGCGGCGTTTATCGCGGTATTTGCAAACATTGCCTTTTTCCGAAACATCCTTGACTTCCTGCCCGGCGGATGGCCCGCAACCGGGCATTTTATTTCACTGTCATTGCTCCTGTTCTTTTCACTGGTCGCATTGTTCTCCGTTCTCAGCCCCGGCCGTTTACTGAAGCCTGTATTGATTTTCATGCTGCTGACTTCTTCACTTTGTGCCTACTTTATGGATACATATAACACCATCATTGACACAAACATGCTGGTCAATGTCATAGCAACCGATGGAGCAGAGGCTCGTGACCTTATGACATTCAGGCTGTTTGCCTACCTTGCATTGCTTGGCATACTGCCCTCGATTCTTATTGCCAATGTGAAGATAAACCGCCAATCCTTTGCAGCCGCCTTTCAAAGACGGTTGATTTTGTCCGGAACTTCCATCCTGATAGCATTAGGACTGCTGGCCTTGTCCAGTGGTTTTTACTCTTCGTTTTTGCACGATCACAAGTCACTGCGCTACTACGCCAATCCCTTGACACCGGTCTATGCCGCCTACAAATATGCCAAAAAATCCTTAACTCCCTCCAATAAAAACCGGACTATTGTCGGGGCTGATGCCGCAATACCTGAGAGTGACATAGACCGGGAACTGATCATCATGGTGGTCGGAGAAACTGCCAGGGCCGACCGGTTTTCGCTTAATGGTTATGAGCGCTTGACTAACCCCTTGTTGGAAACGAAAAATCTGGTCAGTTTTACTCATGTGACCTCCTGTGGAACATCTACCGCCATTTCGGTGCCCTGCATGTTCTCTCTGAGTGATCAGAAGGATTATGACTCCGATACATCAACATCAAGTGACAACCTGTTGGACGTGTTGGGCCATGCAAAAGTCAACATACTGTGGCGGGACAACAACTCGAGTTCCAAGGGCGTATCTGATCGTGTAAATACTGAAGATTATCGAAGCGCCGAAATGAATGAAATCTGCGACCCGGAATGTCGCGATGAGGGTATGTTGCTGGGCTTGAACACCTATGTTGAGCAGCAAGCTTCGGGAGACATTTTGATCGTCCTGCACCAAATGGGTAGCCATGGCCCTGCCTATTACAAGCGTTATCCGGCTGGGTTCAGATTATTCGAACCAACCTGTGAAACAAGCCAACTCAACGACTGCAATCGACAGTCAATCAACAATACCTACGACAATACGATTGTCTATACCGATTATTTTCTTTCAAAAGTCATCGACTTTCTGGCGAGCTACGATAATCACTTTGAAACAGCTATGGTATACGTCAGTGATCATGGAGAATCACTGGGCGAATCTGGTATGTACCTACATGGAATGCCGAATTTTCTTGCCCCCCAAGCGCAAACCGGGGTGCCCTGGCTTATGTGGTTTGGCAAAAATTTTGACAATGCCAAGACCGGTGATATGAGAAGAATATCGGATTTCGCTTTGAATCATGACAACGTCTTTCACACCATGCTTGGGATGTTTGAGATTGAATCGGAAATTTATCAGCCAGGGAAAGATTTACTGCAAATATCCCGCGATCAAAATGAAGGCCTCAACGCAATATCCATGCAGTCAAAGCAATAGGTTTTTTACGTCTACCCGGCACTTTTCCGCTCAATTGAACAAAGATTGTTCGAGCGTCATTTTCAGCCTGAAATTAGCGACGATTGTATTGATATCAAATATCTTGAAATTAAAGTAATTTTATTTTCTAATTCAGCTGCATTTTGGGTTTTCTTCACTTGGAGGATTGAAGATGAGCAAGAAATCCCGCAGGCAGAAACAGAAATTGACGGTCGATTACGACGATGATATTGATGATCTGTTTGAAGACGAAATGGACCTTGATGACCTGGCCCACGATATTTACAGCGCCGATTGGGGTGATGATGAATTCGATGAGCGTAAGTCAGGACGCAAGAAAAAGGGTCACCGTGAGGGTCACAAGAAACCTCACTCCGAATTGAACGACTTTGTGGAGTTTGGTAACAGCGACGAATGGTGACCGCCTGACATCTTGGATTTTCGTCACTTAGCCAGCACCAAACACAAATGTGCCATTTTGTACTTTTACATTAATGGTTTCACCGGAACTGAATTCACCTGCAAGCATTTTCTGCGCCAGGGGATTTTCCAGCTTGGTCTGGATAGCGCGCTTAAGTGGTCGCGCTCCATAAACCGGATCAAATCCGCCTTCCGCAAGCAAGTCCATAGCCTCGTCTGTTACTGACAACATCAGTCCCTTTTGTTCAAGGCGTTTTTCCAGGTGCGAAAGCTGAATTCCGGCAATCATTCTGATTTGTTTCTGATCCAGAGGGTGGAAAACGACTAGCTCATCCACACGGTTAATAAACTCAGGCCTGAAATGCTGCCCCACAACTTCCATTACTGCAGCTTTCATTGTTTCGTAGTCTTCCCCCGCATGCTCCTGGATGCGCTGGGAGCCGAGATTTGAGGTCATGACAATGACTGCATGCCGAAAGTCTACGGTGCGGCCATGTCCGTCGGTCAGGCGTCCATCATCCAGCACCTGTAACAGGATGTTGAATACGTCCGGATGTGCTTTCTCAACTTCATCCAGCAAAATCACTGAATACGGACGGCGGCGAATCGCTTCGGTCAAATAACCACCTTCTTCATATCCGACGTAACCTGGAGGCGCGCCAATCAATCGTGATACCGAGTGTTTTTCCATGAATTCCGACATATCAATGCGCACCATCGAATCTTCGGTGTCGAACATGAACTCAGCCAGGGCTTTACATAGCTCTGTTTTTCCGACCCCGGTTGGACCCAAAAACAGAAAAGATCCAATTGGCCGATCCGGGTCAGACAGCCCAGCCCTTGAGCGGCGGATGGCATCTGCAACAGCCTTAACTGCCTCACCCTGACCAACAACCCTTTGGTGCAGTTCTGACTCCATGCGTAGCAATTTGTCACGCTCACCTTCGAGCATTCGTGATACCGGAATACCCGTCCAGCGGGAAACAATCTCCGCAATTTCATCCTCGGTCACACGGTTGCGCAGCAATTGAAAGTCAGCCTGTTCTCCCTCCTCGGCCTCTTTCAGTTGCTTTTCCAATTCAGGAATTCGACCATATTGCAGTTCGGACATCCGTGCCAGGTCCTGGGCTCGCATCGCTGTTTCGAGTTCGCCGCGACTACGTTCCAGTTCCTCTTTGATATGAGTTGCTCCCTGCACTGCGGCTTTTTCCGATTTCCAGATTTCTTCAAGGTCTGAAAACTCGCGCTCCATACCCTCAATATCTTTTTCCAGATCTTCAAGGCGTTTCATTGAAGCATCGTCACTTTCCTTCTTGAGCGCTTCACGTTGAATCTTTTGTTGAATCAAACGGCGTTCAAGGCGATCCAGTGACTCGGGTTTGGAATCAATCTCCATGCGGATGCGCGAAGCTGCCTCATCCATAAGGTCAATGGCTTTATCGGGTAACTGCCGGTCTGAGATATATCGGTGAGAAAGCGTTGCAGCAGCAACCAGCGCGGGATCGGTGATGTCTACGCCATGATGCACTTCGTAGCGTTCCTGTAATCCCCGCAAAATGGCGATGGTGTCTTCCACAGAAGGTTCTTCTACCAGGATTTTCTGAAAACGGCGCTCCAGAGCAGCGTCTTTTTCTATGTATTTTCGATATTCGTCCAGAGTGGTCGCACCGATACAGTGCAACTCACCACGTGCCAAAGCCGGCTTGAGCATGTTTCCAGCATCCATAGAGCCTTCGGCCTTTCCAGCCCCGACCATGGTGTGCAATTCATCGATAAACAGAATGATATTGCCTTCCTGCTTCTTGAGATCACTCAATACAGCTTTAAGTCGCTCTTCAAATTCACCGCGGAATTTCGCGCCGGCAATCAGAGCACCCATATCCAGCGAGAGCACCCTTCTGCCACGCAGACTTTCAGGTACCTCGTGATTCACGATGCGCTGAGCCAGGCCTTCTGCGATAGCCGTTTTGCCAACACCCGGCTCACCGATCAACACTGGATTATTCTTTGTGCGTCGTTGCAGTACCTGAATGCAGCGACGAATTTCCTCGTCGCGACCAATCACGGGGTCCAGCTTCGTTTGTTCTGCCAGTTCGGTCAGATCAATGGTGTACTTTTCCAACGCCTGACGGGATTCTTCTGCATTTGGATCTACTACCTGTTCACCACCACGCATATCCTCAATGGCTTTTTCAATCGCTTCACGATTGGCACCTGCTACTTTTAGCAAGTCAGCCAGCACTCCTTTCAGGTCCATGGCAGCAAGAACAAAAAGTTCGCTGGCAATGTACTGATCACCACGTTTCTGTGCCAGCTTGTCTGTTACATTTAGCAGCCGAACAGATTCATTAGACAAGTTAATATCACCCTGGGCACCGGTAATCTTAGGCAGGTTTTCCAGGCGTTCCCCCAATTGCGAACGCAAGGGGTTTACCCGAACCCCCGACTTGGTCAGAAGATGACGGATTGAGCCACCTTCCTGATCCAGTAATGCCACCATCAGGTGTGCCGGCTCGATTAGTTGATGGTCCATCCCTAGCGCAAGGCTTTGGGCATCGGCCAGAGCAAGCTGAAATTTGCTGGTCAATTTATCCATTCTCATGTTTTGGTCCTCAATTATTTTTGCGCCGCATGGCGGCTGCAGATGCACAAGATTTGAGGGCTTTGTGGACGAAAATCAAGCATTTGAAAGGGTGTTTGAATTGACAGGGATCAAGAAAGCAGGAGCTTCTCCAACAAAGAAGTGTAAATTTCCTGAAGTTGCTCCAGATCTGCCACAGGAGTGTTTTCATTCACTTTATGAATGGTTTGATTTAACAGTCCAAACTCGGCAACTTCGCTGCCCAATGGCGCCATAAAACGCCCGTCCGATGTGCCTCCGCCGGTATTCATTTCCGGCCGGAGTCCCAGTTGAGTATGAATCACCGTTCCAAGCGCATCACGCAAAGGGCCGGGTTGTGATTGGAAGGGTTCACCGGACACATGCCAGTCCAATTCATAATTTTCGATTCCATGCCGTGAAAGCATGTCTTCAACTTGCAAGCGTATTTGATCTGATGGTGACAAGGGACCATTGCGAAAACTGATGGTGAGTTCTGCATGGCCGGGTGTGACATTCATCGCGCCTGTACCGGCTACATAGTTCGATACCTGGCAATGAGAGGGAGGAAAATTTTCATCACCCTCATCCCAGGTTGTTGCAAGCAGTTCGGATAAAAACGGTGCAAGCCTGTGCACAGGATTATCGATCATATGTGGAAAAGCGGTATGACCCTGGATGCCGTGAACCAGCAAACGGACTGCATTTGAGCCTCTTCTGCCAATCCGAACCGTGTCACCGAATGTTTCCTGGCA
>JBLHGQ010000169.1:0-5672 GCA_047614505.1 Rhodothermales bacterium | reverse complement strand
ACCAGCATCGTGATCGCGCCCGGATTCGCTCAGGAAACGGATTCTGACAAGGAAGAAAAACCGCAATCTGGAACTGCCAGCTCCGAAACCGAGGTCAGCGAGGACAATTATCGGCGCTTTATGGAACTAAAGGATCAGCCCGGGGAAAGGTCACTCCCCACCGCAGCATTTGTAAAACCGCCTTCGCTGGAAAAGATGCAGGCCCTGCCGGAGTCTTCTCAAAAACATCTTCGCAACGAATTAAGAGAAGTCATTTTGCAAGGTGGCCAGTGGTCACCTGAACAGGTCGAAATTGAGTATCCCTACAACCCCAGTGAAGCAGCTTTAAAAGACCAGGGGCTACAAGACCAGGAAAGCGAAGCCTGGGACGAATTGGTATCTGAATACCATGAGCGCGAAGCCGATATTCATGCACATTCAGCAAGAGCCCAGGCGGCATCCATGACGGGTGATTCCGGTGAAGGAAACACCGGGAAGAAAAGTGCTGGGCCAGGACAACAAGGACAGGATGGATCAAATGATTCAGGACAGATGGGTGAAAATAGCGAGGGCAGCGAAGGCCAGCAATCTGCTTCCGCCGCTGCACGTTCAGCCGCCAATTCAGCTGAAAATACCAATGAATCTGCAAACATTGTCGAGTCAAAGGGTGTTTCTCAAAATGCGTTTGAATTTTTGCAGGGCCTGGGAACCAGCGCAGGCACACCTGAAGAGCATCAATACCTAAATGGCAAACAGTTGCGAAAGCTGTTGGTTGGGAATACCTCTACCGGCACATATCCGGTAGATGGTGTACCGGTTCGCTGGCATGACTTCACGGCACCGAACGGAAATTTGTACTGGATTGATGAATACGAAAACCAGTTTGATGGCACTTGGGATATAAGTGAAAACGGTTGCAACTTCTTGGATTTTAGTGACACAGACGAAGGTGATGGCTGCTATTACTACATAGATAATGGCGATGGTTCATTTACCGTCATTCGGCCGTCTTCAGATGTTCCTGGTCTGCAAACCATATTAAAAGGCAATCCACAAAAGCTGAAAGCGCTTCAATGAATCAAACAAACCAGCTCAGATTTCAAAGTATCAAAATGTCCGCTTCACGGCCAATAGCGGAACTTGAGCACCATGTTCTCGTCTATGATCACATTGAGAACTGCATTCCCAATCTAATTGAGGCGATCATGAGACGAATTCATACTGCACTAGTATTTTTGGCGGCGATTCTCACCATTCCGTCAATTGGTTGGTCAAAAGGCGAAACCATAAAAATCAAGATTGAAGGCGACAATCTAAAGTTGCCGGTTGAGATCATGGATCCGAGTATTCTAAGCCAGTTCAATATCTGGAATGGCCCTGGAGTAGTCACTCGCGGCCCTGATGGTGTCCCACATTTTCCAGCACACTTAGATTCGAACGAGACCTATGGCAGATTCATTGACTGGCCTAGAGGAATTGTGGCAAAACGACCTTCCGAGCTTCAGCGTTTCGAAATAACATTTTATATCGGCGTTCCCCAGGAGCCTAATGCCACACGGAAATTCGTATTCGCGTATGAGGTTGAATTGTCACACCAGCGTGGCTTCATATTCCTACCCTACTGGAAGAACGATCTTATTTCTCATGGTGTGGAGCTAAACTGGTTCTATGCCTCCAAGCGATGGGATGAACTCATCATGCCGATTATTTTACAACACTCTACAAACGCGTCTCTGCTCTCTGAACGAGGCAATCTGAAATGTAAAGTAGGCGAAGGTTCGCTTAGGGAGGATGGCACTATAGAATTTGTCCTATTGGACGAGAATGGAAACAGGACGAGCCGCTGGCGATATGACACTTCCAACGAAAGATATCAAATAGTCAAAGATCACATTGGGAATGTGCAACCCGGTGAGGAAATCGAGGTATCTTGTTGGCCCCCAAGATCGTGAACAAAGGGATCGGTTACCTTTTCTGACTAGGTCTTGCTCGTAACATACTGATATATATATTTAATAGTGGATTTATTTTTCTTATTACTGTATATTATTACAGTATATAATAAAGGAAGTTTCCACATGCCATCTATCCAGTCTTCAGGGGCTTTTACACCCCACCCATCGGCCATTGAGCGCCTTAACCACATCGATTCACTGCAAGACCGCATCACCGAATTATCCGCCCACATCCAGGCAGCTAACTACCAGTTGCTGATCCTGATCAGGACATTTGATGAATGTGCAGGATGGTCGGGGCCGGGAATGAATTCATGCGCCCACTGGCTGAACTGGAAATGCGGCACCTCGCTTGGGGTTGCCCGGGAAAAAGTACGCGTAGCCCATGCCCTTAAAAACCTGCCACAGATCAGTGCGGCGTTCAGCAAGGGGGCAAGTGTAGTGTCAACCTTATAACGTAAGTTCAGTATTCACCAGAATGTTCAGCACAAGGCACATTCGCGCAGCCATAGTGGTGCTATGTCAAGTGAATGTAACACAGTGATGGACATTCTGGTGAGCACCCGCAGGGCGAACACACAAGCCGTCATCTGCTGTGTTAGCGCTGCTCAGCTTAGCACCACTATGCCTTCGAAGCACTGCCTTACAGCTAACGGCTTGTGTGTTCGCTGAGCCTACGTTATAAAGTTGGCACTACACTAATTTCGTACTCCAAGGTCCGGGCCATGACCCGTGTGGCCACGGCTGATAATGAATCGGTGTTGCTGAATGTGGCAATGCACGGTACTGCCCGTCACGTAGAACGACAGGTGCAAGTCTACCGGAAGGTAAAACGAAACGAGGCATTGGTGAATGAGAACCACCGTCATGAACACCGGGAGTTAGGCTGGTTTGTCGACGATGACGGTTGCTGGATCATGAAGGGCCGCTTCACAGCGGAACAGGGCGCGTTGATCCAGGCAGCGCTCGAATCGGCCATGAATGTATTGTTCGAGGAATCGAAAGACGTTCCCGCGGGAACGTCGGCAGAAAAACCAGCCTCAGAGCCTATCGCTCAGCGCCGGGCGGATGCAATGATTCGCCTGGCTGAAGGAAGATTCGGCAACAATAGTGCAAGTTGTTGTATCAACGTGCACACCGATAAGACGGTACTGCAACAGCACGGACAAGGTGCAGAAGCGGAACTTGAAGGTCATGCCAACATTGCTGCAGAAACCACACGCCGTATGGCCTGTGATGCATCGGTGGTGCACTGGTTGAATGGTCACAATGGTGAAGCACTGAACGTGGGCCGCAAAACCCGCAGTATTCCACCGGCTATACGCCGTGCATTGGGCAGGAGGGATGGCGGCTGTCGTTTCCCGGGTTGTTCCTGTACACGCTTTGTAGATGCCCATCACATCAATCACTGGGCAGATGGCGGCGAAACAAAGATGGATAACCTGGTATTGCTGTGCCGCAGACATCACCGCATGGTGCATGAAGGCGGCTACGGGGTGGAAATGTCCACACAGAACGGGATTGTTTTCACCGACACCTCCGGCAAAACCGTGAACACAAGCGGCGAAACACGTTCCCGCGGGAACGTCCTGTCACTATTTACCCGTAACCATCAAGAGGGTCTGCACATTACGCCAAAAACCCTGGTTCCCGACTGGAACGGTGAGAGAATGGATGACGATCTGGCGGTGCTGGGGTTGTTGCAACGGGAGTGAGATAGTTGGGGTGTCCTTGTTAGCCCAATATTTTTTCAGGGAGTTTTTGAATTCATATCGTCCATGACGCTTTGTAAAATCTGCTCAGTTAATAAAGCTGCTCTGCGGTTTAGTTGCGCCCTCTTTTCTGTACTAAATTCAGTGGCTTCCATAAATTTTTCAACTGAATCAGCCTCAAACTCCTCATCGAACATTCGTTGGTAGGCGTCCATTTTTCCACCCATTGAATTGACAGCCGTATCTGTGATTCGCTCAAGCTCCAGGTAAAAATCGGCGTATTCCACCTCGTTTCTCAAAAACACGGTGTGCACCCGATAGTCATCAAGCAAGGAGGCCATTCGCTCTTCTTCTGCATAGTTTAGATACAGAACACTGTCGGCTACTGCATTGCGGATGATAATTGCATCTTCCATGATTTCAGAAGTTTCAACCATGCTGATCAGAACCGGATTTTCGGCCTTGATACTCTGCAATTTCATGGTTACTTCATTAAGGTTGTCTGCAACAAAAGCAAACAACTGAACCGCACTATCGACCATCGATTCCTGATCGACAATCCGCACCAGTGGGGTTCTGAATTCACCCGGAAGAATTTGCCTGCTGTTTTGACCTGAACTAACTTTTTCGGCCAACAGGCCGACAAATTCAGGGCCGGTTTTGTTCGCCATCAAAATCATCAGGCTTAGCTGGCGAAACTGGCCACCTGGGGGTAATTTTTCTATTGTTTCGAATCCGGGAAATTCTGCCGCCAGGGCAGGACTGATCCCGATAAAGATGAACAGGGAAAAAACCATGCACTTGAAAGTGTGTTTCAAGGCAAGACCCCCTGTTCAGACCAGTTGGATGAAAATCCCAGTTTCCGGACCTGGTCGACATCACCACGTCCAATATCCTTACCGGCGGCAAATAGCCGGACCGTTTGTTGTTTACCGGCCTGCTCGACAAGCATCGTTGCGTCCGCACGACCTTGCGTGAAAGTTCCTTCAAGATAAACCGATCCATTCTGGCCCACTGACCTGATCATCATGCCTCCGGTACCAGAAGCCAATCCGTCCAGCGCGTCACCAAGATATTCGACACTCGAACCCCGATCATCAATAACAACGCCATAGCCCTTACCGCTTGCACGGCCATCCAGGCATTGGCCATACCAGCGGCCTGTACCAATAAAGTCCTGGTGAAAAAATTCACACTGCCCGCCAACTGCGACGGCCATTGACCGTACCCTTGCCTGATAGAGACTTAAGGTCTTGTTGCGGAATTCCGCAAAACCGCGAGCGGTGATGACTTCCTTGGATTCCAGCCACTCCATTTGCACCGACATTTGTCGTGCAACCGAGGGAGCCATTCGATTACTGAAATACTCTGCAACTTCTTCTGACTCTGCCTTGGAATCACGTGATGCATTAATCGCCCATATTGAGCCGACTAGCGACAGGCCCGTCAAACTGGATACAACCAACGCATTGGCTGTGGTGGTCAAAGAAGCACCATACACCGTGCCCGCCATCGCAATTGCTGCAACTGCCGCAGTTACATTCTGAACCCGAGCGATGTGACGCCGTTCTTCAAGGACATGATACTCAGACTGAATTACCTTGCGCATCTTGGTGCCGAAACTGCCTTGATAAGTACCCTCGTATACACTTTCGGACTGAGCAGCGAGGAATTTGCGTTCCGCTCCAATCAGAGCTTCAGCAAGTTGCAGACGTGCCCGTACACTTTCATCAGCAGACTGCAAGAAAAATACCTTAGCCAGTTCCGGGTCAAACCGCGAGAGTGCATTTTGCCGGTCAAGATAGGTAGCCCGGTCAATATCAATATTACTCAGCAGTCTGATAATTCTGCTGGCAAACCCGGAAGTAAAAGCCGATTCAAAGGGATCAATGGGGAATACTTCGACCAGGTCGGCTACTTGTTCACCATTCATCTGGATTTTTTCGACACCATACTGCTCAATCGCAAGTAAGCCGCCGGTTGTATGACTGACAGGCTGGCCTACAGATTGTGCCGGTGCATTTTC
>JBLHGQ010000168.1:0-5752 GCA_047614505.1 Rhodothermales bacterium | reverse complement strand
TACCGGCCGACCGTAATGTTGAGGGTGTTGTTGAGATGATGCTCGACGCCACCCAGAAATATGATTCACCCTTAACTGCAGAACGTCTATTTGCTTGGCAAGCAGCACTATTTCCGACAGGCCGCAGTAGTATGCATAAAATAATTGTTGGAGCTTGGCGCGATGACAGTAAAGGGCCGATGCAGGTGGTATCAGGTCCCATCGGTCGTGAACGGGTTCACTTTGAGGCACCGCCTGCTCAACAGATACCTGAAGAAAGTGCCCGGTTTCTAGAATGGTTTAATCAACCAAAAGAAATTGATCCATTATTGGCATCTGGATTAGCTCATCTCTGGTTTGTTTCACTTCACCCTTTTGAAGACGGAAACGGGAGAATTGCACGTGCGATAGCTGACATGGTGTTAGCGCAAGGTGAGAGCAGCGCACAACGATCATATAGCATGTCGGCACAAATCAGAGTGGAACGCGATGAATACTACAAAATGCTGGAGAGTACCCAGCAATCATTACTTGACATAACAATTTGGCAAAGTTGGTTTTTGGGTTGTCTGGGTCGCGCAATAGAGAAAGCTCACGAAAATCTCGATGGGGCACTTCGAAAAGCACGTTTCTGGGAGCGTTACTCAACAGAGGTGCTAAATGAGCGACAGATAAAAGTTCTAAACCGTTTAATGAATAATTTTGAAGGCAATCTCACAAGTTCAAGGTGGGCAAAGATCGCAAAATGTTCGCAAGATACTGCGGGACGGGATATTAACAACCTTATTGAGCGCGGAGCCCTTGGTAAAGATCCTGGTGGTGGTCGGAGCACTAGTTATTCCATCATTCTGGACTGATACAGAGTTATGAAAGCAGGTAGAGATTACAACCATGTTTTTTAGGATTGAGTCAAAATGGTGTCGCATTGCAACTGATAGATTTGCAAGGATATTTCCCTACAGCAGCCTTGCGGAGTTAGATGACAATGAGGCAAATAAAATCCTGATCCAGGATGCTGTTAGAGTTTAGTAATGTCTTCCGGTATGAGTTCAGTCTTGACCGCTCGGAGAAAAGAAGGCGGACCATAGCCGCGACGTGTTTTACCTGTGAATATGCCGTTTTCTTCAATCCGTTCATAAAAAATCAATGGAATTGAGGTTTTTCGGGTATAGCCCATCAACCATTCGAGGCTTTCGTCAGGTATTTTTTTCCCGGCCGGAACGGCCACAATTACTTTCTTTCCTTTCCATTTCCGGTCCAGTAATACGATCACATCGCTGTTATTGGGCTTGAGGTGTTCAGGCAGTGGACTGTCCTCCTGCAACCAGCCGCAGTTGAATTCCCGGCAGGGGTCTACCGGACGTGTTGGATAGATGGCGCAACCCGTTTCAGTACAATGAATGCAAGGTGTGCCCGCACTCATCTTGTGACCGTCGATTTCCGCGTTTAACCACCCTTCGCAACAGGCTTTACAGTTGCCACATTGTCGATTCATTTTCATGTTACATAAGGTTTTAGTTGAATCATGTTTGGTTATTAGTTTAGCAGGCACCAGCAGATGGAAAATTACTGATTTATAGAGATTCTGAGCAGTTTGAACATAATTATTGATTGTGCTGGACGAGTAAATCCGTTTTAGTCACAAAATCAAATGATTTTGTACTGGAGAACCAAGTGACATCTGATGATATTCTAAATTTCTGGTTTGAAGAAATTGAAAAATCCCAAAGGTGGGTAAAGGATGTTGATTTCGATAATCTAATTAAAGACCGGTTCGGGGAGATTCACGCATCTGCAAACCATTGCGAACTCTATGATTGGAGAGCAACAGCTAAAGGGCGTTTGGCAGAAATTATTGTTTTGGATCAATTCTCCAGAAACATGTTCAGGGGCGCGTCCGAATCTTTTGCTTCTGATCCACTGGCCCTGGCTCTTGCCCAGGAAGCGATAAGTGTGGGTGCAGATCATGAGCTAAATGAATCTGAAAAATGCTTTCTCTACATGCCCTTTATGCACAGTGAATCCCTGAAAATCCACGAGGTCGCAATCGAATTATTTGGGAATCTTGGCAACCAATCCAATTTGGATTTTGAAATCAGGCACAAGAAAATCATTAAAGAATTTGGTAGGTATCCGCACAGAAATGAAATTTTGGGTAGAGTATCGACTGATACTGAAATAAAATTCCTAGACCAACCGGGATCCAACTTTTGATTCACCAAGCAGGACTGCCTTTTTGAAAGGATATTCATTTTTATCAATGGCCCGGCAAGCACTTAGCGGGCATAAAGGCTGGCCGCTTGCCTGGCGCACACCTGAGCCGAAGAAAAACTATGATGTAGTCATTATCGGTGCAGGTGGGCACGGTCTCTCCACGGCCTATTACCTCGCCAAAAAACACGGGGTCAAAAACATTGCCGTGCTGGAAAAGGGCTGGCTCGGCGGCGGTAACTCAGGGCGAAATACTCAGGTAACCCGCTCGAATTATTACTGGCCTCAGAGCGCTGCTTTCTTCGATCATTCGCTAAAGCTCTATGAAAATCTCAGCCAGGAACTGAATTTCAATGTGATGTTAAGCCAACGCGGCATTTTGACTGTTGGCCATAGCGTGCATGATATGGAGGAGATGCGGCGCTGGGTAAATGCGATCAAAATCAACAATGTGGACGCCGAGCTGGTAACGGTCGAGGACATCAAAAAACTCGTACCAATGATCAATCTTGATTGCCGCTATCCGATTTACGGCGGTTTTATCCAGAGGCGAGCCGGAATCTCCCGTCATGATGCCGTGGTTTGGGGCTTTGCGCGCGCAGCCAACGCCCTTGGGGTGGACATTATTCAACAATGCGAGGTCACCGGCTTCGACATTCAATCTGAAAAGGCTGTGGGTGTTCACACCACCCGGGGCCACATCGGCGCAGACAAAGTCAGTTTCGCTGTAGCCGGTCACACAGGCCATCTGGCAAAAATGGCTGGGTTTCGGGTGCCGGTGACCAGCATGCAGTTGCAAGCTATGGTCAGTGAGCCGATCAAGCCTTGTCTGGACACCGTATTGTCTTCTTCCCGAATTCACATGTACGTCAGTCAGTCTGACCGGGGTGAATTGGTGTTTGGTGGAGGGGCTGATGCGTACAACAGCTATGCACAAAGGGGCGGGATCCCATTGTTGCAGGAAAATGTTTCTGCGCTACTGGAGATGCTGCCAGCCTTCAGTCGCCTGCGCCTGATGCGGCAATGGGCAGGAATCGTTGATATCACCCCGGATACTTCTCCGCTTATGGGGCACACGCCGGTACAAAACCTGTATATCAGTGGTGGCTGGGGAACCGGTGGCTACAAAGCGATTCCGGCCGGTGGCGATACCATGGCATATACCATTGCCAATGATCAGCCTCATCCACTGATCGAGGATTTTGGTCTTGATCGCTTCAGGACCGGTAAGCTGATTGACGAGGGCGCGGCCTCAGGAGTGGCGCACTGATGCTGAGAATTGAGTGCCCATGCTGCGGAACACGCGATGAACTGGAATTCCATTTCGGTGGAGAGTCCCATGTCAGCCGACCCACGCTTGAATCCGACGATCTTGAGTGGTCGGACTATCTGTTTAACCAGGAAAATCCGAAAGGCATTCATTTTGAGCAATGGCTGCACAGGTATGGCTGTGGCAGGTGGTTCAACATTGCCAGGGATACTGTCACACATGAAATTTATGCGGTGTATGCCATGGGTTCACCCAAACCAGAGTTGCCGGAGATTGATTAAAATGTCCGGTTCTCAAAATCAACGGCTGGCATCGGGTGGTCGAATTGATCGCGATAAGCCTTTATCGTTCGAATTCAACGGTACAAAATTCCAGGGATACCAGGGTGACACGATTGCATCGGCCTTGTTGGCCAATGGCGTCAATACCCTCAACCGCAGTTTCAAATATCACAGGCCACGCGGAGTCATGTCTGCAGGCGTGGAGGAAACAAATGCGCTGCTAAGCGTGTTTGACGGCAATGGAGACGTACCGGTGGTGCGCGCCACCATTCGGGCATTAATTGAAGGCCATCAGATCAAGTCACCGCATGGTTACCCCAATGTGAATTTTGACCTGGGACGCGTAACTGACTTTACGCATAAGCTTTGGCCTGCCGGGTTTTATAACAAAATATTCAAGTGGCCGAACTGGCACTGGTTTGAGGGCGCAGTTCGCAATATGGCCGGACTCGGCAAACTACCGGCTGGCAAAGATTCGAATCTGTACTTTCACCACAATCTGCATTGTGACGTTCTCATTGTTGGAGGAGGTCCAGCAGGTCTGGCGGCAGCCTTGAGTGCAGCCGGCAGCGATGCGCGTGTGCTGCTGGTAGAACAGGACCATGAATTGGGCGGAAGCTTGCTGGCTGATGGTGCAGTCATTGATGATAAAGATTCAGAGGCCTGGCTAAGTCAGACAAAGGACATACTTGATGGTGCAAAAAACATCACCATCATGACCTCATCAACCGTGTCGGGCTATTACGATCACAATGTTCTGACCATCACCGACCGGTCCACAAGCGGCGTCAAAAGGTTCTGGAAGTTAAGGGCAAAAGAAGTTCTTCTGGCGACTGGTGCTATTGAACAACCATTAGTTTTTGAAAACAACGATCGGCCTGGCATCATGCTGGCCGGTGCTGCTATGGCCTATGTCAATCGTTTTGCGGTTCGCCCGGCTGATGTAATGGCAGTTGCTACTAACAATGATTCTGCCTATCACGTGGCATTTACTCTGCATGACAAGGGTATCCGCATCCCGGCAATTATCGATGCACGAGGGCATGTTACGGATCGTTTGGCCAGACAGGCCAACAAGCGTGGTATACCAATCATGTCTTCCAGTGTTGTCATAAATACAGCTGGTAAGCAGGGTCTCAGCGGAATTAGTATCGGAAGATTGTCCGATAATGGCAAGGCTCCTGTTGTTCCCAGCAGCAGTATTGATTGTCAGGGTTTGGCGGTGTCAGGTGGTTTTAATCCTACGGTTCATCTGTTTTCGCAGGCTCGTGGTGCATTGGTTTATGACACCACGATGGCATGTTTTGTACCAGGGGAATGTCCCAGGAACCTGGGCGTCGCAGGTGCAGCAGACGGTAAATTCTCGCTGTCCGAAGCTTTGGCACAAGGTTCACTTGCTGGATCAGAAGCAGCGATTAGGGCTGGCTTTGATTGCTCGCCTGCCGAGATTTCAACATCTGTTACCGGTAACTATAAACCTGGTGCTGGCAGGATCACCCCGTTTGGTAACAGCTCCCGACAGTGGGTCGATTTTATGCATGATGTGACTGTGGCGGACATCGAATTGGCTGTGCGCGAGAATTTCGTTTCTGTTGAGCATCTGAAGCGTTACACCACCACCGGCATGTCAGCGGACCAGGGTAAAACGAGCAATCTTAACGCCCTGACACTGCTTGCTGAACTAACTGGAAAACCGGTTGAAGAAGTTGGTACGACGACCTTCAGACCACAGTTTATGCCGGTTCCTTTGGGTGCAATAGCAGGGCCGGTGCATGGCGATCTCTTTGCCCCTGCCCGTTTGCTGCCAGCCCACGAATGGCATGTGAATCAAGGTGCGGTGTTTGTTGATTATGGTGCCTGGAAACGACCCGAGTACTATGCGATCAACGGTCGCAGCCGTGAAACAGCCATCAACGAAGAAGTGCTGGCTACGCGGCGAAGTGCCGTAATATTCGATGGTTCCCCGCTGGGAAAAGTCGAATTGAGCGGGCCGGATGCGGGCGAGTTTCTT
>JBLHGQ010000167.1:0-5814 GCA_047614505.1 Rhodothermales bacterium | reverse complement strand
CAGCTTTCATAACATCTATATTAATTAAACGTTTAATTAAATACAAGCCACAAACAGAAAAATCGTGTTGGAGCTTAAAATGTGACGATGATGTTGTGCGGCTATAATGTTGGCTTGAGTCAGATTACCCTTATCCGGAAAATCAACTTTTGATGAAAACCATTGCCTCCCAGAGAACTGTTGGCCTGTTAATTCCACTTTTACTGGGCATATTTCTGGCTGCTACGACCGGCTTTGACCTGCTCCCACAAGTTGGATTATTTAATGGCAAGCGGATCCTCGAAGTATTCATGTTATTGGCGCTATTTGGTGCAACAGCGCTTAACCCTGCACTGAGACTTGCTCTGGCTGAATTGCTGGGTTTTTTGCCTCGCTGGATAGGTTTCGCATTAGGGTTTGCGGCTTTGGCCGGTACGATTTCCGCCCTTAGATTTCCTCATCCGGGTTATGGATTGCTCGAGATAGCTATGTTGGCAATGCTGGTATCCGGTCTTTTGGCCACCGCTGCTGCCAGACAGGTCTGCGGAAATAATTTTGATCGTATGGCCTTGTTGGTGTTGATTTCGATAGGGGTGATTAGCTCTGTTACCGAATTAACCGGGATCATTGTCGCCTGGCTTTTGGGATTCGAATTTGATTTCAACAAGATGTTAGTACGGTTTTTCCATCCCAGGTTTTACAACCAACTGCAAACATTTATGATTCCATTGATTGCAACACTGCCGTTCATCTTTGGCTCATCGAGAAAGCTCAAGCTCATTGCCATTGGCTTGATTGGAATTCAGTGGTGCCTGGTGCTGGTGTCAGGAGGCCGGGGTACCGTTGTAAGCCTGATAACCGCTTTTACGCTGGCTGCGATTTTATTCCCTTCAAACCGCCGCGCCTGGTTTCGAATTCATGCTGCCGGATTGCTAGCAGGTGTTGTCATTTATCTTTCCCTATTGGCAATGAATCAATCCGTTGTTCCCGGTGGAGAGGGATTTGTGTCCCAGTCGATTGGCCGACCAATGGCCCACACCTCAGGCAGGATCAACCTTTGGTCAATCGCTCTGGATCAGGCCACGAAACAGCCTTTATTGGGATCTGGCCCTTCGCGCTACGCATGCGGGCTTGACCCCAACATTGCTGCGCACCCACACAGTTTTCCGATGACTGTGTTGAGTGAAATGGGATTTCCGGCATTTACTCTCCTAATGCTCGTCTGCCTCTGGCTGGGGTGGCAATTGCTGGTCAGATGCAGAGAAAGCCAGGATGGCACACTTTCCTCAGACACCCTTATCGCCATGCTGGGTTGCAGTATCATGGCCGCTACCGTTCATGCCATGGTCAGCGGTGTATTGATCATGCCAGCCAGCCAGGTGATGACCATTCTGATTGGCGGTTGGATGTTGGGAACATTAAATATTCAGCCGACAGAGTCACCTGTGAATAACCGGTCGGCAGTATTAGTCCTGACAATCTCATTTGTAGTGGCGGCTGCGGTCAGTGTTTTCTCAGTCAGCGAGTTACAGAAGATGAATCTTCGCACCAGTCAGGAACGTACAAAGGTCTTAGCCGAACCGCGCTATTGGCAAATGGGCCGCGCCTGTAACTTCACCTACGATGAAGACTGAACATCGACCGATCCTTGTGTGCTCTGTAAAACCGGATTCACAAATTAGAGCCAATATGAGGAAAGTTTGCGTCGCCCCCATGATGGATTGGACTGACCGGCATTGCCGGCATTTTCATCGCCTGTTGGCACCATCTGCGATGTTGTATACCGAAATGGTCACGACCGGGGCTATTTTGCATGGTGACCGGGATCGTCTACTTGCTTTCCGTGACTTCGAGCAGCCTGTTGCGCTTCAGCTAGGTGGTAGTGACCCTGCGGACCTGGCCAAATGCGCAAAAATTGCTGAAGAATTGGGCTACAAGGAAGTTAATTTAAATGTTGGTTGTCCTTCTGACCGGGTCCAGAAAGGGCGTTTCGGTGCCTGTCTGATGTTGGAACCACAGTTGGTTAAGGAATGTCTTGCCTCGATGAAGGACGCAGTGAATATTCCGGTAACCATCAAGAGCCGACTGGGAGTTGATGATCACTACAGTTATGAATATTTCCGGGATTTTGCCGGGCAAGTTGTCGAGTCCGGTTGCACTGTTTTTATTGCCCATGCGCGTAAAGCGTTGTTATCCGGGTTGAGTCCCAAGCAGAATCGTGAAGTACCACCATTGCACCATGACTGGGTTTACCGACTAAAAAGTGAAATGCCTGATCTGGAGATTATTATTAATGGTGGAATCGACTCGATTGATTCCGCAAAAAACCAGTTAAAACATGTCGACGGTGTGATGCTAGGCAGAGCGGCCTATCAGAACCCCTGGCTATTAGCTGAGTGCGAAAATGCATTTGGCAATAAATTGCCGCTTCCAGAGCGAGAACAAATTGTTCAGAAGCTCAATCAATACCTGGAATTGCTTGTTAGTGAAGGCCAGCCGGTGAAACGGATAACCCGGCATGTTCTGGGCCTGTTTCAGGGACAACATGGCGCTAAAACGTGGCGGCGCTATATTAGCCAGAACGCATTTAAAGACGACTCAAACACAGAGATTTTCAATCAGGCATTACAGGCAATGGGTGACGTGCCGGTAAGTACACCTGAAGTGGCGGCAGGACAGGTGAAATGATTGCCTGGACTGCCACTGAATTTCGCCGGGCATTTTCGACCAGTGAATTTCCCGCAGATGCGCCAGCAATACCCAGAGGCGTTTTTATGGTCGAGCCGGAAGCATTTCATGTGAACCCTGAATCGGCGCTCGATAACGTCTATATGGACCTTGAAAATGTCGCCGATCCAGAGCGGGCATTGAGCCAAAGCCAGGATCTGGCCAGTGCAATCCGGGGGCGTGGTATAGAAGTCGTGGTGTTTCCTGGAGATTCGAAAGCGCCGGACGGTGTATTTCCCAATAATGCGTTCGCAACCATTCCCGGCAGGCTGATTATTGGCAGCATGTGGCACCCTGGGCGCAGGCTGGAAACCAGTCGAAGTGACATCCGCAATTACTTCATTAACGGTGGATACTCGGTTACAGACCTGTCTGAACAGGACTGTATTGCGGAGCTAACCGGCCCATTAATCATTGACCGTGCACGCAGGATCGGATTTTGTGGAATGAGCGATCGTATTAATCAAGCAGGTGTTGAGGCCATGCATGCTGCATTTGATCTGCGACTGAGTTTTGCTTTTGACTTGGCGCAGGGTGAATACCATACCAATGTCGTGATGATGATTTTGGCAGGCAGGGCGGTTGTTTTGTGTCCTGACTCATTTGTTGATGAGGATGTACCGCTCGCGATCAGTCGCGCTTTCCCCGGTAGAACACTGATGCTTACGCAAGCAGAGAAAAATGCCTTTGCCGGTAATTGCATCGCCTTGACAGATAAGGATCTGTTTATGAGTCAAACCGGCTTTGATGCATTACGTGATTCCAGCGTGCAAACGCTTCAGTCCTGGGGTTTTGAATTGACAACGGTTGAGCTTGACGAAATTGAGAAGGCCGGCGGCAGCCTGCGCTGCATGGTCGCTGAAATTTTCTAGGCGCATGTTCCAGCTATGTATTTAAAGAAATTCGGTTGACCGGGAAATCAGTTCTGCAGCAACCTGTCAATTAATGTGTCGGCGCAATTCAGGCGTGATTCAGCTACATGCCTTAAAATGTCCCCAACGAATGAAATTGGACTAACGATAATCATGCAACGCTTTCTTCGACAATGGTTGATTATCCTGATACTGGCACTTGCCGTACCTTCGGATGCGTTCGCCATAAGTTTGCAGGATGCCGCACGCCAGGCAGCCCGCCAGTACAACGCCAAGGTGCTTTCAGCACGCACCATTACCAAGGGACCAAAGCGTATTCATGAAATCAAACTGTTGACGAAAAAAGGCGTGGTAAAAACCGTGAGGATTCCGGAATGATCGCGAATATGCTCAATAAGATGATTGGCAACACACGTCTTTTCCGGAGTAACAATTAGATGCGTTTATTGCTGGTAGAAGATGATGTGCGTTTGCAGGATTCCCTGGCAGACAGTCTAAGGGCAGCCGGTTTTGCGGTTGATGTCAGTGGTGACGGGATTGAAGGGCTTTATTACGGTCAAGAGTTTCCGATTGATCTGGCCATCATTGATCTGGGCCTGCCAGGCATGTCCGGACTCGACCTGATACGCAAACTGAGGAAGTCCGAAAAGCGCTTTCCTATCCTGATACTCACCGCACGTTCAGAATGGCAAGATAAGGTAACCGGCCTCGAAGCAGGTGCCGATGACTATATGACCAAGCCTTTCCACCCAGAAGAACTCAAGGCAAGGGTTGCAGCATTAATTCGCAGGTCAGCTGGACATTCGCAACCTGAAATCAAATTTGGCCCCATAAAAATCGATTTGTCATCACAACGTGTGATGTTGAATGACTCAGAGGTAGAACTGACTACCTATGAGTATAAGGTACTGGAATATATGATCTTACACCCCGGGGAAGTGGTGACCAAGACTGCATTGTCCGAGCATATTTACGAAGAAGACGCTGACCGGGACAGCAATGTAATCGAGGTTTTCATGGGAAGGCTACGGCGCAAGATTGATCCGGAGGGTGAACTTAATCCAATCGATACGTTACGTGGCAGGGGTTATAGATTGAACCTTCAGTCTGATTGATATGCTGGCTCATCCTGAGCCGGAGCGGAGGCCGGTTTCACTTCGAATCAGATTGCTGCTATTGGCAGTTCTGGTGCTGGCGATTTCTCTGGGTTTGGTCGGTCTGGCACTGAATTCAGCATATTCAAGAAGCAGCGAGACGGATTTGCACAATCAGATGGAAACCTGGGCTTATCTTGTTCTGGGTGCGACAGAAATCTCTGAAGATGGAAACATCCGGGTTCAGGATGATATTGGTGACCCACGGCTGAGTCAGCCGAGTTCAGGCGTTTATGTGCATGTTCATGGTGATGCCGAGGAATGGAATTCACCTTCATCTTTAGGTGTTGACCTGCCAGAACTTGCAACTATCGCTTCCGGAGAAAACCAGTTTGTAGCGACCAATGATAACAATGGTTACTACACCTACCAGATTGGATTAGCCTGGGAGTTGGAAGACCAGACGGTCAGGCCTTTTACGGTCACGGTATTTGTTGAAGGCAGTAAACTTGCGAAGCAGATCCGTTCATTTCGCAGAGGTTTGTGGAAATCTTTGGGCGGTGCCGGAGTTATTCTGGCCATTGCACAGTTATTGTTTTTCGCACTCAGTTTGAGACCCTTGCAAAGGGTCGCAGAAGACGTCGCAAAGGTTGAGTCCGGCGAACGCGAAAGCCTTCAAGGCCCCTATCCAATAGAACTGGAGCCACTTACCCGTAACCTTGATCGATTGATGGCAACCGAGAAGGCTAATCAGGCACGTTATAGAAGCGCATTGGATTCCCTCGCGCACAGCCTGAAAACACCGTTGGCTGTGATTCGTGCAGGCCTGGCCAGCGAAAATGAAGCCGCCGCGATGGCTAATGCTGTTGAAGAGATGCAGCATCTGATTGCCAGCCGCCTTGAGCGGGCTGCCGCTTCAACGCGACGAACGCTTTCGGCTCCTGTGCCGGTTCAGGAGCAAGCTGATCGCATTATTGCTTCCTTGCACAAAATATATTCTCACAAATTGAAAACTCCAGATGTCATCATTCCCCCTGGCTTAAATTTCTTTGGTGAGAAGCGTGATCTGATGGAAATGATGGGTAATTTACTGGATAACGCCTGCAAATATGGCGAAGGCGAGGTTCGCCTGTCGGCGGGGG
>JBLHGQ010000166.1:0-5872 GCA_047614505.1 Rhodothermales bacterium | reverse complement strand
GGCAGTTGGCGCGGGAGCCTGTAGCCCAGGGACGGGTGCGGCTGTGATGGAGGAATTGTGGTGTGTTGGGCAGGTGGGACTGCGTTCAACGCCTTTCCCGGCGATGGGTTCGGTGGTTCAGGGCACGCCAGGGTCAAATCCGAGGGTAGTGAGCAATCGCTGATACTTGCCTGAATTCCAGAAAAGGTGCTTAATCCTTACTATCCACGTCGTAATTCCCTCCACCGGCCGTTGCCCCAAGTGTATTGAATGATTGGTCCTCAATATTCCATTCAACAAGCTCTAATGCACCGGCCCAGGGAACGATGATCAAATTGCCGTTTGCAGGGTTGGTGGTAATGCCATTGGCGTTAAATGGGGTAGCTGTGGCGACGGATGCTGCGCCTTTTTCGATACGATAAATGACCGACTTGCCCGTGTCTGTGACGTACAGATTACCATCCGGCCCCAGCGTGATGTCGTTGGGGAATCCCGGTTCAAATCCAGACAAGTCAACAAACTTAAGATGTTCCCCGGTTTTGCGGTTAAAGCCATGAACACCTTCAGCATCGACGACATAAAGTGTGTTTTCAACGATAACCATCCCACGTCCACCATGAAATGGATACTCGTCCGTACCAGTCATGAATTCCAGCTCCAGGATTTTTCCGGCAGGGGATAACTTTGATACAAAGGCATTGGCATCACCGCTTACGTCGCCATTAAAGTTGGAAACAAAATACAAGTCTTGGTCAGGGTCGTAACGGACTGCTTCCGGTCCTGAAAATCCCTCAACTGCAATTACCAGCTCTCCTGTTGTTTCGGTGGGTTTCCAATCTTGATCTGATCCAGCCACCGCATTAAATCCGATGATCAGTAATAGGGAGGTCAGGTAAAGAGTGTTTTTCATCAGGGCTACCTTATGGTTGTTTGGCAAAGGTGTATCTTTGATTTGGAAGTAAGTTCTAACAATGCAATTTTGCTGGAACGTACGATGTAATCCAAGCGGTCATATCGTAAATTCATCTCTATTCAACGGAATATAGACTGTGCAAGGCTTCTGCTGCTCCGACTGAAAGGGGTCGGATACCTTTTAGGTCTTTAGTTTGACTGCTGCAACACGGTATCGAGCATATCACTCACAAACCTCTGTTTCGTTTAACACTGGTTGCTGCAGTCGCCAAAAACGGAGCGATTGGAATGAATGGCGAGTTGTACCGGCAATCACTGCCGATTGCCAATCGCATGTTATTGACCATAGTCGATTGTGAACCGGAGGCTGACACCTGGTTCCCTGAATGGTCTGACGATGAGTGGGTCCAGGCTGGATCTGTGCAGCATTCGCAAGACGAAACCCATGCATATGCCTTTGCAATGCAGGAATGGCTACGACTTTCTACTTGAGCCCGGGCACCTGATGTATCGATTTGTCCTCCAGGCAAATTGCAGTGAGTTCTCCACCCCAGACACAAGCTGAGTCTAGTGCCATGAAGCGTTTTTTTATCCGCAGGCCCAGTGCCGCCCAATGTCCAAATGCGATCATCACATCTCGGGTTTGACGATGCCTGTGCCTGTACCATGGCAGGTAGCCGCCTGGCTGGGAACCCGGCCCCCCGGTGTAATTGAGTGCGAGTTTCCCATCATCCCTGCATAATCGAATGCGCGTTAGAATATTTGTAATTAATCTTAAGCGTGCCCAGCCCTTGCGCTGTTCAGTCCATTTTGAAGGTCGGTTACCGTACATACTGCGATAAAATTTCCAATAATCCCTGGAGTTTATCACCGCGCTTACTTCTGCTGCGCGATCCAGAGTTTGCTGGCAAGTCCACTGCGGAACGACACCGGCGTGTACTCGCAAAAGATTAAATTTCTCAGAATAAGTTGCCAAAGGTTGGGTAGTCAGCCATTTAATCAAGGCTTCCCGATCGGGTGCCTTTAAGATTTTTGCCAACTCCCGGTTTCTGAAATTCCCATCCGGGAAACGTGAATCTGCTGCCAGCAAGTGCAAGTCGTGATTCCCAAGTGTAACGGAACAGGCAGGCCCCAACTGGTGCAACAGTCGCAACACTTCCAGGGACTGACCGCCCCGGTTGACCAGGTCGCCGCAACTCCATAGTTGATCACTGGATGGGTCGAAATTGATCTTATCCAACAGGCGTTGCAAAGGCTCGTAGCAGCCTTGAATGTCGCCGATTAAATAGGTGGACATTTTCCGATTATTTAATGTAGAGAGTCAGGTGCGTGCAAAGCAAATTCTGGAATTTCAGTGCGGAAGCTTTCGCCTTTTTGTGTGACAAAGCCATAGGAACCTTTCATGGAACCAACACGGGTAGGTATCAACGCGCCGCTGGTATAACTGTAGGAAGCACCCGGGATTAGTTCCGGTGTCTCACCGACCACTCCGTCGCCAATAACTTCCTCTTTTGAACCGTCCCCATGTGTGATGATCCAGTGTCGATTTTGCAATGTGATGGTTTTATTACCCTGATTGGTAATGTGAATGGTATAGGCAAAAGCAAACTGATCCTGATGCGGGCCCAGGAAGCGGGGTTCAGCGATAACTTGTACCTGGAATTCAGAACTCATGACTTAGTGTAATGTATCGAAACTAAGATATCGAAAAACTTAGTTCAATTGCCGGGCGAGGGCAAAGAACTGTTCCAGTTCAAGTTGCTCTGCCCTTAAGCCGGGATCGATTCCCGCTGCAATAATCTGATCAGATGTCATAACGGACGAGAGACTGTTTCTCAGAGTCTTTCGGCGCAAAGAAAACGCCTGTCTCACCACTTTATCAAGAGCAGGAAGAAGTGTAGAACCGGATAAGGGCTCGGTTCTTGCGCGTAGGCTGATAAAGCCGGACTCCACCTTGGGTTTCGGATCAAAACACCCGGGGCCGACTTCAAATAGTGAAGTTACTTCACAGCGGTTTTGAACCATTATGCTTAATCGACCGTAGTTTTTGTTTCCCGGTTGGGCCGCCATTCTGTTGACCACTTCTTTTTGCAACATAAAATACATGTCCACCGCCTGATGTTGCAGGTCCAGAATATGAAAAATTAATGGCGTGGAAATGTTATACGGCAAGTTGCCCAATAAACGATAAGGCTGGCCCTGAGCCAGTTCACCAAAATCGGTGTTCAGTGCATCAGATTGGAAAATGCGTAATTGATCGTTACCTGCAAACCGGCGTTCAAGGTCAGCAACCAGATCCCGGTCAATTTCCACAACCATCACTTCTACACCGGCCTCAAGCAGAGGGGCCGTGATGGCAGCCCTGCCGGGACCAATTTCAATCAGTAGTTCACCGTTTTTGGGTAGTACTGTGTCCCTGATTCTGCGAATGACTGATTGGTCTATCAGGAAATTTTGCCCGAATCTTTTTCGGGCGGGTCGATTCACGGTTTGTGTCCCAGGCTCATTATTTGAGCCATGCTCGCTGCGTGATACAGACTTGAGGCGTCGGCCAGGCCCTGCCCAGCAATATCCAGAGCAGTTCCATGATCAACAGATGTGCGAATAAATGGAAGTCCCAGAGTGATATTCACTGATTTTCCGAAGCCTGCATGCTTCAACACTGGTAGACCTTGATCGTGATACATCGCTATCACTGCATCGCAATCTCGCAGTGCGCGCGATGTGAACGCCGCATCGGCTGGAACCGGCCCTGAGATCAGAATGCCATCTGCACGGCATTGCTCAATGGCCGGTGCAATAATTTCCATATCCTCACTTCCCAGGTGCCCGCCTTCGCCGGAATGAGGATTGAGACCAAGTACCTGCAACCGCGCAGATGAAATTCCAAACCGGTGTTTTAGTTCCGAGTTGGTTATGCGGATGGTTTCCTCAACAGCTGTGCGAGTCACAGCATCAGGCACGTCCCGCAACGGAAGGTGGGTAGTGACCAGTGCTACACGCAAAGTATCTGTTGCGAGCATCATCACGACCCGGCTTACCCCCGCCAGTTCTGCAAGAAACTCTGTATGACCGCTAAAAGCAATTCCTGAATCGTTGATTACTGCCTTGTGCACCGGACCGGTAACCAGGGCACTGGCATGGCCGGTTCGAACCATCTTTACTGCTTGGCGAATGCAGTCAAGTACGTAGGCGGCATTTTCCGGGTCTGGTTTGCCTGGGATCGCTTGATTCTTCATGGGAATCGACAGGCAGGCGGGAATACCTGCGTTGACTGTGTCGCCGGGCTGCCAGTCAACCGTATCAATGCTGATTTCCAACTGCTTTGCGGTGTCGCGAATCAAATCATGATTGGCGACTAGCAAGAGCCGTAACTCAGGGTGTTGATAAGCCAGACGAACTGCACACTCCGGGCCTATGCCGGAAGGCTCGCCAGGCGTGAGCGCAAGTACAGGCTGGTCCATAATCATCTCGGGAACCTCTGTTTTTTTCTCAATCTACTTCGTTCGGAAAATATCAGAGGCAGCAGACTTCGTTCGTCTGATCAGGCTTCCAGTCGCGACTCAACAAATGCCTCTTCACGCATTTGGCGTAAGTACCGTTCTACTTCTTCATCTGATTTGCTTTGACGAATGCTTTGTCTGGCACGTTGCCTGATTGCTGCCTCAGTAATATCAACCTCCCTATCACCGAGTTTTTCGATTATGTGCCAGCCGACCTGGCTTTGAAACGGTTCGCTGATCTGTCCTACTTCCAGACCGACAAGCATTTGCTCGACCCTCTCACCGTAAGCACCGATCTGGAACCAACCCATATCGCCACCGAGGTTTGCGCTGGAGGTGTCATCGGAATTCTCTTTGGCAATTTCGTCGAAATCAGCACCATCGACAATCTGCTGGCGAATGTCGCGGATTTCTTCCATAGCATCGCGCGGAGTGATTAGCTCATTGGTTTCAATCAGGATATGCCGCGCATGGTGTTCCTGGGCCATCACCCGGCTACGTTCACGATAATCATTGACCTTAATAATGTGGAAACCGGCTGGACTGCGGATAGGGACTGTGTATTGACTAGCCCGGAGATTCTTTATTGCGTCTGAAAATGACCGGGGAACGGAGTTGAGATCCCGCCAACCTACTTCGCCACCCTCCAGGGCTTCCTGGCTTTCGGAGTAACTGATGGCCGCTGAAGCAAAGTCCAGACCACCTTCCAGTTGCACATGAACGTCGTTAATTTTACTTTCAATATCAGCAATATGAGCCGGTGTGGCACCATCAGGAAGTGTCATCATAATGTGTGAGATATGATATTCACCGCTTGTGAATTCCTCAGAGACCAACAGGATATCAACTTCGGTATCCGATATTTCATCCATACTGTTGATGATTCTCTGACGCAGTCTTTCACCGAGAATTTCTTCACCGATGTTCCTCCGGAACTCCGCAAAATCCTCGCCGTCGCTTTCAATAACCTGACGCATCTGCATGACGGTAAGCCCGTTTTGTTCAGCCAGGCCAGTCACCGCCTGATCGATGTCTGCATCGCTGACTCGAATGCCGGTTTGCAATGCTCTTTGAAGCTGTAGTTTTCTAATTATCAGACGCTCAAGCACTTGCTTTTCCAGCAAATCCTGAGGGGGCAGGTTACCGCCCTGACTAGTGATTCTTTCAGCAATGGTTTTAATGGAAGCATCGAGTTCACTGCGCAAAACTATATCTTCATCGACCAGGGCAACAATACTGTCAATTTTTTCAATTTGTTGTGCATGTAAAGGCCCGCACAAAAATACCGCCATTAAAGCAGCGCACAATACACGGTGTTGAAGGGAAATCTTAAAACTCATGTTGCGAATCTCCGGAGTGATAGCTTAATTTCTGTCTGGCTTTGACCCATTTACTGGCTGTTGTCTGCAGGCCATTAATGTTCCTGCAGCATTTTAGCGCATCGTGAGTGATTATTCGGCCTCGTCGTAAAATAATGG
>JBLHGQ010000165.1:0-5930 GCA_047614505.1 Rhodothermales bacterium | reverse complement strand
CGGGCCAGTTGCCGGTCTTTCAATAACTCGGCTGCGAAAGCCTCATAGCCGTCCCTGAACAGGCTTTCAAGCAAAGGATGATCAGGGTGATGGGTTTGCAAAATAACTTCACCGGGACGTTCTTCCCGACCTGCTCTGCCCGCCACCTGCACCATCAACTGTCCTAATCGCTCCAGAGCTCTGAAATCACCACTGTAAAGAGCCTGGTCAAGATTCACGATAACCACGCGGGTGACCAATGGAAAGTGGTGCCCTTTGGCCAACATCTGCGTGCCCACCAGAATACAGGCGCCCCCGGAGCGTACCTTTTCATACAATTCTTCAAATGCACCTTTCCGGCTGAGCTGATCCCGGTCAAACCTGTATAGCGGGTACTCAGGAAATCTTCTGGCTAGTAACTGCTCCAGTTGTTGCGTGCCCTCACCTGCGCCCTGCAAAGCGTCAGCTCCGCAGTCAGGACATAGTGCGGGTACGCTTTGCCGATACTCACAATGATGACAGACGAGTGTGCGAATGTTCCGGTGCCAGGTCAGATTCGCATCACAACGCAAACAGCTAGCGTGCCAACCGCACTCATGGCACAAGAGCACCGGAGCGTAACCACGACGATTGAGGAAAACCAGTGCCTGTTCCCCTTTGTCCAGCGTTTCGGATATGGAATCAACTACCGAATCAAGCAAACCACCTTTTGCCGGTACATGACGAAGATCCTCAATCCGCAAAACCGGAGGATTGGCGCCTGTCGCACGGGTTCGCAAACGATTCCAGCTGTACTTTCCAAGCACAGCATTTTGAATCGTCTCCAGAGACGGTGTGGCTGAGCCAAGCACGATCGGAATGCCCAAACCTGAGGCGCGCTTTACAGCAACATCGCGTGCAGAGAACCTGAAACCTTCCTGCTGTTTAAATGACGAATCGTGTGATTCGTCCATGATAATAATTCCGGGCTCAGACAGTGGCAAAAACAAGGCAGATCGAGTACCCAGAAGCAAGCTCGCCTGCCCGCTTCGAGCC
Organism: Rhodothermales bacterium; assembly: GCA_047614505.1. Lineage (GTDB taxonomy): Bacteria > Pseudomonadota > Gammaproteobacteria > Xanthomonadales > SZUA-36 > JABDJL01. The sequence goes on along the minus strand of JBLHGQ010000165.1, from coordinate 4,916 downwards.
GCTGCCCAGGTGGAAAGGCGCTGACCATCTGACAAGCCGGAATGATAGACATCGGGTGTCACACCGAGCCGCTCCGAAAATCGCCGGATCAACTGAGGTGTCAAACCGATCTCAGGCACCAATACCAGGGCCTGCTTTCCTGAAAGCAGGACTTTCCTAATCAGTTCCAGATAAATTTCTGTTTTACCACTGCCGGTAATGCCATCGAGCAAATGACAGCGAAAACGTCCCAGGTCAGCTCCGATGGATTGAACTGCTACGGTCTGTTCCTGCGTTAGCTCAGGCCCATTGGCAGGTCTGATTGCCTTAAATTGAGCTAACTCCTGGCGTACCCAGCCCTGTTCAATCAGCCGACTTATTACAGTGCGCCAGCCGGTTTTCCACTCCTTCAATTGTTCTGAAATCATTGGCCCGGAAGACAGATGCTCCAGCAGGGCGAATTGCAGTTTTGCACGTCCCTGCGCCTCCATTAATCGAGCATGCCCTTCTTGCGTCAGAGCAAATTGATATATCGGTGGCGGCAATTCACCCTTGGCACGCCGCAATGAAGGTGGAATTGCATTGGCAAATACTTCCCCGGGCGCGTGCTTGTAGTACTGACAGCACCAGTCAAGCAGCTTCATTAACTCAGTATTTAGCAATGGTTCACAATGGTCTAATACCTTGATTACCGGTAGTAAGCGGTCTGCTGGAACCGTACTTTGGGTCGTCGTCCCGGTAACGATTCCAAGCAGATTCCGTTTGCCGAATGGCGCTAAAACCCTTGTACCACGTACTATTTTACCTATCTCCGGTGGGCACAGGTAATCAAAAACCCGTGGTAATGGGACCGGCAAAGCGACTTGTAAAATGTGTTGACCAGGTGGGTAATTCATCGTCACTGATTCTAGCAGGACAATCCAGGCCCGATGACAGATGTTTAGTGTTTGGGATAGTATGAATTGAGACCTGTAACTAACAATTAAAGGTCAGATGGGGTTTTCATTACACCAGGAGAGAAAGCATGAGTATGGGATCAGAATTTAAAGTGTTTGTGATGCGCGGTAATGTAGTTGATATGGCGGTCGGTATTATTATAGGTGGTGCCTTCGGCAAGATCATTTCTTCCTTTGTGAACGATGTACTGATGCCACCTATTGGCATGTTGATGGGCGGAGTTGATTTCAGTGCCCTGGCTTTCACATTGAAAGAGGCTGCCGGGGATGTAGCAGCAGTAACTGTCAACTACGGTTTGTTTGTTCAGGCGGTTGTAGATTTCCTGATTGTTGCCATGGCGATATTTATGGCAATCAGGTACATGAACTCCATGAAGAAGGAAGAAGAGGCAGCGCCGGCCGAGCCAGCACCACCTTCCGATGAGGTTCTGCTATTGACAGAAATTCGCGATAGCCTCAAAAACAGTTAATTGCAGGTAAAAAAAGCCGGCTTGCTATCAGCAAGTCGGCTTTTCTATCTTTCCAGATTTATTTAGTTGATTGTCCGGTTTTCCCCGGTTTCAATTATCAGGGAAAACTGTTTTGCCAGAAGGCTTCCATCACTTTTGAGTTCGACCATATCTGCGACAATACGTGCCGACTCACGCAACAGTAAATCCGGACGTTCATCGGCATCCTCTTCCTCGTCGTCATCCGTTTCCGCGCCTTCTGCACGATCTTGTACGGTAAGAATGTTTTCCTCACCCATCAATGGACCGGCACTTTTACGTTGAGCCTCACGATCCAGACGCTTGGCTTCATGCTCAGCCATTTCTTCGCGCCTGTTGGCTTCCACCAGAGAAACGAATTTGTCATCCTTGTTTTCGTTGTACTCGGCAATATCTGTCATCAGCCAGGCAAATTCCTGATTATTTGAACTGCGATCGTGATAGCGATAATCAGTTACCGCCACCATCTGACTTAGATCGCCGGTCCGCTCAAAATCGGCAGATTCAATTTGAGTCCAGGGAAGCGCATTGTTGAGCGAACGTTCGCCGTATTCCTGAGGATCCCCCGCGGATGGAAACTTGATATCCGGCACAACACCCTTGTTTTGTGTGGATCCGCCGTCAACCCGGAAAAACTGAGCCATGGTTATCTTGAGCTGCCCCATTCCAGGTTTATCAGAGGTTGCATAATCATCCAGATTCAACAAACTTTGCACTGTGCCTTTTCCGAAAGTGGTTTCTCCTATAACCATTCCACGTCCGTAATCCTGGATCGCAGCGGCAAAAATTTCACTGGCAGATGCGCTATAACGGTTAACCAGCACTGCCATTGGACCTTCCCAGGCCATTCCCGGATCAGTGTCCTCTTCGGTGCTGATCCTGCCGTTTGAGCTGCGAACCTGCACAACTGGTCCCTTATCGATAAATAGTCCAGTCAGGGTGGTTGCTTCAAGTAATGAACCGCCGCCATTGTTTCGCAGATCAACCACGATTCCTTCAGCACCCTGTTCCTTGAGCTCATTGATCAGCTTTCGCACATCACGTGTACTGGAACGGTAATCCGGCAGGTTTTGCGCACGACCGGCAAAATCCATGTAGAAAACCGGAAGGTCAATCACTCCGATTTTGACCGGTTCACCATTCTCACGAGGTACTTCAATCAGTTCGCTTTTGGCTGCTTGTTCTTCAAGTTTGACTTCATTTCGCACTATATCGATGATAGTGCTTGGGCCGTCTATACCCACTTCCTCGGGTAACACTTCAAGCCTGACAACGGTATCCTTCGGACCACGGATCAGGTCTACAACGTCATCAACCCGCCATCCAATCACATCGACCATCTTGCCTTCACGGCCCTGACCTACTGCGGTAACGCGATCACCTGCCTTCAGCCTTCCGTCTTTTTCAGCGGGGCCGCCGGTTACTACACGGGCAATACTGGTGTATTCAGTTTCCCGTCCCAGCAGGGCACCGATTCCTTCCAGCGACAATTTCATTGATATTTCAAAATTTTCAGAACTACGGGGAGACAAATATGAAGTATGTGGCTCAATGGCCTGGGCAAATGCATTCATGAATAATTGAAAAATATCTTCGGACTTCAATTCTGTGATGCGCCGATCCAGGTTTTCATATCGCTCATCAAGAATCTTGTTGATTGCTTCATCTTCCTTTGATGCAAGGCGGAGTCTTAAGAAATCGTTTTTAACCCGCTTGCGCCAGATTTCATCCAGTTCTGTACCATCGACCGCCCATTCAGCTTCAGAACGGTCATAGACATAATTTTCATCAATTGTGAAATCGAAAGATTTTTTCAAGCTCTCACGCGCATAAGCAACTCTCTGGTGAACACGATCGGCATAAACATTGAAAATCTCATATGCAGGTGATAAATCAGAATGCCGCAGTGCGTCATCCAGGCCATTGCGGAATCTTTCAAAAGAGGCGGCATCAGAGGCAGTGAAATAACTTAAATTAGGATCCAGCAACTCAATGTAGCCATCAAAAATTGCACTGGACAGCGTATTATCAAGCCGGGTGTCTTTGTAGTGCCAATTGGTCAGGAACTTGGTGGCAAGATTACTGGCGAAGCGTTGTTCCATATTGGGCTTAAGTGTAATTGCCTGCGAGTCTGGAACAGACGCCCAGCCGGCTGCGCTAAGCAGGATCGTGATTATAAAGGTCAGGTAGAATTTTGTTGATTTCAAACCGTTTGCTCCGTCATAAATGCCAGGTCGTGCAATCTATGTTGCACTAATTAGTGACCACCCTCATTACCAATGGGTTCAATTAAGCCAGTAAACCCTAATCATGTGCAATAGCCAAAAGGCATATGCTTTTCTACAAATTACGAAATTCTGACCAAACCGGAGTCCTCTGCCATTTGGTCTGCATGGTATGAAGAGCGCACCAGAGGTCCGGAGGCGACATGCGTAAAGCCCATTTTTTTGCCGGTTTTGGCCAATCGGTCAAACTCCTCCGGCGTCCAGTAGCGAATCACAGGGTGATGGTGTGCGGTTGGCTGCAGGTACTGCCCGATCGTTGCCATATCAACATTGTGATCCCGCAAATCCTGCATCGCCTGTTCAACCTGTTCTTCAGTCTCACCCAGGCCAAGCATGATTCCTGACTTGGTCGGGATATCAGGGTGTTGGTCTTTGAAGTTTTTCAGCAGTCGTAATGACCAGTTGTAATCTCCACCGGGCCTAACGTTTCTGTACAGCGGCTCAACGGTTTCCAGATTATGGTTAAAGACATCTGGTGGTTCGGTAGCGAGGATTTCCAGGGCTCGCTCCATTCGGCCTTTGCCTCTGAAATCCGGCACAAGGACTTCAACTTTTATCTCAGGGTTCAATAACCTGATGTGTTCAATACAACTTGCAAAGTGCCCCGCGCCACCGTCCCTGAGGTCATCCCTGTCGACGGAGGTAATAACCACATAACGCAGTTGCATATCCCGGATTGCTTTTGCCAGATTTTCCGGCTCCCGTTCATCTGCCGGTTTGGGACGACCATGTGCCACATCACAAAATGAACACCGCCGGGTGCAAATATCGCCGAGAATCATAAACGTCGCCGTGCCCTTGGCAAAACACTCATGAATATTCGGGCAGCTTGCCTCTTCGCACACAGTAACGAGACTGCTGGCACGTAAACGTGTTTTCAGTTTCTCCACAGCGTTTCCGCTGGGTAGCCTGACGCGAATCCATGGTGGCTTACGTAAAACAGGTGCCTCGGCATCGAAAACGGCGGTATTGCGGGCAAGTTTATCGGCGCCAACCTGACCGGAGGTCAAAGACGACGGGGTAATTTGTATTGGGATTTTTTGGTCCATAGACATCAATACTCTCTTAATTATTCAGCTAACGTTCCATCGCAAGGACGCGCCCTGTTGCCATACCCCAAAACTTCCGCCAGGCAGGTAATCAGTCTGGACTGGACCAGCTGTGTATCTACCCGTTGGAAATCAGAAAGCTGCGTGACCTTTAGCCCT
>JBLHGQ010000164.1:0-6160 GCA_047614505.1 Rhodothermales bacterium | reverse complement strand
ATCTTGAAACAGCAAAACCGAAAAACTCTTCTTTCCTGCCGGCGTATTCATCCAGCCCTTTTCAGACAAGGTCTGTAACACAATGGCCGTTGAGGAAAGTGACAAAATCATGCCAACCGCCAATGCGGTTTTCCACTCCAGACCGAGAAACAACGCCAGGGCGGAAATCACAGCCGTTGTTAATCCTACCTGCGCCCCTCCAAGACCCATAATGGGTATACGCATTCTCCATAGCGCCGCCGGTTCGAGCTCCAGACCAACCAGGAATAACATCAGAACCACGCCGAATTCTGCGAAATGCATTACATCGGTTGTGGTACCCACCAGCCCCAACACATAAGGACCAATCACAAAACCGGCAATTAAATATCCTAATGCAGAGCCCAGACCAAGCCGCTTGGCCACCGGAACCGCGACAACAGCAGCCAGAAGGTACACAAATGCCTGAACGAAGATTGAGGTCATTGAAAAGGACTAATCGGCGCAGCCGTGAGACTGGTGACAGTCAACATTCTCGTCACCACGCTCAAGCTGAATGGTTGCGTGATTGATCTCAAATTGAATCTCCAGGTCGTGGCTGATTTTATGCAAAAATTCGTCGTCAGCAGGCATTTCGCCCATCACAATGTGAGCAGTCAGGGCCGTATCGGTTGTGCTCATTGCCCAGATATGGAGGTCGTGTATGTCGGCTACTCCAGGCCTGGAAGCAAGAAACTGGCGGACTTTTATCGGATCCACATTGCGCGGAACTGCGTCCAGCGTGAGGTTGGCGGAATCGCGCATTAAACCCCAGGTTGACAGGAAAATCACCACGGCGATCACCAGGCTGATGGCTGGATCCACCCATGCGATTCCATACTTCCAAATGACCGCACCAGAGAGCACCACACCCACTGAGACGGCCGCGTCCGCCGCCATGTGTAAATAAGCACCCCTGATATTAAGATCGTTTTCCTTGCCTTTAAAGAACATTAAAGCAGTAACTGTATTAATCACCACACCAATGCCAGCGACCACCATCATGGTCCCGCCTGCAGGCACCACCGGCTGCGCGAAACGACCCATGGCTTCCCAGGCAATAGCCCCCACCGCTCCCAGCAACAATAAACCACTGGCCAGGGAAGCCAGAATGGTGGCGCGCGAGTATCCGTACGTTCGATGACTTGAAGGTCGTTTGGCCGCCAGGGCAGTTGCGCCCCAGGCCAGCAGTAGACCAACCACATCGCTGAGGTTGTGTCCTGCATCAGTCAACAACGCAAGCGAGTCCGCCATCAGGCCATAAAACACCTCGACCACCACGAAGCCAACATTGAGGGCTACGCCAACGGCAAATGCCCGGTTGAAATCCGGTGTAGCGTGATGGTGATGATGGTCGACTTCTCGATTCATTTCAGGCCGTTTATGTGCATCTTTTCCAAAACAAGGCTTATTGTACGATTTCTGGCAATTGCTGACTTGATCTGCAATGCCACTAGAGCAGATACTTCGCCCGTCATTTATACACTCATCGCATAAAGTGAGCATTAATATGGAACACCAGATTTGGTTCAACGGCGAAATTCGTGATCACGAAGACTGTAAAGTCCATGTTAGGTCTCATGCACTGCACTATGGCTCATCGGTTTTTGAGGGCATCCGGGCTTATGACACTCCCTCGGGGACCAAAGTCTTTCGTTTAAGCGATCATTTGGACAGGTTGTTCTGGTCCGCTTCTGTATACCGAATTCCAATTCCCTATTCAAAGCAGGAAATTCACGCTGCCTGCAGGGAAACGATCAAAGCCAGTGGCTTGAAAAGTGCCTACTTGAGGCCGATCATTTTCCGCGGCGATTGCGGACTGGGGGTCATTCCAAAAGATATGAACCAGGTTGAAGTCTCGATTATGGTTGCTAGCTGGGGTGCCTACCTGGGCGAAGATGGATTGCTCAATGGTATCGAAGCCTGTATCTCTTCCTGGCAGCGCCTCGCACCAAATACCATGCCTGCAGGTGTTAAGGCGGGCGGGAATTATCTTTCAAGTCAGCTGATCGGATTTGAGGCTCGGGATAGAAATTGCGAGGAAGGAATTGCTCTGGGTGTTGATGGCCTGCTAAGTGAAGGCGCGGGCGAGAATGTGTTTATTGTTCGTAAGGGTAAGATCCTTACGCCTCCGGTTGCTGCATCGATGCTCGGCGGAATTACTCGTGATTGTGTAATCGAGCTTGCAGCAGCGATGGGCATGACTGTTTCTGAGCAGGCCATTTCCAGAGAACAGCTTTATGCTGCCGATGAGGTTTTCATGACCGGTACTGCCGTTGAAGTCACTCCCGTTAAGAAAATCGATCATATGGTTATCGGTAATGGCGGTAAGGGCCCGGTAACCGCGAAGATTCAGGATGCCTTTTTCGGGCTATTTGATGGCCGAACAAAAGACCAGTGGGGCTGGCTAGAGGCACTTTAGCACCTGATATTCACAAATAAGCCTAATTGCGGGCCTTTTTTGCGTTGACTGAATGCGTTTGCGATTGCATGTGACAATAATTGTCATTGTCTGACAACTAAAGGGCAGAATGAAAGCCTGGACCAACATCCCGAAATTTTCCTTATTACATATACCTTCTTGTTTTTAAACCTTTTAGTCCGTACGGTTACGTATTGGTACAATTCTTGCTTATATAAAAGTGACCCCCTTGAAAAAATTGGGGGCAATTGAAAGAAAGAAGAAATATATAAAAATTTTTCGCCACCCGCAAGATTAGCTGGCTTTAGTCGGCATAGGGGCGGGGCCTTGAAAAGGGCGACCGTGAGAAATGTTCAATTTGAAGATTAGTTATGAATTGAGCAAAATTTGGGGAGGATCAGCAATTCAAGGGGAAATGCTGTTCCGGCCAGGAAGCTAAGGGGAATTGCTGAATGGCCAGAATAGGGGATGTTTGCTGCATTGTTCAACAAAGCAGCTACAAAAGAAAAGACCCGCGGATGCCGGGTTTTTTCTTTTGTGCGGCTTAAAAATCTACTTCACACCACTCGGGTAGCGGTACTACTCTCCCTGATAGTCCGAAATTACGTAACCACCGGATTTCTCATCGTGTTCAAGCTTGACCAGTTCCCGTTTTTCCATCTCTTCAAGCAACATGCCGAATGAACGAAAGCCATGATAGCTTTCGCTGAAACCGGGCTTGCGCCGTTTCAACGCCTGCTTGACCATTGAGCCCCATACCTGGGACTCATCCCCACGTTCATTAAATATGTCGTCCAGAGTTTCAAGCACCAGTTCAAAGGCCTGCTGCGCTCTTTCCTCGGCGCTATGAGAACTATCATTGTTCCCATTACCATTTTCGACCGAATCAGCATCACCGGCATCACCGGGTTCTTTCTTTCCATTGGTTTTCTTTTTTTGTGGTTTACGCCGGGACGTCAGGCGAACAATATCCTCGTAATAAATAAATTCATCGCAATTAGCAATTAACAGGTCTGATGTGGATTCCTTAACGCCAACTCCAATGACCACCTTATCGTTCTCGCGTAGTTTTGAAACCAGCGGTGAAAAATCGGAGTCGCCGCTAATAATGACAAAAGTATCTACGTGCGATTTGGTGTAACAAAGATCAAGGGCATCCACCACCATACGAATGTCAGCAGAATTTTTCCCGCTTTGGCGACGATGTGGAATTTCGATCAACTCAAATGAGGCCTCATGCATCGAATGCTTGAAGTCTTTATAACGTTCCCAGTCGCAATAGGCCTTTTTTACCACTATCTTGCCTTTGACAAGCAGTCGCTCCAACACTTCATCAATATCAAAACGCGCAGAGCGGGCGTCACGAACTCCGAGCGCAATATTCTCGAAATCGCAAAACAATGCAAGATTTTTAGTACCGTTACTCATGGAGATGGATCATGAAATGGAGAGCCTTGCCTGGACGGTTTATTCTACGCGAATCAGATTGCGAACGTTGTTCTATCTGCCGAATAAAGTGGTGAAATTTGACCAGATTGTACTTAATTCGCCTTCAAGGCACTTCTACAAACGTTGAAGTCCTATATTATGGATGGCGCACCCACAAATTGACGGCGATGATGCTCAACGACAGCTCAAATACTCCTTACTACCAGCTAGACCCGGATACTGTCATCAAGGCGGTTGAGTCTACCGGTATGTTTTGTGATGGCCGCTTGCTCGCGTTGAACAGCTATGAGAACCGGGTTTACCAGGTCGGTATTGAAGAAATGGTTCCCGTAATCGCCAAGTTTTACCGGCCATCGCGCTGGACAGACGATCAAATTCTCGAAGAGCACCAGTTCTCCCTTGAAATTGCAGAGGCTGAAGTGCCATTGATACCGCCAATGGTAATTGATGATAAGACTTTGCACGTTTATGAGGGGTTTCGCTTTTCCCTGTTTGAGCGCCGGGGAGGACATGCACCTGAGCTTGACCGTAAGGAAACCCGTCAGTGGATTGGACGTTTCATGGGCCGGATGCATGCCGTTGGGGCGAGTCGTTCGTTCAAACATCGCCCTGCATTGACCGCCAAGCGTTTTGGCCGCGAATCTATCGATACCATTCTCAAAGACAACTGGCTACCTGGTCATATTGAAAATGCCTTCGCTACACTGGCTGAAGATCTGATGACATCCATTGAGGCGTCCTGGTCAAGGGCAGGGAACATCAGCAATATTCGCCTTCACGGCGATTGCCACCCTGGAAATATTCTGTGGCGCGACGGACCGTTTTTTGTGGACATGGATGACTGCCAATCAGGGCCGGCAATCCAGGATCTGTGGATGCTACTTTCCGGCGATAATTTTGAAATGGCTGATCAAATGAAGGATGTGCTGGATGGCTACCGGGAATTTCACCATTTAAATATTGGCGAGTTTCAACTTATTGAGCCGCTACGCACCCTGCGCATGTTGCATCACTCAGCCTGGCTGGCCAGACGCTGGGAAGACCCTGCATTTCCGATTGCATTTCCCTGGTTCGGCGAGCCGCGGTATTGGGAAGATATGATTCTGGGTCTACGGGAACAGCTTGGCCGAATGCAGGAACCGGCACTGGAATTGCCCTACTAAAGCCGGTTGTAGAAATAGACCTCGGGTAATCAATAATGAGGCGGTGTTTCTTCAGCCTGACCGGAAGCTGCGCCGGGCAAAGAGTCCCCCATCTCGCGCAGTCGTCTTACCAGTTCCGTCACCTGTTGTTTCAATCGGGTAATTTCGAGGTCCTGGCGAGCGACAATATCACTTAGCTGGCTATGTGATTCGTCCTGGAATGCCATCTGGCTCTCCAGTTCATCAACACGACTAAGAATTTCCTTTTCAGCGCTCACTCAGGCAGCTTCTCCGGTGGCTCCCAGAGTTCTACCCGGTTTCCTGCCGGGTCTACAAACCACCCAAAACGACCGAAATCATGTTCTTCCCGTTCTGGCACCACTTCGCAACCACCAGCAATAACATTGGCAAGAGCAGCATCAAGATCGTCGACCACAAGGTTGATCATGAAAGACTGGCCGGATGTTCCGAAGTATTCAGTGTTGCTGGCAAACGCACTCCAAACCGTAAAGGAGTTGTTGGGCATATCAGACGGATTGAAACTGGTGCCATGGGTTTCACCCCAGCTCTCAATGCCCAGACCCAAATGTTCCTTATACCACTGACCCAAAGAATCGGGATCTTTAGCTCGAAAAAATACGCCACCAACTCCAATTGCCTTGCCTTTTGCCTCTGTCATTTTCGTTCCCTAGTCTGCGAATGCTTCTTTGAACACCAGTTGCATATGTGCCCACGATGCATCATCAGCGAGCTTGTTATATTTTAACGGTATTCCGAATCTCTCACCGTTGGCAGTAGCGCCCGGGTTGGAGAAACCGTGAATTGCGCCCGGCAATTGAATAAAATCATATTGCGCACCGGCAGATTCCATTTCCGTTTTGAACGCAGTTATAGCTTCCGGCGATGTCCACTGATCGGCTTCGCCGTTATAGACGGCGATTCGCGTATTAACCTGATCCGTTCCTTGCACATTTGCCAGGCCCAGACTGCCGTGAAATGAAGCAACCGCTTTCAGATCCGATCCACTTCGGGCCATATGCAATACCACGCCGCCCCCGAAACAGTATCCAATCGCTGCCGTGCTTGCTGCATCCACGGTTTCATGCGCCTTCAAAAGATCATGCGCCGC
>JBLHGQ010000163.1:0-6395 GCA_047614505.1 Rhodothermales bacterium | reverse complement strand
GATTCTGGCCTGCAGCATGCACGTGCGCTGGCAGACCTCTCCCAAAACGTGTCGTGGAATACCCGCGCAAGTGAAGTGGAGCAATTTATTTCTGCAATTGAGCCCCGGCAAGAGCCTGTTCTTTATTACATGCACTCTTTATTGCCACATGCAGAGTGGCGCTACCTCAAAAGTGGTCAGCAATACCTGATTGAAGAACATTGGGAAGCAATGAATCGAAACCCCGCACCGGGTCAGGAAGACTCCTGGGCCAGCGATTCCTATGCGGTTACTCAACAATGGCAACGGCATATTTTGCAGGTGCAATATGTCGATACGCTGCTGGGAGAACTATTAGACCAGCTGGAAATGACCGGCATGCTTGATTCATCACTACTGGTCGTGACTGGCGACCATGGTGGCAGTTTCGTGGCCGGACAACCAAGGCGCTCGATCAACGCCAATACGCTTTCGGACATTTCAGCAGTTCCGTTGCTGATCAAGTACCCCGGACATCAAGCCGGGCAAATTGAAGATTCACATGCAAGCCTGAGTGACATCCTACCGACCCTTGTCGATACCCTGGGAATCTCAGTTGACTGGGAATTTGACGGAATTTCCTTACTTTCCAGCCGCAACCAGCCGCAAAACATTCAGGTCCTGCAAACGAATGGTTCCGTATTTGAATATTCACTCAGCGAACACAATGCGCACCTGAAGGACCGTGCTGCAGAACTGGCCTCAGTGTTTGACGAAAATGATCCCAATGGTATTTTCAGAATTGGCCCGGCGCCACAATTGCAAAACCACAGGCCGGGAGAATTTTCTGTTAGCAAACAAAAAAAAGGGATCGTGCAACTTGAGGGTGAACAGCTCTACCTGAATATTCGCACCGATGCATCGTTCTTACCAAGGCTGGTGAAGGGCGTAATTTCCGGATTGCCCGATTCAGATTTACCGGCAAATCTCGCAATTGCAGTAAATGGAAAAATAGAGGCAACCACCCGCACCCTGAATCTTGCTCCATACCGGAATACATTTTCCGCCATACTAGGCGAAGGCGCATTGCAGCAAGGAATCAATACGGTGCAGGCCTACCTGATTAATGGCGTTGGCGAGACTTTAACCCTGTCCCCACTTGAACGCCCCGGGACATTGGACTTCACACTGCGAAACGATGGCGAATCTGAGATGATCCAGTCTGGTGACAATGGAAAATTCGAAGTGCGTGCCGGCCAGCTTCCCGGCACCGTTCAGTCATTTCAAAGTGAAGTCGGCGCCCTCGTGCGGATCAGTGGCGCGGTTGGCAATTCCATGAGTAGTGATTCAGGCGTGCTGGTATTTATGGACGATCAACTTGCCGGTATTGGCAGCATTGATGGGAACCGATATTCTCTGCTGGTTCCACTGAACGAGGACAAGGCAGTCAACACGAGGGTGTTTGTGCTTAGCAATGACCAGCAACTGGCTCTGGAGGCCTCCTACCCGGCACCTTGTTCATCGGAATGGGTATTTGGCAACAGGAACGATTTTGACTGTAATGCAACCGCCTCGCCGTTAAAAGAAATCGATGGCCAGCTTAAAGCTACACTGGATCTGAGTGATCCAGGCGTACTTTCTTATCTGACCGGAAATTGGGGCGTTGACACTCCCGGAATTGCCTGGTCATTGGGTAAATCATCCAGTCTGGAGATACCCGTTCCAGCAGGTTTGAAAAGCCTTACATTCAAAGCGGTATTAATGCCCTTTTTGCATGCACCAGAACTTGAAATGCAATCACTCTGGATCACCACAAATGGTATTGAAGCGGGCTCCTGGGAACTGAGTGAAGAGAAGTTTCGCGAGATTGAATGGCAGGTGCCCGAGACGGTTCTGAAGGGCAACCCGGAAATGATTGAGTTAATATTTCTGTTGCCGGATGCAGTATCCCCATTATCGATCAATGCCGGTAATGACAAGCGCACGCTTGGCGTGGCAATTCAACAAATTGATATCCGGGCCAATCACTAGAATGTTCAAGACTTTTCACAATCACCTGGCCTTCTGGTTCGTAACGGTATTTGCCACGCCTTTGTTTATTGCGGTGAACAATCCGGCAGATATAGTCATGCCGCTTGTTAATTTGGGCCTCGGGCTGTTTGGTCTTTGTATCGTGCTGGCTTTTCTGTCTTCTGCACTGGGCCGCTTGACGGGGCAACAAACCGCGCACCGTTTTGGCCTGCTTATGTTGGGTTTTGCCATGGTTTTGGCCATACAGGGCAACGTGGTTCATGATCTATTCGAATACGGTAGCTTCAACGGACAAGCCGTTAACTTTCGAAGTAATGGGCAAGCTTTCAGATATGAGTGGTTTGGATTTTTGGCAGGTCTGTTCGTCATCACTCTGGTGTTGCAATGGGCTCGCCCGAAGTCCCGATGGTTGGCGGCCTTGCCGATTCTTTCTTCCTGCGCCTTACTGATTCCATCGCTGCTTGTTTTTTCAAGCAACTCCCAGGTTCGTGAAAGCGATGAGACTATCGATCCTGCAGTGTTTAATTTTTCACAAAACGGCAACCTCATTCATTTACTGCCGGATGGATTTCAAAGTGACATCGCTCAGCAGGTGCTGGAGGAGCACCCCGAACTTGCTTCCCGATTTGAGGGATTTACATTATTTGCCAATCATCTTGGAATGTTCCAGGGTACTGCACCATCCGTCCCTACCATTCTGACTGGCATTCCTTTCGACCTGAATGAAGGGCATGATTACCAAAAAGTCATCCCCCACGTACAAGCCAAAGGCTATCCACGCAGGCTCAAGGCTGCCGGCTATCGCCTCGACTACGCACTAATTTCAAATGCTTATTGCGCCCCTGACGCTGATTCCTGTGTTTCACGACCATTCAATGACATGAAAGCCAGAGGTTATTACCGTCACGAAAGCGAAAGTCAGGAGACTTCTTTACGAATACTTGCAGACCTTTCCTTATTCAGACTGACCCCAATGCACTTGAAAGAAAAAATCTACGACGATGGCCACTGGTTTTTGTCAGATAACTCACTAGACGGATCCTCGCCGTGGCCGGACCCTATTATCAGGGAATGGAGTGAGAAAATGCAGGTCACAGACGGGCCGCCTGTATTTAAGTATTACCACTATATCGGCACACATATCCCACCGCACTGGGATGCCGACTGTAATTACCAACGCAGTCTTGAGCGCAGCAGGGAAAATTATCTGGAACAGACATATTGTGTTTTACAGGGTATTGCAGGTCTGATTGAAGCATTAAAATCCGCTGGAATTTATGATGAAACGGCCATTATCATTACCGGCGACCACGGCTGTGGAATCGCACCTGCGGACGAATTGTATGGGTCCCAGCAAACTCCTCTGAATTCTGGTCTGATGGGCTCGGCGCGCCCTGCTTTCATGATCAAGGAAAAGAATAATAAGCAGCCATTAAAATTTAGCCGGCTTCCCACCAGCCTGATGGATATTGCACCAACTGCGTTGGCATTGAGCGGTCTGGTTGACTCTTCTTTGACAGGTTCTTCGGTTTTTGATCTGCAAGAAAACACCGAAAGGGAGCGCAATTTCCTGCCTTATTTAACTCGTGACCTGTTTAGTGGAAATCCTGTCCCGCATCAACGCTATTCAGTTGGTAATGATGTTCGCGACAGTAGAAGCTGGTTACTCAAAGAAATTACGATTCCCCAAACTGCGCCGAGTAGTTACGATCCGGTGAACTACCGCAACGGTGATTCATTTGTACTTGGTGTGCGATACAGCGTATCCGAGCCAGATAAAGAAGCCACATGGATTAACGGCCGGCAATTGGCTTTCCTGATCTCTGTTCCGAAGGAATCTGAAGGAGTTCCGGAACTGGAATTCGCATTTCACCTGCCAAAATGGATTCCGGAACAAACAATGAAACTCAGCGTCAACGGCCAGGTGATTTCTGAAGCAATCAAACTAGAAATGGGTAAAGGCTATTGGAACCGGATCAATATCAGTCTGGCCGGGATAGATCTGAAGCCAATCAATAATTTTGTATCGGCGCAATTTTCGTTTTCTGCATTGCCGCCTGGCATAGAGCACTTTGAGGTCTCTGCTCTGCTACGGTCTATTCATCTGAAAATGAAGCCAGCTTCTGACACCAATAAAGTTGCCGTTTCTCGTCCCTGAGTCCGATTTGCTCGCGAATTTCGAAATAACGGCCTAATTGTTCTTCCAGATAATCCTGTCGGTAGTCCCAGTACTTGTCTTCCTTGTTTCGTAACAAAGTTTCCACCTTGTCATCATCTCTGGAGACAAACTCAATCACCAACTGATCTGTGACACTTGCAAGCCATGCAATAAACTCTGCCAATGGAATATTGGCGGTTATAACCACGTGATGTATAAGGGCAAGGCAAAGCACCATCCCTGGTTGACTACGAAACTGTAAATCGCGACGTTCCAGATTGCGCCAACCCCAATTGGGAGAGGGATCAGCAACGTTTTGCACCAGGGGCAGTACATTAGCGGGTATTTCAGGGTTGCGGTATAGGCGCTCTACAGCAAAATGATCAATATCAGTTGCTACTACCTGTTTGCAGTGTTGAGCTGCAATACTGGAAAACTGACCGGTATTACAGCCAATGTCCCAAACGGTTCCGGGCTCTCCCTGCTCGACGCAGTGTGCAATAAACGCCTCTTTTTGCGCATGGTCTTCATCGGAATAATTATGGAAACTTGTATAGTCACCCCACTCAGAGCCATCACCTTCCCAGCTTAATGCCGTGATCAGTTTTTTTAGCTTGCGGATATTGACCAGAATCAACTCACGGTTGAAGCCGGCAGACTTCAGGCTTGAACGAACGTTTTCACTGGACCCGCCAAAACGCCGGTCCAATTTTGCCTGAAGCCAAACATTGCCAAACACCCCCTTGCGGAAGCGATCGCGAAAACCAAACAGCTTGCCCGCGGTTTGCACATCAATTCCATCAATCCTGGAACGCATGAATGGCTGGAAGTTAACGCCTTTGTAGGATTGCAACATCAAAGGGAAGAGGAACATCTCACAAAACTGGCGATAGGCAGACCAGGGCTCGCCTTCGCGCAAGGCTTCGAATGAAGCTATATCAATAAAAACAGGTTTATTGCCGACAAACTGTATGTTGTACGGGCTGGCATCTTTTAGAGTAAAACCTTCCTTGATCGCCGCTGCAGTCAATCTCAGCTGCAAAAGAGCCGCAGATTTGAGCATTGAGAACGCCCATTCATATGGATAGGAGATCACTGCCACACGTTCGTGTTCCAGGAATCCTGCCCATTGTTGTTGAACATTGATTGGCAACGGGTTGTCCAGGCTTTCAACTTCAACCGTATTAACCAACAAGCCGGCTTTGCTGAACTTGCGGTAAAATTTCGTCTCGATAACCTTTTGGTAGTTCTCCAACGCGGCCTTGCTCAGGCCCCGGAATACGCGATCATCATGCAGGTAAATACGCCCATCGCGATCCCGGAAAGATCCTGTATCGGGCTCGAGTTGGGCCTGATTGTTATCTTGAGTATTCAAAGATCAATAAACCCCGATATCTCAAATGTCATCGTCATCATCGCCGTCATCGGAGGCCGCAGGACTTTTCTTGATACCAAAGAAAGCGATAATTCGATACCAGAACAACTTCAAGGCCACGCCAACCGCTGCAATGCCGCCCAATATGACCTGCAACAGCATGCTTCCGGTGCCGGGATCCAGATAGGCAAATGCGACAGACGGTAAGGCGGCGAGCAGCAGTAAAACAATTTTAGGGGTACGCATCTAACAAATCTCCTAACTCACTATTATTTTGATTATTCGCCGGTTTATGCCGGGCGAAATGATAATGGGCCAATGCTTAAGTATTCCGCTTGGCCCTGAAAAATTCTCTCAATATGTCCGAGCATTCCTTTTGCATGCAAGCACCTTCAACTCTGACCTGATGGTTATGCCTGGCATCCCTCAGAATATCAAAGCAACCACCGGCAGCACCAGTTTTGGGATCAGTTGCACCAAAAACCAACCTTTCCAGCCGGGCATGAATCATTGCACCAGCACACATGCTGCAAGGCTCCAGGGTTACATACAGAGTACTACCGGGTAACCTGTAATTTTGGGCAACCAGTCCCGCATTACGCATGGCCATAATCTCGGCATGAGCAGAGGGATCATTCCGCTCGATATTACTGTTCCAACCTTTACCGAGAACCAGTCCATCTCTGACCAGGACAGCACCTACCGGCACCTCGCCTTTTTCCTCGGCCAACTTGGCCAAATCCATTGCTTGCTGCATCCAATGCAAATCAGAATCACTAAATGTGTCACTGTGAGTCATTCAGGATTTTTTCGTCCGATAAACATCACCTGGGGTCCAAAATAGGCCCATTCAGGTGATTCAAATGCCAGCAG
>JBLHGQ010000162.1:0-6423 GCA_047614505.1 Rhodothermales bacterium | reverse complement strand
GGCGGGGAAAGATTGCTCATTGGGTTCGATGAGCCATGCGCTGTATGATGTGGGTGGGGAGTATCGGAGGAATATGTAGGCACGAACATATTTTTTCCTACACCAGCTAGTTAAGAAAGTGGGTGTTCAGTTTTTCTTTCTTTGAGTAGTGCTCAATTTAAAGAAGTCGACACCACACGCGAGGACAGGAATATGCACGTACCGTTACTCATTGATGATTTTCTAAGGCGCTCTTCAAGACTTTTTCCAAATAAAACGGCAATTGTCGATGACGATAAACGTTTTACTTACGCGCAGTACCAGCACCGGGTCAACCAACTTTCCCATGCCTTATTACAGCTCGGTGCCGGCAAAGGGGATCGTGTCTGCATCCTCAGCCCCAATTCACACTTCTTCCTGGAAAGTTTCTACGCGACCAGCCAAATTGGCGCAATCCTGGTACCACTGAATTTTCGGCTGGTGCCGGAGGATCATCAATTCATTATTAATCATGCCGGTGTCAAAGCGGTGCTGGTTGATTTTGAATATACGGATATGATCGATACCATTCGCGACAAACTATCATCTGTAGAACACTGGATTGTTGCGGCCCGTGAACCCGGGGACTATCCGGGCTGGACTGACTGGAATGAAATGATTGCGGTAATGCCAACGCATGAGCCTGCATTGGTGGAACGGGACGAGAATGATCCGGTGTCGATCAACTACACATCCGGGACCACCGCACGCCCGAAAGGCGTCATTTTGACGCATCGCAATTGCTACATCAATGCTTACAGTCTCATCGCCCACCTGCGGATTGCACACGAAGACGTCGAGTTATGGACCTTGCCGATGTTCCATTGCAATGGTTGGGGCGGCGTCTATGCCCTCACCGGCATGGGTGGCACCCATGTGGTTTTGCGAACAGTCGCAGCCAAAACTATATTCGAGTTAGTTGCTGCCGAAGGAGTGACATTTGCCTGTATGGCACCTGCAGTAATGCGCATTATTTTGGATTGCCCAGATATGGGTGATCAGTCGACAGGCTCGAAACCGCGTGTGGTTGTGGCGGGTGCACCCCCGCCTGCGGCATTTATTGAACGTCTCGAGCAGGAACTGGGATGGAATTTTCTGCAGCTTTATGGACTCACCGAGACAGCGCCTTTTTTAACCTCGTCGCAGGTAGATTTTGCGACCGACGAAAGCGATTACCAGCGTCGCTCACGGGCCGGCGTACCGGGCATTGGAGTAGAGCTGCAATTACTGGACGATGAAGGCAATCTGGTGCCGCGTGATGGTGAGTCTGTAGGGGAAGTTTGTGTACGCTCCAATGTCGTTTTTGCCGGCTACTGGGAACAACCCGACGAGACCGGGCGCGCCATTTATGATGGTTATTTCCACACCGGTGATCTGGCTGTCTGGGATGAGGTCTATAACATTCATATTGTTGATCGCAAAAAGGACGTCATTATCTCCGGTGGTGAAAACATCAGTTCGGCGGATATCGAAGCTACCTTGTACCAACACGGGGCGGTACTTGAATGCGCGGTTATCGGTGTCCCGGACGAGGTGTGGGGAGAAACGCCGAAAGCGTTAGTCGTGGTTTGTGAAGGCAAGCAAGCGAGCGAAGAAGAATTGATCGCCTTTTGTCGCGAGAAAATGGCGCATTTTAAATGCCCGACATCGGTTGAGTTTGTGAGTGAATTACCGCGTACCGCTACAGGTAAGCTACAGAAATTCAAGCTCAGAGAGCAATACTGGACCGGCCAGCGCAAAGTTGGCGGTTAGACAGATTCACTAGAAAAAGGTCTGGATACTCATATGAGTGTCCTGTTCTTTGAATTCCCTCCCGACCTGTCGGAGATTCTTGATTTTTTTGCTGATGTAACCCCGCTCGGCCTCGCGATGGCTGTCTGAAACCTGCTAAATAATTCCAGTTGGGCAAATTAGTGACGTTATTATTGACCACCCTCTTCGATCCAAGCTACAATTCTGCAGCTTCTTGAGAAGTCACCGAAGCAATGTTGGGGAAGACGAGACCATAGTCGATTCCAAGTCGGCGGGTAGACGTACTGGCAATATTGTACGAGCCGGGGCC
The DNA here is from genome assembly GCA_047614505.1 of Rhodothermales bacterium. GTDB lineage: Bacteria > Pseudomonadota > Gammaproteobacteria > Xanthomonadales > SZUA-36 > JABDJL01. Next base: position 4,343 of record JBLHGQ010000162.1, on the reverse strand, counting down.
AGACAAACTTTAAGGAGAGCAAGACAGTGAACAATGCAGTAGCTCCGCACAGTCCGATCCGTGTGTTAATGGCGAAAGCGGGCCTTGATGGCCATGACCGGGGCGTCAAAGTGATTGCGCGTGCTCTGAGAGATGCCGGCATGGAAGTTATCTACACCGGCCTGCATCGTAGTCCTGAAGAAATTGTTAGCACGGCCATCCAGGAGGATGTTGACGTTATTGGCGTCAGTCTGCTTTCCGGTGCCCATATGACGCTCTTTCCCATGATTATCGATCAATTGAAAGAACAGGAAGTATTCGACCGGTATATTCTTCTCGGCGGTGGTGTCATGCCCGATGAGGATGTTGACGCTCTAAAGGCATTGGGCGTGCAGGAAATTCTGGGTCAAGACACACCACCCGAATTTGTGGCACAACGGATTTACGACCTGGTAGCACAAAGAGGCGATCGTGACTGATGGAATCCTGGAGCTGGCCACCTTCTTATGACGACGCTTATAAGCCAGCTGCCGATGTGGAATACTGGTTTCCGCACCGGGAAACCATGGATCCGGAACAGCGCGATGAAAAGATCCTTGAGCGTATACAGAGCATCATGCACTACTGTCATGAGCATAGCCCTTTCTATCGCCGCAAATGGAGTAAAGACGGGCTTGAACCTGGTGATATAAAGACGCTTCAGGATTTCGAGAAAGTTCCCGTCATTACCAAGGAAGAACTTCGCCAGTCACAGATAGAAAGCCCTCCCTTTGGTGACTATCTATGCATTCCAAAAAATCAAGTAGCCAGGCTGCATGGCACTTCCGGTACTACTGGACGTCCTACAGCATTTGGAATCGGTCCTGAAGATTGGCGTTCGATTTCAAATGCTCATGCGCGGGTCATGTGGAGTATGGGCATCCGGCCAAATGACACCGTTTTCATCGGTTCGGTATTCAGTCTCTATATGGGCTCATGGGCTGCGCTCGCAGGAACCGAACGCCTTGGGGCGGCTGCGTTTCCCTTTGGCGCGGGTATCAGCGGACAAACCTTACGCGGCGTCAACTGGATGCTACAGATGAAACCAAGTGTCTTTTACGGGACACCCAGTTATGCATTACGGCTGGCAGAGGTTGCCATTGAAAATGGCATTGATCCGCATGATTTCGGTATACGCATCCTGTTTTTTTCAGGCGAACCAGGCGCCTCCATACCGTCCATACGCAAAAAAATCGAATCAGCTTACGGTGGCAAAGTGTTTGATTCCGGTTCAATGGCAGAAATGTCACCCTGGACGAATCTGGCTGAGACCAAGGCCCATGCAGGCATGCTGTGCTGGCAGGACATCGTTTATACAGAGGTCGTAGATCCTGATACCTGCCTACGGGTTCCCTATGGCAGCGAAGGTACGCCTGTTTACACTCATCTGGAACGTACCTCACAACCGATGATACGCCTGCTGTCAGGAGATCTGACACGCTGGGAAGCGGGCCCCAGTCCGTGCGGCCGTACCTATCCCATCTTGCCGCGTGGCATCTACGGACGAATAGATGATCAGTTCACCATCCGGGGTGAAAATATCATTCCAAGCGCAATTGATGAAATCCTGTCAGCTGAAAAACTTTATAGCGGTGAGCACCGCATTATCATTTCCAGAGAAGACACCATGGATACCCTTGTTGTTCAGGCGGAGTATGCAAAGGAGATTGCGGGCAACTTAAAAGCGATCGATACACTGCGCCATACACTTGAAACAAAATTGCGCACCGCACTTGGCGTGCGCGCCGAGGTTCAAATGGTGCCCACAAACACCTTCGAGCGTACTGAATTCAAGGCCCGGCGGGTCATTGACCGTCGTGATCTTTTTAATGAAATCCTGGAATCTGCGTGAAATCAGCAAGCACGGCCGCCCGGGCAACCAAGTTACTTGAGCGAGGATATGAGCGGCAGATAACTGCAATCAGCCAGCTTATAACTGCATTGGAATCCAGTTCCGACATGGCGCCAATTTTACGTAGCGAATTACATGCCAAGGGTGGTAATTCGCATGTAATCGGTGTTACCGGCGCGCCTGGCAGTGGCAAGAGCACGCTGGTAAATTCACTGGCCAAGGAGTTACGTGCACGCGATAAAACGGTGGGCATCATCGCTGTTGATCCATCCAGCTCACTTTCCGGTGGTGCCATTCTCGGTGATCGAATCCGCATGCAGGAACATACATTGGATGCGGGTATCTTCGTTCGTTCGATGGCTTCACGCGGAACACTCGGTGGTGTCTCAAAGGCAACCGTGGATTCTGTTGCGGTGCTTAATGCGACTGACTGGGACATTATCATCGTCGAGACCGTGGGTGTCGGTCAGGCTGATGTAGAAATCATGAAAATCGCACATACAACCGTAGTCGTTTCAGTTCCGGGGCTCGGTGATGACATACAGGCCATTAAAGCCGGATTGATGGAGATTGCGGATCTGCATGTGGTTAATAAGGCCGACCGACCGGAATCCGATAAAGCCGTTGCCGATCTCAAAAATATGCTGATGCTGGGGGGTATGCCACCGACTGACGGATGGGTAATCCCGGTATTGAGCACTGTCGGATTGACTGGAAAGGGCATAGCGGAACTGACAGATTCTCTTGAGGAACACATGAACTGGCTGATCAGTTCCGGTGAACTGATTCGACGGGAACGCACAGCCACTGAAGCGCGAATTCGCGCCATCGCAAAGGATCTACTGATGGAAAGTATCCATGCTCCAGGCAACGACCAGAATTTCCAGGCCATTGTTGACAGAGTCCTGGCCCGTCAACTGGACCCACATACCGCGGCTGCCAGTTTGATTGGTCAAATTGCGGTCGCAACCTGATTAGAAATCGGAAGGATAATTATCATGAGTAAAACGGGTCCGGAAATGACAAAATTGATCGAGGATGCGGTTCAAAGGCAATTAGATCAAGATTTCCAGCACTGGGAATCGCACGAGCTCGCCGAATTTCTAGCAAAGCGTCCGGAATCCCAAAAAGAGTATATCTCTGGTTCGCAACGGCCGGTTAAGCGTGTTTATACACCTGCAGATGTTGCTGATATTCCGTATGAAGATATTTCTCTGCCTGGTCGTTATCCGTTCACACGTGGTCCTTACCCAACGATGTACCGTGGCCGCCCATGGACCATGCGCCAGATTGCCGGTTTCGGCACACCTGATGAAACCAACGAACGATTCCAATACCTCATTGCACAGGGCCAGACCGGTCTTTCGGTCGACTTTGATATGCCGACTCTCATGGGTTTCGATTCGGACAGCCCACGCAGCATAGGCGAAGTCGGACGCGAAGGTGTTGCCATTGACCTGCTTGAAGATATGGACAAGCTTTTTGCCAACATCGATCTCGAACAAATCAGTGTATCTATGACCATTAACCCTTCCGCATGGATACTGCTGGCGATGTACATTGCTGTCGCAGAAGATCGCGGCTTGGATTTGAACAAACTTTCCGGAACCATCCAGAATGATATTCTCAAGGAATATATCGCGCAAAAAGAATGGATTTACCCACCGGAACCCAGCATGCGACTGGTCCGCGACACAATTACCTACACTACCCCTCGGATGGCTCGATATAACCCCATCAACATCAGCGGTTACCATATTTCCGAAGCCGGTTCGAGCGCCCTTCAAGAGGCAGCATTCACCATGGCCATCACGCGGGAATATGTACGTGCGGTTACAGCAACTGGTCTGGACGTTGATGAATTTGCTCCGCGTTTGTCATTTTTCTTTGTTTGTCAGGCGGATTTTTTTGAGGAGATAGCTAAGTTTCGCGGCTTAAGGAGTTACTACGCCAAGATGATGCGTAATGAATTCGGCGCCAAGCGTCCCGAATCCATGCGACTGCGTTTCCATACTCAGACTGCTGCTGCAACGCTAACCAAACCTCAACCCATGATCAACATCGTGCGAACTACCCTTCAGGCCTTGGCGGCGGTTCTCGGCGGCACCCAGTCATTACACACCAATGGTCTTGATGAGGCATATTCAATCCCTTCCGAATTGGCGATGAAAGTCGCACTCAGAACCCAGCAAATTATCGCTGACGAAACGAATGTTACCCAGGTCATCGACCCTGTTGGCGGATCCTACTATGTAGAATCAATGACACGTGATTTCGAACGCGGTATTGATGAATATCTCCACAAGATCGATGAACTTGGAGGAACGTTGAAAGCGATCGAGATGAGTTTTTTCCAGCGTGAGATTGCGGATTTCGCTTACGATTTTGCCAAACGCAAAAGTAGCGGAGAAAGGGTCGTCGTGGGCGTCAATAAGTATAAAGACGAGACGGAAGACCAGAAAATTGAAGTGCA
>JBLHGQ010000161.1:0-6434 GCA_047614505.1 Rhodothermales bacterium | reverse complement strand
TATTTCCTCATTCTGTTTGATGTTTGTATCATCACGGGAATCGTCTACGACGTATATTTTTTCTATACTTTCCAGGCTGGATTTTGCTGCCATAGACTCAAGAAGACGTTGAAGCGAAGCAGGACGTTCCCAGCTAATGATGACAACAATTGCGGGCGCGATTTTGCTTGGCTCGCTCGATTGGGTGGCATCCCTCTCATGGCCAAGAATCGCGTTACAGACTTCTGCCGCAGATATCAGCAATCCATTTTTGATAGATTCTTTGAGCACTTGTTCAACTTGTTCAGAGTGCCCATGTAAAGCAGGAACCTCTTTAACGATACGTTTTGTATGTGTTTTTACGGTACTAAATTTTTCGCATAAAGTGAGTGCAAAAAAAACATCCGGAGTAACTGCGACAACATTACCGTCACCTTTTTTTTGCACCAATATTTGTGCTTTGCTGATTTCATGAGCTTTGGCAATATTCAGCGCGATCAGATCAGAATTCAATTTTGAAGATTCTGAGGGTTCTGAAACAGCACTTTGCGGGAGTTTTTCATTCATTTTGTCCACTGACAACAGCCTAATCCATGTGGCCCCAAAGTAGGGCATCAACCGTACCTTTGTAACCAAACCTTTTCAAATCAATCTTGCCATTGAGAAAGACTACACCCTCTTCCTGCAAACGGGATTTCTGCATCTCATGCCAGGGCGAATCTTTGGGAATGGAAATTTTTCCCTGAGAATTGATGACCCTGTGCCAGGGGACGTTTAAATTCCGGGGGGCCCAGCTCATCGCCTGACTGACGCGTCGTGCCGCGCTGGACATACCCGACAAACGGGCCACTTCACCGTAAGTAAGGACATGTCCCGGTGGGATGTCGCACACCACTTTCCACACGAGTTTCGCCCATGTCCGGTCCGGTTTTTTGTTTTCGTCAGTCATCGAAGTGCAGCAATCTGTATAGTTTAAACCCAGCCTGGAAGAATTAGGATAAGCCTACAATATGTCCAGACTACCACAGGATAAAATCATAATGAGCCAACAACCGGATACCAGGCATAAACGCGAGAAAGAGCGAGGCGGTAAAGACTTTAATCAGGCTTGTGCGATCCTTGATGACGCGAATATCTGTCATGTCGGATTTACTCTGGACGATATTCCATATGTAGTTCCCATGGCCTGTGCACGACACGACAAAAACCTTCTGTTACACGGCTCGATTGCCAGTCGACTGATGAAGTCTCTAGCCAATGGATTGAATTGTTGCGCTACCGTCACCCACCTCGATGGCATGGTTTACGCACGTTCAGCTTTTAATTCATCAATGAATTACCGGTCTGTCATGGTATTTGGCAAGGCCAGATTAGTGGACGATGCAGATGAAAAAAGTGAATCTTTCGATGTGCTGGTTGAGCACCTGATGCCAGGCAGATTGGCGGATATTCGCCCCTCAACCCGTAAGGAACTCAATGCAACTCATCTTTTGGCATTACCGATACAGACCTTTACAACCAAGATCCGTACCGGTCCACCAGATGACCCGACAGTAGATCTTGACCAACCGGTCTGGGCGGGCGACGTACCCTATTTGCACACCGTCAATAAAGCAATAACCTCCCCGGATATGCGCTTTGAGATACCAGTACCAGACTATTTAAAATCGAATTGACGGAGAAGGAAAAGCTCATCCGGAGCCTCTGCATCAACAAAATTTACACTTATTTACGTGTTTTTTCCTTTTCCTCAACAATTGAGCGCACTCCGGGGAATATACTGAAGCTCTGTATTTTGGACAATAAACACATGAAAAAACTATTGACACTGATTTTGATAACCGCATTTGCGTCTTCTGTAGCAAACGCCGCTGAGAACAAGTCTGAAGGCCAAAACCGAAGAGGTGGGCCGGAACAAATGGTCCGTATGAAAGAATATCTCAGTCTTTCCGACGAGCAAGCTGAACAGATTATGGAAATCCGTCAAAACGGCGGTGGTCGCCAGGAAATTCAGGCCATTTTCACTGAAGAACAACGCCAGTTGATTCATGAGCGAAGGAGCCAGGGCAAAGGACAAGGGCGTAATCAAACCGGAAACAGAGCAAATCGACAGGGTGGCCGGGATCGGTCTCATCAGGCCACTGAACCGTCAGAAGATCAGGAAAATACAGAGCCTACTTCTGAAAACGGTTGACCCATGCAAATGTTGAAAAGCTTATGAAAACGATTATTGTCTCAATAGGATTGTTGGCCACGATTGTGGCTTGTACAACGACAAACGAAATCATTATCGACCAGAAAGGTGTTGATATGAGTCGTTACGAGGACGATCTGGACGACTGTGAAGGCTACGCTGAACAGGTAGCAATTGGTAAAAAAGCGGCAAAAGGTTCAGCCTCCGGAGCAGTTACAGGTGGGGCCATTGGTGCTGTGAGCAAACGTTCAGATGCGGGTGAAGGTGCCGCCATTGGTGCGATAACCGGTGGGGTGAAAGGCTTAAACGAAGGCGAACATATGCAGCTTCGGGTCGTGAAAAATTGCTTGCGGGGCCGTGGATACAAAATTCTAAACTAATATATATGCTGGGCGAAATAGATTGGAGATCCCTTACGTAAAAAAACGGGCCGGCTCCGAGCCGGCCCGCAGGTAGTCGCCGTTAAAGGACGAAAAGGGAGAGTTATTCGTCCGGAAACAGCGATTCAAGAATGACAGTATCTACTTGAAGGACTTCAACGATTTCACCACGGGGGTCGAAATTCAGGTCCAGCGAGCCATCTTTTACCGGGCTTGAGAACTTCAACATACCTTTGAATTTTCCGTCATCCTCAACAACTTCTATCTGGGCTTTTTCATCACCATTTATCACCAGGGGATAAAATCCAGGAGGTACATTCTCTATTTCAATTTCAAATTCTGTATTCACACCATGGATTGAAAATTCTGCTTCTCCTTCAGCCTCGACAATCTCCCCTGTATTGGTCAGGTCAACCTTGATATCAGCATTTTGTGATCCATTGCCTGGTTTGTCCTTCGGCTTTCCTTTGTCTTTGGCCATTAGTACGGCATCACCGCTGCTGAAGGCTATACCCATGCCATCTACCAGATCAATCTGACAGTCCCGGGGGTCAAAGTTAAGCAGTAATTTGCTATCAATTTCCGGGCTGCGAAACTCGAGACCGCCCTGTCCTTCAGTAATTTCCAGATCACCCTGATCAGCATCACATACCATCAGGTCATAAATTCCGTCAGGCATGCCCTCCACTTTGACTGAGAAATCAGAGCGGTCGGGACGCTGCCAGAACATCGCCTTGCCCTTGCCGCTAACATCTTCACGCACAGGAATCAGATCGACATCAAGTTTTTCCGGCCGCTTATCAGATGGTGTGTCATCTGATAGGCCACCACTGCAACGCGAATGATACAAACTGGTCAGTCGACGGATATCAAATTCACCAGATCCAAGTTCATCTTCAGGAGTATCAAAGAAGGCTGTGCCTTGATTGCAATTGTGAAATGAAAGAATCAAAGTTCCTATTTCAGCAACCGAAAGGCTTTCAGGTGATTCTGGCTCAAGAAAACCTACGCCGGATGCCGAGAAGAGTTTCATGACGATTTCGTGACCCTCAACCGGCCCTGCAGCTACATACCAGGCCGACTCAAGATCATTACCAAAAGTGAACCAGTGCGCCACACCCACCTTGCTTTCATCGGGTTGCTCAGCAATGTGTAGCATAATGCCCTGACTTTGATGGTCCTTTGAAGTCCAGGCACCAGAAAAATACCTACTAACCAGCAGATGATCGGCAGATACAAGCGAAGTAAAAAATACTGATACAAAGAATGCCAACAACACAGACAGTTGGCCTATTCGTTTGAGAACCTGTCGGGGGTACAACATTGAACGCCACTCCCTCGCGTTAGCAGGCAAATCCATTTGCACTGCAAAATCTTTCTATATCTTATAATTAGCAGTCGACCGGCAATAATTCAAGGACAATACATTAAATTTATTATTAATTGTTTTCCTCAATGCCTTTTGTGCGGCCCGTTTTTGCTCTTTGCGCAGCCGCCAATATCCCACGAAGAATGTTTATTTCGTTTTGATCCGGGCGCGAACGGTTGAATAACCGCCTGAGCCTCATCATTAACTTTCTTGGCTGATCAGGGTTTAGAAATTCAAGATCAAGAAGAGTTTGCTCAAGGTGCCGGTAAAACATCTCCATCTGTGATGCATCAACGGCTTGCGAGTCAGTAGAGGGCGGTGTAACCCGGCCAGACTCCAGAATTGCCATGCGAAGCTCATATGTAACCAACTGAACCGCCTGTCCGAGGTTCAATGAACCATATTCAGGATTGGTTTCAATATGAACGAGTCGATGACATCTTTGCATCTGTTCATTGGTCAAGCCGTGGCGCTCCCGGCCAAATAATATAGCCACATCCCTACCCCCGGAATCGGTCAGTGCTACTTCCGCTGCGCTCCTGAGGTTCAATTGCGGCATAGGCAGGCTGCGTAATCTCGCACTGGTTCCCAGTACCAGAGAGCAGCCATCCAGCGCGTCATCCAGCGTTTCATGGACCATTGCATGTTGCAGAATGTCATCAGCTCCAGAGGCACGGGCAGTCGCATCTGCATGCGGATAGATGGCCGGATTGACCAGATGAAGACTGGTAACACCCATCACTTTCATGGCCCTGGCCGTGGCGCCGATATTTCCCGGGTGGGTTGTATCAATCAAAACAATACGAATCTTGTTCAGATGATCTGCCACCAGGGTTTCGCTTCTGTTATCCTGTGCCACCTTTAAATTCCTTGAGTATCTGCATGTCCCATCCACATATGAATGTAGCAATTGCTGCGGCCGAAAAGGCTGGCGAATTCATGCGCCGAAACCTTTTGCATGTCAGCTCCATTCCGGTCATCCGCAAGGCCCGGCATGATTATGTTTCTGAAGTAGACCGCGCCTGCGAGGCGGAGATTGTAAGCGAAATCTCACGCTTCTTCCCTGAACACGCCATCCTTGCTGAAGAAAGTGGCGTCAGCGGCGGCGATGAAAGTGACTACAGGTGGATTATCGATCCTTTGGACGGCACCAGCAATTATCTGCATGGCCTGCCGCATTTTGCAGTTTCCATTTCGCAGCAGTTCAAAGGGCGAACAGAGCATGCGGTTGTATTTGATCCTATCAGGGATGAAATGTTTACTGCCACCCGTGGCAGTGGCGCTTACATGAATAACGAACGCATTCGGGTATCACAAAGAATCGATCTGGAAGGCGCCATTCTGGCAACGGCTTTCCCATTCCGCAAACGTGAGCATATGCCCGTTTATATGGATATTTTTCACGCAATTTGGGAAAAAGCTGAAGATTTTCGACGTGCCGGTACCGCCTCATTGGATCTCGCCTGGACTGCTGCAGGCCGGGTGGACGGCTTCTTTGAGATCGGTCTGAAACCCTGGGATGTATCTGCCGGTGCCCTGCTGGTCAGAGAAGCAGGTGGTGTGGTCAATGATTTCGCCGGCAATGACAAGGTTGAAGAAACCGATACGCTAATCGCCGCTTCCTACAAAATTATGACCGAATTGCGACGGGTTATTGAGCCGAGGTGGAAAGCTGCTTCCGAAAAATAAACAAGATTAGTGCAAACCGAATCAATTCGCGATGGCTAAAAAGCTTCGCGATGGCAATTGCTCCGCAATCGCACCATCGCTCCTACAGGCAAGTGCACCATCGCTTCTACACATTAATAAACGCTGGTGCAAACCGAAACAATTCGCGATGGCAATTGCGCTGCAATCGCACCATCGCTCCTACGCTATATTTGGCACATAGGGCGTTTGGCACAATGGTTCAGGAGAGGAGCCGGAAACTGTTTTTGAAGGCATACGCATCAGGGATGATGCGGACGAGCCTACATGGATGTATACACGGCGTCCTTTAAAAATAGTTACCGGGTGCTCGACCTATTTCAAGACAGTGCTAACGGATGCAATTCGCGATGGCAATTGCTCCGCAATCGCACCATCGCTCCTACAGGCAAGTGCACCATCGCTTCTACAGGCAAGTGCACCATCGCTTCTACAGGCAAGTGCACCATCGCTCCTACAGGCAAGCGCACCATCGCTCCTACAGGCAAGCGCACCATCGCTCCTACAGGCAAGTGCACCATCGCTTCTACAAGCAATCGCACCATCGCTTCTACAAGCAATCGCACCATCGCTCCTACGCTTATCTAAACATTAGAATCGGGCGAGAAATTTTTCTTTCTGGCAAGGCGCTGACCGAATTCCAGTCGGGAGTTACCATTTAGGTAATGACCGGTGCAGAAAAGGTCTGCAACACAGCCAGGGAGGGAAAGAGCCGCCCGGTTAAAGGTGGGCGTCCAGATTAACGCCTTCCTTCTCCACAACTAACAGGTCGAATTTACTCACATTTAGCAGCAATAATGCCGAA
>JBLHGQ010000160.1:0-6456 GCA_047614505.1 Rhodothermales bacterium | reverse complement strand
CTCGCCCAAAGACTCGACCACGGCAACCACCTTGTCCCTGCCTTCTTGTGTTGCAATATCTGCAGATACGATTCGAACCTTACATGAGGGGGAACTCAAAGCGATTTCTGCCTTGATTTTGGCCAAGCCTTGTTCGCCTCGTGCGACCAGAATGAGGTCAGCACCAAGTGAGGAAAATTCTGTAGCAATTTCGTATCCCAGGCCTCTGGAGGCACCAGTTACCAAAGCCAGCCTTCCATCAAGACGCCAGTGACTATTCACCAATGGCTTCAGCATTACTCAATTCCGCAAAGACAATGTGCAGCAATAGTCAGGCCACGCTCACCGCGGGTCAATATGCGCAGGTCTTCCATAAGACTTTGCACAAATGTAGTGCGCATTAAACTGGAACGCGACTGAAAAAAGCTTGTTTTCGCCAACACCCCTGAGCTCAAATCAAGCAACAGTTTTTCAATTGTCGACAATTCCGGTTCTGTCCAGTTAACTTTGTAATCTTCACCGAGCCCGGCGATTCGCGCAGCAGCACCAATAGCATCCTGCAAGGAACCGGTATGATCAATGAGCCGGTTTTCCACAGCCTGCAGGCCACTCCACACCCTTCCACGAGCAACCATGTCTACCTCCTCCCGAGAATCAAATGGACGGGAGCGCAACACCAGATCAAGAAAATCCTCATATACGTTTTCAGTGCTGGCCTGGAATATCCTCTTCAAGTCAGAATCCAATGGCCGGTCAATTCGCAGCTTGCCAGCAAGCTCCGTGGTCCCGACACCATCGGTATGAATTCCCAGGTTTTCCAGCGTATTTGAAAACGTCGGGATCATCCCGAATACACCTATGGAACCGGTAATGGTGGCAGGGTTTGCCCACACTTCATCAGCACCCATCGCGATCCAGTATCCGCCTGAGGCAGCCACATCGCCCATCGAAACTACAACGGTTTTGCCACCCTCTTTTAACGCCTGAACTTCACGGCGTATAACTTCAGAAGCAAACGCGTCGCCGCCGGGGCTATTGATGCGCAGAATGACCGCTTCAATATCAGCGTCACGCCCTGCAGCGCGAAGCTCAGAAGCTGTAGTCACAGAGCCAACTCTGCCCGCAGTTTGCTCACCACGGGTGATTTCACCTTCAGCCACAACAACGCGAATATTTGCGCCAGCCTTAGTGTTGGTCGTATAGCCTGAAATTTGCAGGTAGTGTTCAACGCCAACCGCCCTGAAACTGTCTCCCGCATTATTTGAAGCACCTTTCAATGCCAGTTCCTGACGCGCTTCCGGACGGCTGATCAGGCGGTCAACGAGCCCAAGGTTCAGAGCAAACTCAGCAAAATCACCACCATTGGCCTCTATCCGGTTGGCAAAATCATCAATTGCTGTGCTGAGTGTTAGTAAGGGTATGCCCCTGTTTCTGGAAACCCCTTCCAGGTATTGCTGCCACAAACTAGCCATCCAGAATTTAGCCGCTTCTTTCGCCTCGGGAGACATGTCATTGCGAATATAAGGCTCCATAGCCGATTTATATTCACCCACACGGAACAGGTTTATCTCGACTTCAAGTTTCTCCAGACCTTCACGATAATAATGACGGAAATTGGAATAGCCATCGATCCACACCAAACCACCCGGGTTTAGCCAGACTTCATCCGCCATTGCAGCGAGATAATACTGATGCTGGCCCATGGCATCGGCAAGCGCAATAACCGGTTTACCTGTAGCTTTGAAGACATTGATGGCATGTTCGAGATCCTGTAGCGAAGATAAGCCAATATTCCAGAGGTAATCAGTATCAATCACCATCTGGCTGATTCGACTGTCGAGTGAGGCGCGTTCCACCGCGTTGATCAGGTCGCGCAGACGTGTTTCCTGCGGAAGCTCACTCGTCACTTGTTGCAGAGCCCTGTCCAGGGGACCCAAACTGTATTCTTCGACAACATTACCGTATGGCCGTAACACAAGCGTGGTGTCGCCACGCATGGTGAGGGGCTCATCGGACTTGAGAACCAGAACAAAAAGCAGGTAGATGACAAGAAGAAAAAGCAGGTTCAGGAATACCTTTCGAGCTCCATCTACGAAGTACCAAAAGCCCAACCAGGTGCGGGCCAGAAAAGATCGTTGTTCAGTCATACTAAATTCCGCGGGAATAAGCCTTCCATTGTATGAAGCCCGGACCAATACAACAAACGGCCAAACGTCATGGTGCGTCATCGGCAGCTCCCTTATTTGATTGGTTTGAATGCGCTGGGACTTACCAATTTATTGCCAATCACGCCACTCTCAAGATTTGAATTCTCCAATGAATTTACATATATACTTGTTTTTATGATGGTTTTTTCCTATGGCACGAAATCTGCATCTTCATTGATAGATTACCCTAAAACACAGGAGCATTTTAATGGGAGCCATTTCAAGAATTCGCTACGTTATAGCGGCAAATGTTAATTCTTTGCTTGAGAAAGCAGAAAATCCGGAAAAACTACTACGCGCACTCATTCGTGAGATGGAAGATGCTGCGGAAGATGCACGTCTGGCCAGTGCTGATCTGCTCGCTGAACAGTCATATTTGCAAAGAGTTGCAAAGCAATTGGAAGCGGAAATCAACGAATGGCAGGAACGTGCCGAAAAGGCGGTCGCAACTGATCGCGATGATCTGGCACGCGCTGCGCTCAAAGCCAAAGCTGAACTGAGCGATACGCTCGAGTCAGCTCATGATGACCAAAGTCTGCTTGTAGATCGAATCTCTCATCTCGAACAGGACATGACCACACTCAAACGCAAACTGGCAGAAGCCAAGCTGAAGCTGAAAGAAATGAGCAAACGCCAGGGCTCCCGTCCGATTGCATCGAAGAAGGAAGTACAACTTTCCCGAAATGAACGCAAAGTTCAACAGGCAATGGGCCGTTTTGACCGCCTGCAGTCCCAGGTTGAACGCCTTGAAGCCAGGGTTCGTTCCTACGAAGTTGGTGGAACATCTCCCGCCAGTTGGGAAGCCGAGTTACAGATTAACGACCCTGCCATCGAAGAAGAACTTGAAGCCCTGAAAGCTAAGACTTCAGGCAAAGCAGCGAAGGCCGAGACCTCGGTAGAAGAGATCTGATTGGTGACTTCAAATCACCATTCAGATCGCCAATCCGGTGACAACAGACCGGCAGGCGCATTGCTTGCCGGTGTTTGTGCAGATCTCGCTCAGCGTCTCGGTTGGAATCCCTGGGCCATCAGGGCTTTGTTTGTAATCGGCTTGTTTATTCAGGCCATTGGAACCGGCGCGGTGTATATTCTTTTGGCCATTTTACTACCAAGGTTTGGAACCAAAAGTGCCGCCGAACCTGAACTTAAGGCTGATGTGCTTAGTGACCGACAGCAGCGAATTGCGGAGCTGGAACGGCGGTTTAAGGAGATGGAGCACGGCGAAGGGCGTTAAATTCGTTGACCAGCACCGTACTCCTGCGGAAAAAGCGACTGCCCATTAAAATAGCACCAGCAGTTAGTCCGGCAATCATACCTATCCACATGCCTGCGGGTCCAAACTCCCGGGTAAATGTCAGGTAGTAACCCAGGCTCAAGCCGATTATCCAGTAGGAAATTATGTTGTAAACCATTGGCATCTTGGTATCTTTCAGCCCACGAAGCGCACCCGAAGAACAAACCTGAATGCCGTCAGGAAACTGGAATATGGCGGCATAGAACAAAAGCGATATCGCCACAGCAGCGATTTCCGGATCATTAGTGTAAATGCCCACAATCCATTCCGGAACAAAGATCATCACGCTGGCACTGACGCATTGAATGCACAAAACCATAAATAGCCCAATGATGCCCGCGTAGCGGGCCGCAGCAGGGTCGCCACGACCAATTGCATTGCCTACCCTGGTGGTTATCGCACTGGACATACCAAGCGGAATCATAAAGACAAGCGCCGAGAAATTTATCGCCAACAAATGACCAGCGGTTGGCACCGGACCCAATCTTCCGATCAGTATTGCAGCGGCCACAAACAGGCTTCCTTCGACAAATATCGTGACCGCAATCGGCAAACCGATGCGTAACAATTCCTTGAGACTTTTCCACTCCGGCCAATCCCAGCGGGAAAAAACCTCGAAAGCCCGAAAATGCCTATGGCTCCGGATATAGGTTAATAAAAGCAGCACCTGGAACCAGATCACAATTGAAGTGGCGTACCCGCAGCCTTTTGCGCCCAGCGCTGGCAGACCGAACTTGCCAAACATCAATATCCAGTTCAGCGGGACATTGAGTGCGATACCCAGTATTCCAATATACATTGTGGGTTTGGTATGGCCTGTGCCCTCACTAAAGAACCGAAATACAAATACCAGACACATCCCTGGAGCTCCCCAGGAAATCGCATCGAGATATTCCTCGGCCACGACAATAATGCTCGAGTCGACATCAAAAAATCGTAGTAGCGCACCACCCTCTGTCATCAGGAAAAAAAACGGGAAGCCAAGCCCGACTGCCAACCAGATGGCCTGGCGCATTGCTGCACCTCCTTCCTTCTGCCTGGAAGCCCCGTCGAGTTGTGCCACCGTTGGCTGTATTGCCATCAGGGTGCCGAGAACAAACATCAACATAGCCGACCAGACAGCACCACCCGTTGCCAGTGCTGCGAGCGCTACATCTTTTTCAGGTAGTCGGCCTGCCATAATGGTGTCGACGAAATGCATACCAAAACTGGCAACCAATCCGATCATAACCGGTGCTGCCAATTGCAGTGTGCGGTGAATTTCAGCCGGGTGATTTTTGTCGCTTGTTATACTAGTGCTCCTTCAATTTGACCTGACCTGGCCTGAGCTTGACGATGAATTGTACATGAGGGATAGAAGGGGGTGAATTTGCGTGCATTTGTGACCGGAGCATCGGGTTTTGTCGGCATGAATCTTGTGCGACAACTGGTAGAACAGGACTGGCAGGTTACTGCCCTTGTGCGCCGTGATTCACCTCTCGAAGAAATTCTGGACCTTGGGCTGGACCTGCAAGAGGGCGACATTACCGATGCTGCCAGTGTGCGTGCGGCAATGCCGGCAGAGCCGGATTGCGTATTTCACGTAGCAGCAAGCACCAATATCTGGTCAAGGAATAATAGAGTTCAAACGCGCGTCAATATTGAAGGCACGCGTAATGTGCTTGAGGCTGCAATTAGCGGTGGTGCAAAACGAATGATTCATACCTCCAGTTTTGTGGTCTGGGGCTTTGTAGAAGACGTTTTGAATGAGGAAAGCCCAAGGCTGGAGAATGCGGATTGGATAAATTATGTACGTAACAAGCATGAGGCAGAACTCATCGTAAAAGAAGCGGTAAATAATCGAGGGTTTGACGCCGTGATTTTGAATCCTGCACACATCCTTGGCCCGGGTGATCGCAGAAACTGGTCGAGGATGATTCGTCTGGTCAACGAAAACAATTTGCCTGGCGTTCCGCCTGGCGGGGGGGCGTTTTGCGATGTCCGCGAAGTCGCCCGTGCCCACATTCAGGCATTTCACCTTGGCAGAAAAGGTCATAACTATCTATTGGGTGGCAGTGACACCATGTTTCTGGACCTGGTGAAGATGACCGGCGAAATTCTCAATAAGAAGGTGCCGGGCCGGGCCACTCCAGCCTGGATACTAAAACTGGTGGCGCAGGCCTATGTTGCTGTCGCTGCCGTCACAGGTAAGGAACCGGACCTCACGCCAGAGGGTGCAGCCATGATCACCCGACATATCAATTGTGATTCTTCGAAGGCAATCAGGGAACTGGATTACAGGTACACGCCAGTGCACGAGCAATTGACCGAAACGATCAAATGGCTACGCACAAAAGGCATGTTGGGTTAAAGTCGGTTAAGGAACCTCTGATTTATAACGAGCGAAAACGAAGAACATAGCGATGAGGCTGGCGTTACCTGGTGATTCTGAAATTTGGTCTGTATTCGTCAATGGTCTGCCACAAAAACCGGCCTTTGCAGCCGGGGCAGATGGTAATTCGCGCGACGTGTTGATCAAAATGATTAATTCAGCTTCCGCTTTCCCGGTCGAGTTGGTCTATGCCACACAACACAAGGGAATGGATACATTCGGCAGTATCGAAGGGTCGCTGCCGGCATATTTCGTGAAGTGGTTGCCAATGTCATTTCCGGCGAACCTTTGCATATCGAGTTACCGACTCAGGGCACTTTATTCCGTTTTGCCAAGCTATACGCTAATCAGGCGGAAGAGGATGCCTATTTCAAGCTGCGATATGTTCACGAAAAAGCAAGCTTCGCGGGACTCTGGATTAGCTTGCTGGCAGCCGCAGCGTTCTGGGTCGGGATTATTCTGTTGGGTCTGAAGAGCAGCGATACGCCACGTCAACTTCCAACCATATTACTGACTAGCGGGGCAGTTATTCTCGCCTTGTCTGTATTACTTTTGGGTGTCAGTGTGGTTCCGGCCTCGTGGTTGTCATTGTTAATTGCCAGCGC
>JBLHGQ010000159.1:0-6487 GCA_047614505.1 Rhodothermales bacterium | reverse complement strand
GGAAATGAACCTGAGCGCTTTTGGCAACGTGGTGGAAGCGCGTTCCTTTGGTGCGGTGGTTTTGGACAGAATAGCGAAACTTGAGAACGTAGAACTTCGCTGTCCCGCCACAGTTTGCGGCATTGATACAAGAGATGAAGCAGCCACTTTGTCACTGGCTGAGGGCGGCAGCATCGAAACTCGTCTTATTGTGGCGGCCGATGGTGCCTCATCGGCAGTGCGTGAACTACTTGAGATACCGGTTAAGGAGCATGATTACCGGCAAACGGCAATTATCTGCAATATCACACCGGAACAACACCACAATGGCAGAGCTTTTGAGCGGTTGACAGCTACCGGCCCTTTCGCGATTCTTCCGCACGCAGGTGAGCGTTGTGGCCTGGTCTGGTCTGTTGCCTCAGAAGATGCGGCCGGACTGATGGAGATGGATGAACCTGAATTTCTCAAAGCAGCCAACAGCAGGTTTGGCAATAATCTGGGACGTTTCATCAGGATGGGTCAACGCAGCAGCTATCCGCTCAAACTGGTAATTGCCGAGCAGGATATTCATCAGCGTTGCGTCATTATCGGAAATGCCGCACACACCATTCACCCGATTGGTGCCCAGGGTTTTAATCTGGGCTTAAGGGATGTTGCTGTGCTTTCCGAGTTGCTCGCAAATGAACCAGCGCAGGATCCTGGCGCTATGGATGTTCTAAATCAATACAGCCAATGGCGTCGGTCGGATCAGAAAGACACTGTTGCATGGTCTGACGGTATGGCCCGTTTGTTTGCCAATCCTTCGCCGTTTGTGGCGGCTTTCCGTAGTGCAGGCATGATCGCGCACGCCCTTGTACCCGGCTTGCGAAGACGAATGGCATTGAATGCCATGGGATATCGAGGGCAGACTCCAAAGCTGGCAATGGGAGAACCACTTCTACCTGATGTCGGCAAGACTGCAGGCTTCTGATGGCTGGTGGTCAAAACATAAAGGTTGATGTTGCTATTGCAGGCGGCGGAATTGTCGGCACTGCGGTTGCCTGCCTACTCGGTCATTGTGGGTTTTCTGTTGCTTTGGTCGAAGCCCGTGAACCGAAACCATTTGATCTGAACAGCGCTTTTGGACTGCGGGTTTCTGCTATCTCACCGGGATCAGCGGCCATCCTGGAACATGCAGGTGCATGGGATCAAATTGATAAAGCGCGCAGTTGCGCGTACCACCGAATTCACATTGAAGAGAAAACTGAAGGTGGAACGATTGGCGATGGCCTTGATTTCGAAGCGCCGGTTTATGGCCTGGAGCGTCTGGGAACGATTGTTGAAAATGATCTGCTTCAATCGACTCTTTGGCAGGTGGCATCAACTATCCCTCTGCTCAGAACATTTAGTCCAGCCACGATGGAACATATTGAACAGCGTGGTCATGACATCATGCTGACCCTGGATTCAGGGCTTCAGATTGATGCGGACCTGTTGGTTGGAGCTGATGGTGCGGCATCCAGTGTCTGCCGTATGTCTGGAATTGACCAGCAAATCTGGGATTATAACCAGCAGGGAGTGGTTTGTGTTGTGCGCAAATCCCTGCCCAATCCAGGAGTTGCCTGGCAAAGATTTCTTCCCGACGGCCCGATTGCTTTCCTGCCTCTGCCAGATGGCAGTTCATCGGTTGTCTGGACTTTGCCAACTACCCAAGCTGATCGGGTTTTGGCATTGAACACGCAGGATTTTGCCTTGGAATTGGCAACTGCAAGCCAGGGCTGGCTTGGTGACACTCCCGAAAGTGGCCCACGGGCGGCATTTCCTTTGCAAATGCGCCTGAGTGATCGTTACGTTTCTGACCGAATTATCCTGCTCGGCGACTCGGCACATGTAGTTCATCCTCTTGCCGGTCAAGGAGTGAATCTGGGTCTGGCAGATGCCGCTGCGCTGGTAGAAACCTTGCTGGAAAATCGCAAAGCCGGCAGGGACATGGCTCATGCTCCATCACTTAAGAAATTTGAGGTTTGGAGGAAATCAGAAAGCGAGATGATTGCAAGCGGCATTCATGCATTGCATGCACTTTTCATGTCACCAGCAATGTCATCCGCCCGCAAAACCGGCATGAATCTGGTATCAAAAAGCTGGCCACTGAAAGAGGCTTTCTTGCGCAGGGCAGTAGGCCTGGGTCGCAATGCTCCGAGGATGTGCCGTGGTGAAAACCTTCAGTCACTGCTAAGGAACCTCTGACCTATTCATGAACTCGTATCTTGCATCCCAAATGTCCAGTTTCAGTGTTGCAAATCTCGGCAACTGCTCCTGCGTGGCTCTACCTCCTGCATCCCTGCAGTCGTTCGCAATAGCCAGCTATTGCCTACAGGGATGTAGGTAAGGGGCGTTAGCAGGAGCGGAAGCTTTACGTGTGATTCGCGCCTTGAACCTGAATATTTTGAATCGCAATCTACTTCGCTCAGAATAAGTCAGAGGTTCCTCAAACCACAGCTGAATGTGTAGAATTGCAGTAACGATCAATTTCGTCCCTTACAAAAAAGCGGTCTCTTTGAGAACCGGGAAGCAACGGAGAGTAAAATGATTTACAACAGCGTTCTAGATACCATCGGTGGTACTCCCATCATCCGAATCAACAAGCTTGCCCCCGCAGGCATTGATATGTATGTCAAAGTAGAAGCCTTCAATCCGATGGGGTCGGTTAAAGACCGGCTTGCGATAGGCATTATCGAAGACGCAGAAGCCAAAGGCCTGTTGTCACCGGGTCAAACGGTCATTGAGGCCACTTCAGGTAATACCGGTATCGCATTGGCTATGGTTTGTGCAGTAAAAGGCTATCCATTTATCTCCATTATGGCGGAATCGTTTTCCATCGAACGTCGCAAGCTTATGCGTGCCTTAGGCGCGAAAGTCATTTTGACGCCGGCAGCTGATCGAGCAACAGGAATGGTCAAGCTGGCAAAAGAACTGGCCACGAAAAATGGATGGTTCCTGACCGAGCAATTCGAAAATGAAGCCAATCCGGCCTATCATCGCAATTCTACCGGCCCGGAAGTGCTTTGTGATTTCGCCGGTAAACGCCTTGATTATTTCGTATCAGGTTATGGAACCGGCGGCACCGTGACAGGTGCAGGTCAGATGCTAAAACTTGCCAGGCCGGATATTCAAATTGTGATCACAGAACCGGCAGGCGCTTCTCTTCTGAATGGTAATGATTGGGCGCCGCATAAAATTCAGGGTTGGACACCGGATTTCATTCCAAATGTTCTTGACCGCTCAGTTTATGATCAGAACGTTCCGGTAACTGACGAAGACTCAATTGCCACCTCGTTGGCACTTGCCAGTCAGGAAGGAATTTTTTGTGGTATTTCTTCAGGCGCAACTTTTGCTGCTGCGCTCAAGGTGGCTGCCGGTGCAGAGTCGGGCTCGGTGATTCTTGCGATGCTGCCTGATACCGGTGAGCGATACCTGTCAACGCCGCTGTTTGCTGATATTAACGAAGGTAACGACGAGCTTTAAGGCCAAGGTTACAGGCTTGATTGCAGTGCTTTCAGGCCTGTAGCAATTCTTCTGGAAGATTCCTCAAACATTTGGCGAGGGGTTTCATCAAATTTGCCAAAGGCGAACTTCGACGCCATACCAGCGCGATGGTCCGGCAGGGTGCTGGTTTTGCAAATGGCCTAAGACTCAGGTTGTCGGTATGTGCGATCGGTGGCTTTATGGCCAGAACCGGCATCAGGGTTATTCCAACATCTGCAGCAACCATCTGCCGTAAGGTTTCCATGCTGGTAGCATGAAAATCCACCCGTTCACTGGCGCCGGCGATTGCACAAACTTCAAGTGCATGTTCACGCAGGCAATGGCCATCTGTGAGTAGTAGTAACTCGTGGCCATCAAGATCACTAAGGTTAATATCTTTCTTGTCACATAGCGGATGCGAATGTGACATTGCCAGTACGAAGGGTTCCTCAAAAAGAATTTCCATTTCCAGCCCATCGCCATCCAGAGGCAAGGCGAGTAGAGCGGCATCCAGAATCCCGCTGTCCAGTTGCAGAAGGATGTCGATTGATTTTTCTTCTGATAACTGTAATTTCAACGCTGGGAATCGGGCCCTGATTCCTGGCACAACATGAGGCAAAAGGTAAGGAGCCAGGGTCGGGAAAATTCCAAGCCTCACAGTTCCGGTCTCCGGGTCACAGCTTCGACGTGCAGTCATTTTAATCTGTTCGATATCCCGCAATACATGGCGTGCGCGCTCGGCAATTTCGTGTCCTACAGGGGTCAGTTTTACCTTGCGCGGGATGCGCTCGACCAGTTGGACACCCAGTTCTTCTTCAAGCTTCTTGATTTGTGTGCTTAAGGTTGGCTGACTGACAAAGCAGGCAGCAGCGGCTTTACTGAAATGCTTTAGCTCAGCGAGCTTGACGAAGTATTTGAGGGCCCTAAGATTCATACGGTAATTATAGCCCTGGTAAATAAATCAGTTGGGAACGATTGATACGGCCTATCAAGGCTGCCATCAGGCCCGGGTCCAGGGTTTATAATGACCGGCATGCTAATTCGACAATTTCTTATTGCCCTGGTGATTCTCGGATTGTCGGTTTCGGCCGTTTCATCCACACAGGGGGATTCGATAAACAGCTCCGCATCCAGTGAAGCGGAAATGGGGCGATTGCTGAAAGGGGAAATCCTGGTCGAAAGTGCGCGCACTGAAGAATCTGGTGGTTCCGTTCGCGTACAGGCCGTGATGCACGCAGATTCGCAGTTGATATGGGACTTTATTGCTTCTTGTGATTCGGTTTTTCTATATGTGCACGGGCTTAGAAGTTGTACTGTTTTGTCCATTGAGTCCAGCCCGGATTCGGACACCACCTTGTTGCATCAGAGTGTTAAGAAAAGCTGGATCATACCGATAATTGAGTTCACCGTCCTAATCCGACGACAGCTGCCTGACCGGGTGGACTTTATGCTGGTTGAAGGCGATTTAAAGGCTATGGAAGGTGGTTGGCGATTTCAACAACTGGATGATGGGGCCGGAGTACTTGTAACCCATGAAATCCAGGTGGCGCCCAAATTTCCAGTTCCACGCTGGCTCATCAGGCGCAGTATGCGTACTGATGTGCCGGATATGATTGCTTGTCTGAGAGGTTTGGTGGATGGCTCCGGGACCTCATCGCGGGATAGTGATCTGGCACGGTGTCCGAAAGCCAGAAAAAAAAATTGAGGGACTTTCAATCACGATAAGCGCCGAATTCGAAATCCAACAGAACGGCAAAACCCCACGATGCATCTCTTTCTTTTAGAGGATCCAGTTTTGGCCAGGTCAAGGTTGGGCCGAAATTGATAAATAACCATTCTCGGGCGACATTTCTCCGCCAGGTAAATTCAAAACCATATTCATGTAAAGCCACCGGGTGGTCAGTTTCTCCTCTGGCAAATGAAAGCAGTGCTATACCGCTCTGATCGCTCAGTTTGTGATACCAGGTTTGACCGGCATACCACTGCGTACCCAGGCTGATTTCGGATATGGTTCCAACCAATTCCAGGCGCAACA
This sequence comes from Rhodothermales bacterium, assembly GCA_047614505.1. Classification (GTDB taxonomy): domain Bacteria; phylum Pseudomonadota; class Gammaproteobacteria; order Xanthomonadales; family SZUA-36; genus JABDJL01. The sequence continues at coordinate 969 of JBLHGQ010000159.1, read as the reverse complement.
GGTTTTGGCTGTTGAACGATCTTTTTGTGTCTAAATGAGAAGTGGTGCCAAAACCGGTTCCGTCCCGCCAGAAAACGGTTTGTCTGAATCGTATTAGCGTGTCGGCATCGGGTTGTACTTCAGTTCGATATCTCGCTTTCACATAGGTTCGAATGGGTGTTTGTAACCTCAAACCAACAGAATAATCCCAACCTTTCCTGGATCCTTTTCGATCATCATAGCCAAGACCCAATAACCAGGTGGGCTCATCAGTTTCCCCAATTCCGTCACGTAAGGCACTTTCCTGTAGCGTTTCTGTGCCACTGACATAGGCGTCTTCTTCAACCCTGCCGAAAAAGCCATCCCATTTACTGCTGAAATTAGGCAGCTCACTTCGAACACGGTAGCGTGCTTTGGCTTTCGCGCCTTCAAACTGATTCCAGGACATGCCAAGGGATAGCTTTCCGCCTACTTCTTCTTCTTCAAAATCAACGCCGTCCCCAAACCATCCGTCGATCCAACGCACAGCCTTGCAGGAGAATTCATGCACGCCGCTTTTCATCTTTTCCGGCAACTTGTCCTGGTCAGGAATCTGGTCGCACTTGTCAATTGAATCAGCTGTCTCCGATACTGCTTCTTGCAACGGCAATTCAACTTCTTGAGCGATGACTAAAGAAGGGAGAAACAAGACGAGCAAAAGTGGTATTAGTTTGTGTATTTCCTTATACATTGAATGAGCACTAGATCCTGCTAGTCAGTTTATTCCAAATTCGTCACGTGAATGTAGCAAGGATATGCTTTTTTTAGGCGCATGGCGTTCAGATTGCCGTAAAATATCACCTTAAAAGCACAAGTATGAAAAATTAATGAGCAAAAAAACCGTTCTTACTGGTATCACTACCACTGGCACTCCCCACCTTGGAAATTACGTGGGGGCCATCAAGCCTGCAATAGCGGCTAGTAATCTGCCCGATGTGGATTCGTATTATT
>JBLHGQ010000158.1:0-6510 GCA_047614505.1 Rhodothermales bacterium | reverse complement strand
AGCGAGTGATAACGGGTGGCCTCAAAAGGATCAACCACGTTCTCAAATGTGCCCTTTCCGTCGTGACTGATCATGGAAGTTTTGCCATGCATGATGCGTCGCGCACGGATCACGTTGGCTCCAAACGCCTGCCCAATACACTGATGACCAAGACACACGCCAAATATCGGTACGGTACCCGCGAGCTTTTCCACCACTTCCAGAGAAATGCCAGCCTCATTCGGTGTGCACGGTCCGGGCGAAATAACGATTCCGGCAGGCTTCATCGCAGCAAGCTCGGCAACACTAATTGCGTCATTGCGCACGGTTTCGACCTCAGCACCCAACTCACCCAGATATTGCACCAGGTTGTAGGTGAAGGAATCGTAGTTATCGATCATTAAAATCATTTAAAAGTAATATCCCTGATATTTGATATATTTATTTTAGAGAACATATTCTAGTGCCACCATTTCTATAGGTTGAAGGTTGATGTTTGACCTGCACAAACAGCCCTTAATGACCTTTGCAGAGTTTACTGGAAAAAAGTGTTTATTTGCGCGTCAAATTGAATCGTGAATTTACTGGAGCAATGAATGCTGCAAATACCAAGGAAAAGCTGAAGGGTAAAATTTAATTGGTCGAAGTGATAATTTGAGGACAATAGCCAATGTGCAATTTATCGACCTGCGAAACTGGAATGACTTATTCTTGGAAATACGATTTACACGTTTAGGTAGGGGCAAACAGTGCAACAGATTATGCCCAGTGAGAGTAGCTCAGCTGGTTCTTGTCGAAATTATTTGAGTGGACCCGATGGTGGCCCGGAAGCATTCGGTTTGAATTAGCACTGCTCACTCACCCCACTTTGTTGCGTCTGGTTGAGTGATTGGTCAGGTCATTTAATTCGCTTGGTCATTCTTTGACAATTGGTAATCTTTCCAGGCGGGATAGGTCTTGCAAATATCCAGCTTTTTTAACTCTTTCCAGGCCTTGATTGCTTCCTGCCTTGTCGCCCCGTTTTCCTGCTTCAGGAAATCAGATAAAAAATTGATATACCTGCCTATTGGAACTTGAGGGAAACTGCCCTCAATTTTATTTAACTTTATATATTGCACCACCAGATCTCTGTATGAAATTTCCATTCCATTTTCTATCTGATCTTCGCGCCAACGATTTAAGCGATAACGCGCCCCGGACTTCTCTTTAAAGCCTGGATCCAATTTAAACGCCTCACTTACAATAAATTCCTTTGTCTCCTTGTCATTCGTGTAGTTTTCTACACGTAACTTAAGCTTCAACCCTTTCTCAACGTCTCGGGTTCCTTTGCTCGAAAGATTCTTTCTACCAGAGGGCTTGATCCTTCCAGTTCGCAGGAAATGCTTGATCAATATCTCGAGCTCGTCTTTGCGAAGGCTCGATGTCAAAGGGATTCCAATGTCTTTAGCAAAAGCCTTTATTTCAATTGCATACCAATATCCAGTATCAAATTGCTCCTGCGTCATCGTTTTGGAGAGCATTACTTTCTTTGGCTTGCTGGGTTCCATTGTCAAATAACACTAAGTTAACTGGCCGGGCACTGCAACGGCCCGCGTTAACGATTAGGCGTGGGGCTATTCTGTGCGATGCAAAAAACGGGGATGCACCTGTAACACCACTCCTGTCTCCGCATTGACCCAAAACAACCCGTCAATATTCCCACCTGAAAGGAGGTTGGTACGTCGTACTTCCCAATAACGGTCGCCTGATTCACCAAAATCCTGCACATCGCCTGCAAGGTCAAGCAAGCCTGTAACTGAGAAACCTTGTTCTGCAAGCACGTCAAGTTTCAGGTACTCGACAACAATACGCTGAGCATCTTCACCGGTTACCACCTGGAGTTTTGGTGGTTTCGAGCACCCCATTACCAGAAGGAGTGTTGCGACAATGAAGTAAAACCTCTTCGTTACTTTGAAATTATTCGAAGGAACGAACGGCTTGAAGTCAGTTATCTCACGCACAATTTATGACTCCGGAAAAAATAACGTCTGAATTAACCGGAGCCAGCTTTGCTGGCTTCCTTCATTAATGATTTATTGTTAGAAAGCACGATAAACATCCTTGCGGTGCCCAACTTTTACAACGTAAACAATGAGATCATTGTCCTTAATTCCGTAAACAATGCGATATTGCCCTTGTCGTACTCGAAACCGTTCACGACCGGAGAGTTTTTGGCAGCCAGGCGGGCGCGGATTCTCACCTAACTGCTGTATTCGACGAACAATTCGTTGTCGATCTTTCTTTTTGGAAATGGCTTTTATTTCTTTCGCGGCCGAGGTCTTAATAAGAACCTTATATTGTGCCACTTCGCTTCAATTCCTTTACAACATCCTCAAAGAGAAGGCTCGGTTCGCCGGCTCTCTCCTCAAATGCAGCCAAATCTTCGGCATCCTCAGAAAGACTGATTTTAACAGCCTCATTTACGATTTCAGACAAGGACCTGTCAGTTTCTGCCGCTTTAAGCCGCAAGGCTCTGTGCAGGACAGGGTCAAAGTAAACTGTTGCTCGTTTTTGTAAGGTAGTCATGAGGATAATAGTAGATTCTTAACGTCATAACGTCAAGACGTTACTTAACCTTTAGTGCTTTCTAACGCTAAGCTAACCGGCCGCGTCTTCGCGGTCCGCGTTGAGCGATTTGTTAGCAGTCAATTTTAGGCGTAACACTTTGTTGCCGGTCTCTTCATGAATTTTGTCACTCATGAGGTTGAAGCCATACTTGGCATAGAATTTCCGACCGATCGCATTCAATTCAAACACTTCAACTTCAAGCTCACCTCGTAGATTTTGAGCTTTGTCCACTAACGCCCTCCCGATACCAGTGCTATGGAACTTTGGCTCGACAAACACTGCCCCTATCTCGTTTCCAATCAGGGCGATAAAGCCGATGACCGTACCATCGCGGTCAGCCACCCATGTCTCGGCATTGGGTAAATACATATTGGGGATGTCGTGCCGCACTTTATCCACAAACTCTTTAGGCAAGAATGAATGAGCCAGCTCATTAGCATGTTCCCAAGAAGACATAATGCCGTCCAAATCGTCAGTCCTGTATTCGCGTATTGTGTACGTCATCATTGCCTCTCTCGCTGCTAACTACATTTAGCTAGAAATGGGCGGCATTAGCGTCGAGATTTATCGTTTCGTCTTATGGAAGCCCTCAGACTCAAAGAACGAATTCATTAACAGGTCTACAGTTCCAAACCTTACAAACCTCTTGATGCCCGGTCTACCGCAGTAATCAGTGCCCTGCCCTTGTTACGGGTCTCTTCCCACTCTTTCTCTGCATCTGAGTCGGCCACGATTCCAGCACCGGCCTGCACATGTAGTTTGCCTTCGTGAATAACTGCTGTACGTATTGCGATAGCGAGGTCCGTGTCGTCGTGCCAGGAGATGTATCCCACTGCTCCTGCATAAATATTGCGCTTGACGGGTTCGAGTTCATTGATGATTTCCATTGCGCGTATTTTTGGCGCACCGGACAGCGTACCTGCCGGGAATGAAGCCCGGATGGCATCCATGGCAGTGAGACCGTCTTCCAGTTCACCCTCCACCTGCGAAACGATATGCATCACGTGGGAATAACGTTCAATCACCATGTTATCGGTCATTACAACACTGCCGGTTTTGGCAACCCTGCCGACATCATTGCGCCCCAGGTCAATGAGCATCAGATGCTCGGCACACTCTTTTGGATCAGCCAGTAGCTCTTCTGCCAACCTGGTATCTTCTTCTACGTTTGCACCACGGCGAATGGTGCCGGCAATTGGGCGAACAGTGACGCGCCGATTCTGCACCCTGACCATCACTTCCGGTGATGAGCCCACAATTTGAGTATCGCCTAAATCTATAAAGTACATATAGGGTGAAGGGTTCAACGCACGCAAAGCCCGATATACATCAATGGGCCGGGCTTTGAATGGCACGCTCATTCTTTGTGATAGCACTACCTGGAAAATGTCGCCGGCAAGAATGTATTCCTTGCTCTGATTTACAGCATCAATAAACGCATCATGTTCAAAGCCATAATGAAAGTCATTTTCGTCAACAGCTTCACCTTCAACCGCCAAACCATAGCCGGTGCTGCCCGATCGAAGCCGATGCTCCAGGTTGTCAAGTCGCCGTTGCGATTGAGCCCAGGCATCGCTCAGCGATGGGTCAACGTTAATGATCAACCACAATCGGCCTTCGAGGTTGTCGAATACAGCCACTTCCTCTGATTGCAGCAGGACAATATCTGCTGTGCCCAATTCATCAAGCTTGGTACTTGCAGCGATCGACGGCTCAATCATTTCAACCGTTTCATAGCCGAAATAACCCACCAGGCCACCGGTAAATAACGGCAGTTCTTCAAGCCGTGGGGCATCGAATTCAGAGCGAATCTGCTCAATTCTCGAAAGCGGATCTGCAGCTTGCTCTTTTGAGACCTCGGCGCCAAAATCACAAATTGAAATCTCATTGCCACGAACTGTGTAACGCCGCTTGCAGGGCAACCCGATGATTGAATAACGGCCCCAGGTCTCACCACCTTCAACCGATTCAAACAAATAAGAATCCGGCCCGTCAGCCAGCTTCAGGTACACCGATAAAGGCGTATCTAGATCAGCCAGCACGGAACGAAAAACCGGGATACGGTTGTAGGGGCCTTCAGATAATTTATCGAACTGATTCTTGTCCAAGGAGACCTGCCTTCAGGCTTGCTGATCAATCATGCCAATTAAAGCAAAGATGGATGAACACCGATAGCACTAAATTGGAATTTCGCGGCCCAGTCCTTGTTATTTAAGTAATTAGACAAAGCTGCTATGCTACTTGTACACATGGACATGTGTAATTTCGACCGTTGAAGGGAATCAGCAATGATCAGCGTTAGGGGAAAAAGGGAAAACAGGTCAGTGAAGCGTGGGGCATTGCGTTCACTCGGCTTTACTTTAATAGAACTGATGATTGTAATCGCAATCGTCTCCATTCTTGTTGCATTCGCAGTTCCCGCTTATCAGGATTACACCATTCGGGCCAAGGTAACGGAATGTATTGGCATTTCTGCCGTGCCCAAAATTTCCATAGCGGAATTTCGCCAAACCGTTGGTAGATGGCCTGCCGATACAATTGAGGCGGGTGTTATTACGGGCGCTTTTCCAACCGCTACTGTAACTGTCAGCAAATTTTGCAGGGTTTATTATTACAACAGTAATCGCGGGGATTTTGCGATCTGGGCCAATGCGGGAGAAATCGACTCCAATCTGACAGGAAAGCGTATCATCCCGGTATTTAGTCCCACCATCAATTTTTCTGGCGGTTCAGATTGGAAGTGCACATTCGGTTTCACTGATGCTGACATGATTAAATACTTGCCTTCAAGCTGCAGAGGACCAAATGTATTCGGGATTGGACCGCCTCCTTAGACAAGGTCCTCTTTTGCTGCGGGTAAAGTGATCACAAACTCCACGCCGTTTTCGCTTGCCAGATTTCCCGCACGCACACTACCGCCATGGGCTTCGGCCACCAAGCGGACAATGTAAAGACCCAGCCCTAAATGCCGGCCTCCACTTTTTTCCCGCATAGTAACCAGAGAGTCAAATAACTGCTCGGGCAACATGTCTGGCAAGTGACTACCTGAATTTGCAACAGTGATACGGCAGTCATTTTCACCGCGCTCAAGCAAGATCCGAACCTGATCTGACGACCCGGTCAATGACATTGCATTTTCAACAAGTTTGTCCAGGGCCTGGGCAAGCATTTCGGGCGCACAACGCAAATGTACCTGAGAATCAGTGTGCTTAAACTGGATGTCACGACCTGTATAAACGCCACGATAGGCATCGACGCAATTGCCTATAACCAATACAAGATCTACCACTTCCCACTCTGCAGTCTCAACCGTCGCTTCAAGCCTGCTTGCCTCGCTCATCGCGCTGACGATGGCCGCCTGCCGGTCAAGACCCTCCCGTGCCCTCTCAACATAGCGACTGGCTTCCTCGTTCAAATCCTGGCTGACAAGGTTATCTAACGATGAGCGGGTAATCGCCAATGGTGTTTTCAACTCGTGCGAAAGACGGCCTGCAAGTTTTTGTAAATAATTAGTGTAGTTTGAAATGGCTTTCAATAAGTGGGCATTGTTTCTGGCCAGTTCCCCCAGTTCATCCCGGTCATCTATCAGCGGTAGCGTCCCGGGATTTGCCGTATCATCCATGGCCCGTGAGACTGCGCTGCTAAGTCTTTGCACCCGCCGTGAAAGGCGGGTAGCAAAAAACCACAGGCCGGCAGCAAGACCAAAGGTCAGTAATAGTGTACTGAGCAGTAATCTGCCAAGGGCGCGATTGGTCACCAGCAGCATGCCGTCAGAATTCGCCTCTAAAATTACAGCACCCCTTATTCTTCCCGCCAGTTCAATAGGCACCGAAACCGTGTTCCTGACCAGGGCATCTTCTGCATCCTGACTCCAGTGTCTTGCATTAATCCCGGCCAATGCTGACTTCGCTATTTCTTCATCCA
>JBLHGQ010000157.1:0-6513 GCA_047614505.1 Rhodothermales bacterium | reverse complement strand
ATCTGGGAATCAAACAGGGCAGCTTGTACTACTACTTTAAATCCAAGGAAGAGGCGCTGCTTGAGGTGTGTCTTTATGCGGTACATGACTATGCCGGGCAAATGGATACGATTGCGGCAACGGATCAACCCTTTGAAGCCAAGTTGCTGGCAGCGATTACTGCCCACCTGAGCAAGTTTCGCGAGCAAAACGCGGCGATCAAGGTGTACCACTTCGAGCGTCTTTATCTGCCTGAAGTCAAACGCAAAAAGCTTTACGAAATTGGAAGTGGATACCGGCAACAGTTGGAAGGAATATTTGCACAGGGTATTAGCAGCGGTGCAGTCCGTGAGTCAACTGACTGTCGTTTTGCGGCACAGGCGGTCATTGGAATGTGTAATGCATGGGGCGAGTTAATCGTGCGTGATCCGGATATGGACCTGTTTGATGTAATCCAAAAATGCACTGATCTGTTAAGCAACGGTTTTATCAACAAATGACATTTACTTTATAGAGTTGGGAAAAGAATATGAGCAATCAAAAAGCAACTAATGTGACCTGGCAAGATGGCGAGGTTTCAAGACAGGATCGCTACGAGATCCTCAAACAGCGCGGCGCGACCATCTGGTTCACCGGCCTTTCCGGCAGTGGTAAAAGCACCATCGCAGTAGCGCTGGAGCACACCTTGTTTAATTTGGGCAAGTTGTCTTACCGCCTTGACGGCGACAATGTGCGCCTGGGAATCAATAAGAACCTGGGGTTCTCTGAAGCTGACCGCACCGAAAATATTCGTCGCATCGGCGAGGTCGCAAAGCTGTTTGGCGATGCCGGGGTAATTTCACTTTCCAGTTTTATCAGCCCCTACAAAGCAGATCGCGACGAGGTAAGAAAGCTTCACGAGCAAGCTGGCCTGAATTTTATAGAGGTCCATGTTGATTGCTCGCTTGCAGTCGCTGAGCAACGTGATCCTAAAGGCCTTTATAAAAAAGCCCGCGCTGGTGTGATTAAGAACTTCACCGGTATTGATGATCCTTACGAAGCACCTACACAACCGGAAATTCATCTACACACAGATAAAATGAGCCTTGAGCAGGAAGTCCAGATCATTTTGGACCACTTAAATGAAAACGGTTTCATTCAGCTTTAAGCGCCCAAAACCGCTCAACTAATCCAGGAAATTCACAATGATCAGACCACACGGGGCTAACGCCCTTAAGCCTTTGCTGGTGAGCGATACCAGCCAATTGGAAGCACTTCGTAGCGAAGCCGAGAATCTGCCCTCGTTGTTGTTGAATTCCGCAGCAGCCGCCAACGCAGTGATGCTCGGTGGTGGCTATTTCACGCCGCTGGAAGGCTTCATGAATCTGGCTGACGCCCTGAGCGTCGCAGAAACGATGCGCACGGTCGACGGCCTGTTCTGGCCGGTACCGGTTCTGAACCTGAGCAAAGATGTTTCCGGCATTGAAGGAGCTGATCGCATCGCACTGCGGGACCCGAATGTTAACGGTCATCCAGTAATTGCCATCATGGATGTTGACTCTGTAGAGAACATTTCTGAGGCGCAGCTTGATACCATCATCCAACAGACCTATGGCACCACCGATCAGGCTCATCCGGGCGTGGCCGTCTTCCGCGAGCTTGGCAGCCACTGCATCTCCGGAAAGATCCAGGTACTTAACCTGAGTTACTTCGAGACTGAATTTGAAGGGACTTTTCAGACTGCGGTAGAAATTCGCGAAGAAATTTCCCAACGCGGATGGGAAAAAGTCGTTGCCTTCCAGACCCGCAATCCGATGCATCTCGCCCACGAAGAGCTTTGCCGAATCGCCAAAGACCGGCTCGGTGCAGATGGCATCGTCATTCACATGTTACTGGGCAAGCTAAAAGCCGGCGATATTCCCGCTGATGTGCGCGATGCCTGTATCCGTAAAATGGTTGATGTCTATTTCCCCGAAAATACAGTGATGGTTAATGGCTATGGTTTTGACATGTTGTTTGCCGGTCCGCGTGAAGCCGTTTTGCACGCCATTTTCCGCCAGAATATGGGTGCTACACACCTGATTGTTGGTCGTGATCATGCAGGCGTCGGCGATTACTATGGCCCATATGACGCACAGGCAATTTTTGAACGGATACCGGACGGAACACTTGAGATTGAGATATTCAATGCGGATAACACTGCCTGGTCAAAGAAACTGAATAAGGTAGTCATGATGAGTGAGGCGCCGGATCATACCCCCCAGGACTTTGTAGCCCTGATAGGCACAAAAGTCCGTGAAATGCTGGGAGAAGGCATTACGCCACCTCCGGAGGTTATGCGCCCGGAAGTGGCACAGATACTAATTAAGCATTACCACACAGAGGCCTGAAACTGAAGCTGAAACTGGCCTTGGGGGCAAGGCCGGATTGCTAACAATCGCCTGAATCTTGGTCAATGGTCCAGAAAATGCAGCAATCGAATCAGTTATACTTTGGCCCTGATTTGATGGATTTTGTGCATATGAGCGAACTTAAGTCACCGTCACCTGCATCAATTCAAGTTTTCATTTATTTTACTATTCTGCTGAGTTACCCATTATTAAGCTTTGTGTGGCGCCGAGCTTATCCGGCTGATAGCGGTGAAATGGCGTTGTTGTTTTGTATCGCAATATTGCTAAGTTTGGCACTTACTATTTTTGCAAAACTGATTCGTGATGGAATGATGTCAGCCATTACGCTGCTGGTAACTTTGTTGGTATTGTTAGTCCAATTTAATTTTCGACTTGAAGGTTTTTTAATTGCTTTGGCAATCAGTGCGCTTTTGTTCTGGAAGTTTGGAACACGTTTAATCAGCTTCAGTATTCCTGTTATTGCGATGATGGTTTTCGCCGCGTTTCTTGAAAGTTCAGATCGGCCTCGAAATTTTCAAAACACTGATCCATCTGTCGAAATAGACACTCAATTACCTCCTGTAGTGCACATACTACTCGATGGGTTTATCGGAACAGCTGGTTTACCATCATATCCGGAATCCAGAGTTTTCAATCAGGCCACTGATCAGTTCTTAAACGAATTCGGATTTACCCATTTTCCCAAGGCTTACAGTCGCTTCCCGCTAACCGGAAATTCACTCTACACTGCGATGAATTTTGAACATGAAAGTGACTTCAGTTTCCGTATTGAAGAAGCGAGTCGAACTGTTCACACCCTGACTTCAAATCGTTATTTCGACAATTTGGCCGCCGCTGGTTATCGAATGAATATCTATCAGACCTCTTATATGAATTTTTGTGAATCCAACCGAGAATCTACAGATAAATGTTGGAATTATTCTCACCCAAATGTACATTCCATTCGAGACGCTATCGGCGTTGGAAGACGCAGTGCAATGCTCGCTAAGGTGATAGTGATGCAGTCAAGAATATTGGCCTTAGCCACAAATAAATTATTCAACGACCCGGGCATTGCTGTTCATGACCCATCAGTGCTTCAATCCCTTACGCAGGATTTGTTATCCGCACCACAAGGACGGGTCTTTTTTGCTCATCTGTTGATTCCACACGATCCATTTGTTTTCCTGAATGATTGCTCAATTTATTATGAAGATGATCTCGCCTCACGATCCGCCATGCTATTCAACAAAACTGATCAAAATCCGGAAATGCTCAGACTTAGAACACAAAGGTACTTTGAACAGGCAGAGTGCGGATTGTTGTCATTGAGGAAATTGTTCAATGCGATGAAGAAAAGTGAAATATTTGGCGACTCATTCATTGTTATACATGGCGATCATGGATCGCATGTCAGCCAATATGTTCCCAACGTATTGAATCAGGGATTTGTTTCGCTTGAAGACATGCGAGCGCATTATTCAACGCTATTTGCATTCAAGCCACCTGATGGCACATTTAGCGTCAACGCTGACACTCTTTCATTGCCTCCCTTACTCGAAGCCGCAAGCTTATCCATTGCGAACCAGGGTAACGACATTACTTATTCTCTGGAGAGTGAACTCACTGCGCAAGCAGAAGATACAGACGAGTATGTTTACATGATCAATAGCGTAGGCTGGTCAAGGGTCGACCTGAAGCTGTTTGATTAACATCGATCTCTTCATGTTCGAAAACGCAATTCAAGTCACTTAAAGCGCTTTGAACACCGCATCCAACGTATCTTTGGCATCACCAAATAACATTCGGGTATTTTCCTTAAAGAACAAAGGGTTCTGCACACCCGCATAGCCGGTCGCCATGCTTCTTTTCAGGACGATGGACAGCTTGCCGTTCCAGCATTCAAGCACCGGCATTCCCCCAATCGGGCCGTCAGGCTCGTCAAGCGCGGATGGGTTAACGATGTCGTTGGCACCGATGACGATTGATACATCGATCTTTGGGAAATCATCATTGATCTCGTCCATTTCAAAAACGATATCGTAAGGTACCTTGGCCTCGGCCAATAACACATTCATATGACCGGGCATCCTGCCTGCTACGGGGTGAATGCCAAAGCGCACATTGATGCCCTTGGCACGCAATACATTGGTTATCTCATGCACCACGTGCTGTGCCTGAGCCACGGCCATACCGTAACCCGGGATAATCATTACTTCTTTGGCATCGTTCAGGATTTCAGCGGCCTCAGCGGCCTCAATGGCAACGATTTCGCCTTCCTGCTCGCCTGGCGCAGCCACAGTTCCGCCACCAGTACCAAAACCACCCGCAATTACCGAAAGGAATTTGCGGTTCATCGCACGGCACATGATGTAGCTCAAAATTGCACCGCTTGAACCGACCAGGGCACCAGTGACAATTAGCAGATCATTACTGAGCATAAATCCAGTTGCCGATGCAGCCCAGCCTGAATAACTGTTGAGCATGGAAACCACCACCGGCATATCCGCGCCACCAATTGCCATCACCATATGGATGCCAAACACCAGTGCTATCACGGTCATAATCACCAATGGCTCAATACCACCACCTGCTGCTGACTGCAGGACAAACTCGCGCCCGAACCAGATGGCTGCAAGCAATAATGCGAGATTGAACCAGTGACGTCCCGGCAGGGTTAAAGGTTTACCGCCAATGCGCCCGGATAATTTACCGAAAGCAATGACCGAGCCTGAAAACGTCAAGGCACCAATCAAAATTCCCAGATAGGTTTCAATATTGTGAATGGTTAGATCTACACCCGTTAAGTGGCCATCAGAACCCATGAAACTTGCGTAACCAACGGCCACAGCTGCAAAGCCAACCAGGCTATGAAGTATTGCGACCAGTTCCGGCATTTGGGTCATCTGAACCCGTTTTGCAGCAATTAAACCGATGCTTCCACCGACCAACAAAGCTACAAAAAGGATGGTGTAGTTTTCTGAGACCACACCCATCACGGTCGCAATTAAGGCGACGGCCATACCGGTAATGCCATACCAGTTGCCGCGACGGGCTGTTTCCTGGTTGGATAGTCCGCCCAGGGCGAGAATGAAAAGGATAGTCGCAATGATATACGACGAGGTAATGACTCCAGCGTTTATCATGATGCTTACTTCCTGAACATTTCGAGCATGCGACGGGTGACAGCAAAGCCACCGACAATGTTGATGCTCGTTATCAACACGGTCCCAAAGGCCAGCCATTTAATTAAGGGCTCGGTCGAGCTAATCTGCAAAATCGCACCGATAATAATGATGCTTGAGATCGCATTGGTGACGCTCATTAATGGAGTGTGCAATGAAGCCGACACATTCCAGATCACCATGTAGCCAACAAAACAAGCAAGTACAAACACCGTAAAGTGCGCCATGAAGTCGGCCGGCGCCACCGAACCAAGAGCGAGTAAAGAAAGCCCTGCTAACGCCATTCCAATAATGGGGCCGGCAATTGATCTTTCTTTTTCAACTTTCACCACCGGAGCTGCTTTAGGTGCGGCCTTTGGTGGCGCTGCAGAGAGTTTTGGAGCCGGTGGTGGCCAGGTCGTCTCACCATCTTTGCAAATCGTTGCACCACGAATCACTTCGTCTTCCATATTGACCACAATCTGGCCGTCTTTTTCAGGAGTCAGTTCGGTGAGCAAGTGGCGCAGGTTTGTTCCATAGAGCTGGCTGGATTGAGCAGCAAGCCGGCTGGGCAGGTCGGTATAACCGATCAGCGTAACGCCATGCTTGACCGCGACTTTACCTGGCTCAGTCAGTTCGCAGTTACCACCCTGCTCCGCGGCCAGATCAACAACCACGCTGCCGGCTTTCATAGACTCAACCATTGCTGCAGTAATCAAACGCGGTGCGGGTCTTCCGGGTATCAGGGCGGTGGTGATAATAATATCCACTTCTTTTGCCTGCTCGGCAAACAAGGCCATTTCGGCCTTGATGAACTCTTCGCTCATGACCTTGGCATAGCCGCCTTCGCCGCTTCCGTCCTCATCTTCAAAGTCCAGCAACAGAAATTCGGCGTCCATGCTCTCGATTTGTTCCTGAACTTCAGGACGTGTATCAAATGAGCGAACAATTGCCCCCATCGCCTTGGCAGCACCAATGGCCGCCAGACCAGCAACGCCTGC
>JBLHGQ010000156.1:0-6557 GCA_047614505.1 Rhodothermales bacterium | reverse complement strand
AGTTCAACAGGCCGCCTGGGACATGCTGGGGGACAGAGCGGGATCAATCGTAGCGCTGGACCCAGCTGATGGCAGTGTCATCGCGATGGTCAGCAAGCCAGCATATGATCCCAATGCCTTCGTACATGGCATCAGTAGCTCTGCCTACCAGGCCATTCTTGATGCACCCAACCAGCCATTGTTCAACCGTGCGCTTGCAGGTGGCTATGAGCCGGGCTCAACCCTGAAGCCGTTTATTGGATTGGCAGGCCTTGAGATGGGTGTGATTGGCATTACGGAAACTATTTTTTCAAACGGCGAATTTCGCCTGGAAGGTCAAAAAAGGCCTTTCCATGACTGGAAAGATGGTGGCCATGGTTGGGCTGACATTCGCCGCGCGCTGGAAGAATCAGTCAATACGTATTTTTACACCGTGGCCATGTCATTGGGCATCGACCGGATCTTTGAATACCTCGACCAGTTTGGCTTTGGCAAACAGACAGGTATTGATCTTCCGGGTGAGGGTTCCGGTCTATTACCTTCGCGTGAATGGAAACGGGGCCGTTATGGTGAACCATGGTACCCGGGTGAGACGGCTATCTCCGGTATTGGCCAGGGTTTCAATGTAGTCACGCCGCTTCAATTGGCAAACGCCATGGCGACCATGGTCAACGGCGGGCGGCGAATGTCACCACGATTGATATATGCGATCAAGCAAGCCGGTGATGCGCAAGCTGAGCGACAGTACGCACCGCTTCAATTGCAATTACCTGTTAACAATCCACAGTCCTGGGAAGCCGTGCTGGACGGAATGCGCAGAGTGGTTAATGGCGTTTATGGCACTGCCCGCGATGTTGCCTTGAATGCGGACTATGTCATTGCAGGCAAAACCGGCACTGCCCAGGTTTTCGGTCTGGCGGCAAACGAGGAGTATGAAGAAAGTGAGGTTGCCGAACATCTTAGACACCATGCTTTGTTTATCGCCTTTGCCCCGTATGAGGAACCGCGCATTGTCGTCGCCGTTGTCGTTGACCATGGTGGCTCAGGTCATCGCGACGCTGCACCAATTGCCAGAGCGGTACTTGATGCATGGCTTGGTCAGGAGCTGGGTCGATGAAGAGGCTTATTCCCGGATGGGTGAGCCTGCCAAGACTGGATTGGATCTTACTCGCCCTGGTGTTGTTGATCGCTATCGCCGGCCTGGCAGTACTGTATAGCGCATCTGGACAGAACATCGAATTTGTTCAACGCCAGGCGGTTCGCATCAGTATCGGGCTGGTCGGAATGTTCGTCATCAGTTTGGTGCCACCGCATGTTCTTAGAATCTGGACGCCATGGCTATTTGGCCTGGGGCTGCTTCTATTGGCCGCAACCTGGATTGTCGGGGTAGGCAGGGGAACCCAGCGTTGGCTGGATTTGGGCTTTGTGCGTTTTCAACCATCCGAACTGATGAAGCTTGCCGTTCCAATGATGGTCGCAGCGTTTCTTCATGCCAGAGTGCTCCCGCCTGGCTGGAAAGACAGCTTGTTAGCCGTAGCGATTCTGCTCGCTCCAACCTTCATTATTATGCGTCAGCCTGATCTTGGAACCGCCCTTCTTGTTGCCTCCAGCGGAGGGTTTACCTTGTTTTTGGCTGGAATTCGTTGGCGATTAATCGCGACTGTCATGGCAATTGGTGCCTCTTTGACCCCGGTGCTTTGGATTTTTATGGAGGAGTATCAACGCAATCGTGTGCGGACTTTTCTTGAGCCAGAATCAGATCCCCTGGGGCAGGGCTGGAATATTATTCAATCAAAGATAGCGGTTGGTTCGGGTGGGCTATTTGGAAAAGGTTGGCTAAACGGTACCCAGGCCCAGCTTGAGTTTATTCCGGAAAGGCATACCGACTTTATCCTGGCAGTATTCGCCGAGGAATTTGGCCTGCTCGGCGTTTGTCTTTTACTTGCCATTTACCTTGCTCTGATTGGCCGTGGCCTGTACATCGCCACGCTCGCAAGGGATACCTATTCGCGCTTGTTAGCAGGCAGTATTGCGATGACTTTGTTTGTTTATGTTCTGGTCAACGGAGCGATGGTGTCCGGATTATTACCGGTTGTGGGTGTTCCCTTGCCATTGATCAGTTATGGCGGAACTTCAGCGGTAAGCCTGTTGGCAGGCATTGGCATTCTGATGTCCATATATAGCCACAAGAACTTCATAAAATGATCCGAATCAATCCATGGTTTTATGGTCCTATACGGTACACTTCGACAAGCCATCAGAAAAAAGGAAGTCATGATTAAACTTAGTTGTTACCTGTTGCTCGCACTGCTTGTTTTTCCCGCTTATGCTCAGCAGCACCCCGGAACCGAAGAGTTCATCGATCGTGCAGTCACCGAGTATGGCCTTGACGGCGAAGAAGTTGCCAAGCTGCTGGCAGGTGCCACATATCAGCAATCCATTGTCGATGCCATCAGCAGGCCGGCAGAAGGAAAGCCCTGGCATGAATATCGCCCAATATTTCTGACGGAAAAACGAATCAGTGAGGGTGTGACATTCTGGAATGAAAACAAAGAGCTGATTCAAACCGTTTCCGAAAAGCTCGAAGTAGATCCACAAATTATTGTTTCCATCATTGGTGTGGAAACTTTTTATGGCCGGATCACAGGCAATTACAAGGTGCTTGATGCGCTTATAACGCTGGGATTTTATTACCCGCAAGATTTAAAAAGAGATCGGTCTGAATTTTTCTCGGGCGAATTACTGCATTTCTTGCAGTTATGTAAGGAAGAAAACCTTCCGGCGGATGAAGTAACCGGTTCCTATGCAGGTGCGATGGGTATGGGGCAATTTATTTCCAGCAGTTATCGTGAGTATGCTGTTGATTTTGACGAGAATGGCAGTCGCGATTTATGGCGCTCCACGCCTGATGTCGTTGGCAGTGTTGCCAACTACCTGCACCGGCATGGCTGGAAGCTGGGTGACCCTGTTTCAAAACGTGCAGTAGCAACTTCACACGCTGATGAAGCACTGTCAGCTTCAGCAGACTACAAACCGGTCTTAAATGTTGGTGAAATTGCCCAAAAAGGTTATCAAAGCGATTCGCGACTAGATCCTGAACGCCTTGCAGCAGTACTGAAACTGGAAGAAGAGAACAGAAATACCTACTGGCTAACTTTCCATAACTTTTATGTGATCACCCGCTATAACAGAAGTCCACTTTATGCGATGGCAGTATTGCAGTTGAGCGAAGAGATATTAAAGGGTATGGGGAATTCGTGAACCTTTACCGGCTTTTGCCTTCTGTATTGCTGTCTGTAATGTTGGTGGCGTGCTCCGGTGATGGCGGTAAAACCAAAGAAAGTCCGGATGGGCCTTCAAAGCGTAATATTAAAGCTTCAGATGTTAAAGATGCAGTACCCGGACCTGAGCCTCTGGCACGTTACGGTAACCGTTCGCCCTATGAAGTTCTGGGTAAAACATACAAAGTGATGTCCAGTAATCAGGGCTACAAAAAGCGTGGTATTGCGTCCTGGTATGGGAGTAAATTTCATGGTCGAAGGACTTCAAGTGGTGAAGTTTTCGACATGCACCTGGCCACAGCCGCTCATCGAAACCTGCCGCTTCCAACCTATGCTGAGGTCAAGAATCTGGATAATGGCCGCAAAGTTATCGTCAAAATCAATGACCGCGGACCGTTTCACGAAGACCGTCTGATAGACCTTTCTTATGGTGCAGCCCTGCGGCTCGGTATGGCAGCCAATGGTACGGCTCGGGTTGAGATTAAAGCCATCAACTTTGATTCTGGTCAATCAACCCGCCCTGCGGTGAAAATCGCAGATGGCACATTTTTACAGGTCGGGGCGTTTGGCCAGCGTGATTCCGCGGAACAATTGGCAGGCCGCATGACCAAAGAAAAGTTGCAGCCAGTCTCAATTCAGCCTGGCGATGGCTTGTTCAAAGTCTGGATCGGACCGTATAAATACGAGTCGGACATCAGTCTGGCAATTGACCGGCTTATTGAACTTGGCTATGAGCGCCCTCATACAGTGAGGCGCTAAGTGAACTACTTCCCCCAATAATGTATATATTGAAAATCAGATGAAAATAAAATTGAACATCCTTTGTTTGTTGCTTCTGTTGCCGGCTGCGTTGTCTGCTCAGGTGCCACCGCCCCCTGGTATGCCGGTACCGGCTGCGCCTCAATTGGGGGCGTCCAGTTACATCCTCATTGATTTCCACAGTCATGAAATACTGGTCGAGCACGAGCCCGATGCAAGAGTCGAGATGGCCAGTATCACCAAGCTCATGACCAGCTATGTTGTTTTTCAGGAATTGGAAAGTGGTGATATTGCGCTGGAAGACATTGTCACTATTAGTGAAAATGCATGGCGAACCGTTGGTTCAAGAATGTTTGTTGAACCAGACATGCAGGTCACAGTTGAACAACTACTTAAAGGCCTGATTATCCAGTCGGGCAATGATGCTAGTGTTGCCTTGGCTGAGCATTTGGCCGGTACAGAAGCTTCATTTTCAACAGTAATGAATTTCTATGCGCAACAGCTGGGTATGGTCAATACCAATTTTGAGAATTCGACCGGCTTGCCGAGTGAAAACCACTACAGTACTGCACGAGACACTGCATTGCTGAGCATCGCCATTATTCGTGATTTTCCTGAATACTACAGATGGTATTCTGAAAAAGAATTCAACTTCAATAATATTCGCCAACACAATCGTAATAACCTTTTATGGCGGGATCCGGCGGTGGATGGCCTGAAAACCGGTCATACCGAAGCAGCAGGATATTGTCTCGCGGCTTCTGCCAAAAGGGACGGTATGCGGCTGATCAGTGTGGTTATGGGAGCATCTTCCGAGCAGTCGCGCGCCAGCGAAAGTCAGAGCCTGTTGAACTACGGTTTTCGCTTTTTTGAAACCATTCAGCTATACCGCGCTGGCGAAGAGCTTTCAACGGGTGTTGTCTGGAAAGGTGAGTCTGAGCAGGTAACCCTGGGCCTGGCGGATGATATGTTTATCAGCATTCCCAGGGGGCGGTATGCCGACCTGGATGCGCGCATAGAAATGCAGCCGGAGTTGACAGCCCCGATAATTGAGGGCCAGCAGGTAGGCCGTATTCAAATCTATCTTGGGGATGAAATTGTCGCCAGCCGTAGCCTCGACGCGTTGGTTGGAGTGGCTCCTGCCGGATTCTTCAGCCGAGCCTGGGATGGAATGCGTTTATGGATGGGCGGCATGTTCGGCGATGACTGAGTCGTTATCATTACTGGAATTTCCTTGTTCATTCCCGATCAAGGCGATGGGCAAGAATGGCAATAACTTTGAAACCATGGTGTCAGAGATTGTCTTAAGGCATGCAGAATTGTTTTCCGATGAGCAGGTTCGAACAAGTCCCAGCGGTTCCGGTAATTTCCTTTCTGTGACCATCACCATTAACGCCGTTTCACGTGTCCAGCTTGACCGGATTTATGAAGACCTGACGGCCTGCGAAAAAGTTTTGATGGCACTGTGAATACCTCTTCTCAGGCCATTTCCGTTCCATTTGACCCGGCAATTGCCCACGTCAACATTAGGGAACTGGGCCTTGTTGATTACGAACCTGTCTGGCATGCCATGCAGAAATTCACTGACGGAAGAGATGCCTCCACCAGCGATGAGATTTGGCTTGTTGAGCACCCTCCGGTTTTTACGCAGGGCCAGGCTGGTCGGAAAGAGCATGTTCTGGCGCCAGGAGATATCCCGGTTGTGCAGTCTGACCGTGGAGGGCAGGTAACCTATCACGGTCCCGGGCAGGTTGTTGCTTACACTTTGTTGGACATTCGCAGGTTGGGAATGAATGTCAGAGAAGTCGTTTCGGCGATCGAAGAGGCCGTTATAACTGTTTTGAAAGGTTTTGGAATCCAGGCAGCTCGTGCTACCGGAGCGCCAGGTGTTTATGTCGATGGAATGAAAATTGCCGCACTTGGACTTCGTGTGCGCAGAGGCTGCTCTTTTCACGGCCTTGCTTTCAATATCAACATGGATCTGGAGCCATTTCAAAGGATCAATCCATGTGGACTCGAAGGGCTAAAGGTCACGCAGCTTTCTGATTTCCTACTGGTAGATACACAGCAGGTCCAGTCCAGACTGATTGCCTGCCTGGCGAATGTTTTGGGGTATGGCAACAGGGTGCGTCCTTGCGATGGAACGATCGCTGAATAATTAAGAGAGTATTGATGTCTATGGACCAAAAAATCCCAATACAAATTACTCCGTCGTCTTTGACCTCCGGTCAGATTGGCGCCGATAAACTTGCCCGCAATACTGCCGTTTTCGATGCCGAGGCACCTGTTTTACGTAAGCCACCATGGATTCGCGTCAGGCTACCCAGCGGAAACGCTGTAGAGAAACTGAAAACACGTTTACGTGCCAGCAGTCTCGTTACTGTGTGCGAAGAGGCAAGCTGCCCGAATATTCATGAGTGTTTTGCCAAGGGCACGGCAACGTTTATGATTCTCGGCGATATTTGCACCCGGCGGTGTTCATTTTGTGATGTGGCACATGGTCGTCCCAAACCGGCAGATGAACGGGAGCCGGAAAAT
>JBLHGQ010000155.1:0-6612 GCA_047614505.1 Rhodothermales bacterium | reverse complement strand
TATCGAAAGGTACATTCGGTTTATCGAGGCAGGTCGTTTTCCCTCACGCGTGTATGTGATGGCTGACGGGGCTGATGATACTCTGGACTGGTTATGCCAGAAAGGTGGTATCCGCCACGAGTCAGGTCGTTTGTACGCGCGCTCTGCAAAGATATACCAGGACGGTGCATTGGGCAGTCGCGGTGCAGCTTTATTAGCGGACTATTCGGATGATCCGGGTAACCGTGGTTTGCTGTTTCAGCAGCCTGATGTGCTGCAGGCCAACGTTGAGAAAACAATGGGCTGTGGGTTTCAAGTAGCAGTACACGCCATTGGTGATGCGGGTAACCGCATTGTGCTTGATGCGCTTGAAGCCGGCATGCTTAAACATCCGGACAATCCTGGGCGTCATCGGGTAGAACATGTCCAGGTACTCGACGTGCAGGATGTTGAACGATTTGCCAGGCTGGGTGTGATTGCTGCCATGCAACCGACCCATGCAACCAGTGATATGTATTGGGCGGAAGAACGCTTGGGCACAGAACGAATCCGCTACTCCTATGCATGGAGATCACTGTTGGATAGTGGTGCCCGACTTGCACTTGGCTCTGATTTTCCAGTCGAAGAGGTCAACCCGATGCACGGAATTTATGCTGCAGTTTCGCGCCGTGATCTGGATGGATGGCCCGAGGGTGGTTGGCATCCGGGTGAGGCCCTGCGCAGAGACGAGGCCTTGCGGGGCTTTACGCTTGATGCGGCATATGCTGGTTTCATGGAGGAAATGGTTGGGTCTCTTGAGCAGGGCAAACGCGCGGATTTCCTTATTCTGGATCGCAACATAATGACTGTTGCCGAAGATGATGTTTCTACCGCGCTGGTTCTTGAAACATGGCTCGATGGATCGCCGGTTTATTCACGGGATTCGGCAGACTGACATACAAAAATCTTCGTCGTCAGGATATAATGGTCAACTAAATTCCAGCGCCCGGATTGCCCGGGCGTTGCTGCATACTGACCGTCAAGGAGCAATACAGCAATGCGACTGATCGGTGAAGCACTGACCTTTGATGACGTGACTCTCGTTCCTGCCTACTCGGAAATTCTGCCGCGGGACGTCAAGCTAAAAACCCGCATTACCCGTGAAATAAGCCTCAATATGCCTTTGGTTTCTGCTGCCATGGATACCGTGACAGAAGCACGTCTGGCCATCGCTATCGCTCAAGAAGGCGGTATTGGTGTTGTGCACAAAAACATGACGGCGCAAGAGCAGGCCAGTCAAGTACGGATTGTGAAGAAATACGAGGCCGGAGTGATTAAAGATCCAATCACGGTCAGCCCCTATACCACTATCCGGGAAGTGCTCGAAATTACTCACCGGCACAATATTTCAGGTGTTCCGGTCGTTGATGGTGATGAGCTGGTAGGTATTGTTACCGGTCGCGATATGCGTTTCGAACGAAAACTTGATGATCCGGTTCGAAACATCATGACCCGCAAGGACAAACTGGTCACCGTTCAGGAGAACGCCAGTCAGGATGAAGTGCTCGAATTGCTACATACGCACCGCATTGAGAAAGTACTGGTGGTGAATAAGGAATTTAGTCTGCGTGGACTGATTACGGTCAAGGACATTCAAAAGTCCAGTGACTTTCCCAATGCAGCCAAAGACAGTCAGGAAAGATTGCTGGTTGCAGCTGCAGTGGGTGTCGGTGGTGATACCGAAGAGCGCATTAGCCGCCTGATCGAGGCGAATGTGGATATTTTGGTGGTAGATACTGCTCACGGGCATACCAGGGGCGTGCTTGATCGCATTAGCTGGACCAAGAAACATTTTCCGGATGTACAGGTAATTGGCGGCAACATAACTACTGGTGAAGGCGCTCTGGCTTTAGTAAAGGCCGGTGCGGACGGCGTCAAAGTGGGGCAGGGGCCGGGTTCCATTTGCACCACTCGCATAGTGGCTGGTGTTGGAGTTCCTCAGATTACTGCAATTGATAATGTCGCAGAAGCACTAAAGAAATCCGGTGTACCACTGATTGCTGATGGTGGCATCAGGTTCTCCGGCGACTTTGCCAAGGCCATCGCCGCAGGTGCTCACTGCGCCATGATCGGCGGGCTTTTTGCCGGTACAGAAGAAGCGCCTGGTGAAGTAGAGCTTTATCAGGGCAGGTCATACAAGTCATATCGTGGTATGGGGTCGATTGGTGCTATGCAGGACGGTTCTAAAGATCGTTATTTTCAGCACGACACTGCTGCTGACAAACTTGTGCCTGAGGGTATTGAAGGTCGCGTTCCTTACAAAGGAGCATTGTCCGGGGTGATCCACCAGCTACTGGGTGGTTTGCGATCTTCCATGGGTTATATGGGTTGTGTTGATATCGATGTTTTCCGCACCACCTCGACTTTTGCCCGCATCACCAATGCAGGTGTTCGTGAAAGCCATGCCCATGACGTGCAAATTACCAAAGAAGCTCCCAATTACAAGTTGGGTTAATTTATGAACCATGACATTCATCAGGACAGGATCCTCATCCTGGACTTCGGGTCGCAGTACACCCAATTGATCGCCCGACGTGTGCGGGAAATCGGGGTTTACTGCGAGATTATGCCCTGGGATATACCTTTTGCGGAAATCAGTGATTTTAATCCGCGAGGCATTATTCTCTCGGGTGGTCCTGAGTCTGCATCGGTCTCTGATGGGCCCTGCGCACCTGAGCGAATCTATGAAATGGGCATTCCCTTATTGGGAATTTGCTATGGCTTGCACACCATGGCCGCCCAGTTAGGAGGGCGCGTAACCCCCTCAGAAGAAAAGGAATTTGGCTTTGCCAGGGTCAGTGTTCACAAGCCTTCACGCCTGCTGCAGGGAATTGAAGATCATTGTTCTGATTCAGGCGAGGCCATGCTTGATGTGTGGATGAGTCATGGTGACAAGGTTGTTGAACTACCAAAGGGCTTTGTTCTTGAAGCCACTACCGGATCAGCGCCAGTTGCGGCCATTGCCGATGATGAGCGGCGGTTTTATGGAATTCAATTTCACCCCGAGGTGACCCACACCATATCCGGTTTAAAAATTCTCAAGAGATTCGTTCAGGAAATCTGTGCCTGCCAGGGCCACTGGACTGCAGAGAATATCGTCGAGGATTCTATCCAACGGATTCGGGATCAGGTTGGAACAGAAAAAGTTCTGCTTGGCCTGTCCGGCGGTGTAGATTCCAGCGTCGTTGCGGCCATGCTGCACAAAGCTATTGGCGACCAGTTAGTGTGTATTTTTGTCGACACAGGTCTGCTGCGCTTTGCCGAAGGCGACCAGGTGATGGCGACTTTTGCGGAGCACATGGGTGTCAGGGTGATTCGTGTAAATGCCGGCAAAAGATTTCTTGATGCACTTGCAGGTGAGGGTGATCCTGAACAAAAACGTAAAATTATCGGCGGTTTGTTTATTGATATCTTTGAAGAACAGGCCAAAGACTGCGGTGATGTGCGTTTTCTGGCTCAGGGGACTATTTATCCCGACGTCATTGAGTCTGCAGGCTCACGTACCGGCAAAGCTCATGTTATCAAGTCTCATCACAATGTGGGCGGGCTGCCGGAAAAAATGAAGATGCAACTGGTAGAGCCTCTACGCGAACTGTTCAAGGACGAAGTCAGAAGAATTGGCCTGCAATTGAGCTTGCCGTCTGAAATGGTTAACCGCCATCCTTTTCCCGGTCCGGGGCTTGGTGTTCGGGTACTGGGCGAGGTCAAAGCTGAATACATCGAACCATTACAGCGGGCGGATCACATTTTTATCGAAGAATTACGTGCACATGACCTCTATGATTCAGTAAGTCAGGCTTTTGCTGTGTTTCTGCCGGTAAAATCGGTGGGTGTTGTTGGCGATCAAAGGCGCTATGAATGGGTCATCGCACTGCGGGCAGTAGAGACGATTGATTTTATGACCGCCCGTTGGGCGCGCCTTCCATATGAGTTTTTAGAATTAATCTCTTTGAGAATAATCAATGAGATAAGTGGCGTATCTCGTGTAGTTTATGACATATCAGGAAAACCTCCTGCAACGATTGAGTGGGAGTAAGGCTGGTGCTCAATGCCGCTCAAATATTCAAGTGGCTGCGAAACAGGGCACGAATGCGCCGTTGGCCGAAATTACATCGAAACCATGGATCGTTTTATCAGGCTGTTTCCTCACTGAGCGAATTAAGCCGTTTTTTTGATCAAAACACAGGGTCTGCGCCTTCTGGAACCAACTCTGAAGGCTACATTGATGGCCGGTGTTATGTCTGCGATGAAGATAAGGTTTTCCGGATTGATGGACATACTGATGGCAGTGGTATCAATTTACGTGAATCCGTGGTTTGTCCGGATTGTGGCCTGACCAATCGCTGGCGCTCCAGCATGCACATTTTCGAGCAGCAGGTTTTGCCCCGGAAAGATGATCTTATCTATATCACTGAGGCGATTACACCCCTCTATCAGTCTTTGGTTTCACGCTATCCAGATACGATCGGCAGTGAGTATTTTGCAGGTGAATCACCCGGTTCCATGGTTGATAGCGTGGTTGGCCCGGTGCGTCATGAAGATGTCACTGATCTGAGCTTTGCTGACAGGAGCTTGCATGCGGTTTTGAGTTTTGACGTGCTGGAACATGTTCCGGATTACCGTGCTGCATTAAGAGAGTTTTACCGCGTACTTGCCAGCGGCGGCCAATTAATACTCAGTGCACCATTCCTGTTTGCAGACAAGACCCGGATAATGGCCCGGGTGGACGGCTCCGGTGAGATAGAGCATTTAGTGGAACCCGTATACCATGGAGACCCCTTATCGGATAAGGGGGTACTTTGTTTTCAGGAATTTGGAATGGACCTGTTGGATGACATGCGAGAAGCCGGTTTTCAGGAGAGCTTCCTGCTGGCATTTGAATCACCTGAATGGGCCTATTTTGGACCCCAGGTGATGTTTATCGGACGAAAAAATCCTGAATGACTCACAGTGGCACATTTAGTGATTCTGATTTGCATTGGATGCAGCAAGCAATGGATTTGGCCAAGTTGGCCGAGGAAAAAGGCGAGGTGCCGGTAGGTGCCGTCCTGGTCAGAGATGGACTGGTTCTCGGTAAAGGTTGGAACAGTAATATCGAGCGGAATGATCCTTCAGCTCATGCTGAGATTATGGCCATGCGTAATGCAGGGCTGGTTGCTCAAAACCACAGGCTAAACGGCAGTACACTGTATGTAACACTGGAGCCATGCAGCATGTGTGCTGGTGCAATGATTCATGCCCGGTTGGAAAGGTTGGTTTTTGGTGCATCTGACCCCAAAACCGGTGCTGCGGGTGGTTGTTTTGATATTCTGGGGGATGCCAGGCATAACCATCAAGTGAGAGTTGACGGTAATTGCATGCAAGAGGAATGCTCGAATATATTGATAGAATTTTTCAGGGCCAAGCGGAACTCTTGAGCATTGGCCCTTTATCAATTCGCCCGGCAAAAACCGGCGAATAATTAAAATAGTAGTGAGTAAGGAGAATTGTCAGATGCGTACCTATAAAATTGTTTTATTGCTGCTCGCAGCCTCACCGTCTGCAGCATTTGCCTATCTGGATCCCGGAACCGGCAGCATGCTGTTGCAGGTCATTCTGGGTGGCATTGCAGCGGTTGGCGTGGCATTGAAATTATTCTGGTATCGAATTATCGCTTTCTTTGGCATCAAGAAAAGTCCTGCGGCCTCCGATGACGGCGATGATGACGATGACATTTAAGGTATTGGGGTTTATTGATCTTTGAATACTCAAGAAAACAATCAGGTCCAGCTTGAGCCCGATACAGGATCCTTCCGGGATCGCGATGGGCGTATATACCTGCACGGTAATCGCGTATTCAGGGGCCTGAGCGAGGCGGCGCTGGACAACTACCGCAAGGTAATCGAGACAGCGTTTTACCGCAAGTTCAGCAAAGCCGGCTTATTGGTTAATACGGTTGAAGTTGAAAGCCAGGACAACCCGTTGCCAATCAGTGTTCAACAACAATGGGCGGGATTCCTGGAACACGATCGTGTGGCAGTGATCTCCTATCCATATGAATGGGCGTTCTCAATGCTCAAATCTGCGGCTCTTTTGCAACTGAGATTGACTGCGGCGGCGATCAAGGAAGGTTTTACTTTAAAAGATGCCAGCCCGTACAACATACAGTTTGTCGGCAATAAGCCTGTTTTTATTGATATAGCTTCATTCGAAGCTCTGCGCGAAGGCGAGCCCTGGTCTGCCTATCGCCAGTTTTGTGAAATGTTTCTGTTTCCGCTGATGTTGCAGGCCTACAAAGGCGTGAATTACCAACCGTTTCTTCGCTC
Source organism: Rhodothermales bacterium (assembly GCA_047614505.1). Lineage (GTDB taxonomy): Bacteria > Pseudomonadota > Gammaproteobacteria > Xanthomonadales > SZUA-36 > JABDJL01. The sequence goes on along the minus strand of JBLHGQ010000155.1, from coordinate 289 downwards.
ACGGATTGATGGCGTTGATGTGCAAACCGCCGGCAAGCTGTTTGGTTTCCGCGATCGTTTCCGCAAAGGTGTAATGGGTAATGTTTGGCTTCAGGCAAAGCTCGACCGGCGCTATGGCGGTTCCAGTGAGAATGTGCGTTCAAGCCTGAAGTCTGCCGGCTTCAACCGTGAGCTAATTCTGGTCAATATCCGAAAACTGAAGAAATTGATCACGGCATTAAGCTGGGAAGGTGATGGCTCGGAGTGGGGTGACTATACGAGTTTCCATAATTATTCTGATGAAGACCAT
>JBLHGQ010000154.1:0-6637 GCA_047614505.1 Rhodothermales bacterium | reverse complement strand
AATGTCCGGCGGATCGCTCTCTAAAGTTTTAACCAGACCGACGCTAAGACCATATCCAAATTCAAAGCGATTGGGTACTTTGAAAGCCACCTGCTGCGCTCCCATGGCCGTCAAGGCCTTCACAGCCAATGCGGTGCCAGTTGCACCGTCCGCGTCGAAATCCCCCACGATCAATATCTTCTGATTGGTTTTGATCGCTGTACAAATTATTGAAGCGGCAAGCTCCAGGCCGAGCAGTTTTCCTGGTGAATGAAGCTGTTTGAGTCCCAGGTTGATACTTTCAGCGCTTTGAATACCACGAGAGAGCAGAATTTTGCGAAGGACCGGATGTACATCAGGGGGCAAATTATCTTTACCATTACCAGGATCGCGGGATTTGATTTTTACACTGGTAGTCAAAGGCTGCTAGATATACTCAACAGTAACGATTTCCAACTCACGAACACCGCCTGGCGCAATTACGGAAACAACATCGCCTTCGAATTTACCAATCAGTGCACGGGCGATGGGCGAGGAAACCGCAATACGGTTTTGTTTTAGATCTGACTCCAAATCCCCGACAATCTGGTAACAGGTCTCATCGCCGGTCTCTTCATCAGCGACGGTGACTGTGGCACCGAAAACAACCTTGCCGCCAGGATTTAGCCTGGTCACATCGATTATTTGTCCCAGCGATAAAGCTGACTCTAATCGCTGAATCCTGCCCTCTGTAAAACCCTGTTGTTCACGTGCTGCGTGGTATTCAGCGTTCTCCTTGAGATCACCATGTGCGCGGGCCTCTGCGATGTCCGCAATAATCCGTGGGCGAACCGTTTTCTTTAAATGTGCCATTTCTTCGCGCAAGCGGTCTGCACCTGCCTGGGTTAACGGTGGACGACTCATGTTGCTAATTCCTTATGTAAATCCTGCAAGCGATGCACTTCAAACTCATGTTCATGATCTATAGCCTGCAAAGTTGCCCAGCCGCGTGCGATGGTCGTGGTATAGGCCACTTTTCGCTGTAAAGCCTCCCTGCGAATGGAAAATGAATCCGCAATGGCCTGGCGGCCTTCTGTGGTATTGATAATAAAATGAATTTCATCATTTTTCATGGCATCTACGATGTGCGGACGGCCTTCCATCACCTTGTTAACATGCTCGCAGTAGAAACCCTGCTCACGCAAAAATTGACATGTACCGGTGGTTGCCACAAGTGAGTATCCGCGTTGGGTTAAATCAACGGCAATGGGGGGCAATGATTCTTTGTCAGCATCGCGAACACTCAGGAATGCTTTGCCGGGTGTTGGGATTCCGTAATTAGAAGCTCGCATTGCCCTGGCCATTGCACCTCCAAAAGTGCGACTGACACCCATCACTTCGCCGGTAGAGCGCATTTCAGGACCCAGGATAGGGTCAACACCATGAAATTTCAAAAACGGGAAGACAACTTCCTTCACCGAGAAAAACTTGGGAATCACTTCAATAGTACAGCCCTGTTCTTTCAGGCTGACTCCTACCATACATCGCGCAGCCACCGATGCCAATGGTACGCCGGTTGCTTTGGAAACGAAGGGCACCGTTCGCGATGCACGCGGGTTCACTTCCAAAACGTAGATATCTTCTCCGCGGATAGCGAACTGGGCATTCATCAGTCCGATGACACCGAGTTCCAGACCCATTCTGGTCATTTGCTCCCGCATCTGATCCTGTAGTTCCTGGGAAAGTGAATAGGAAGGGATCGAACATGCCGAATCACCCGAATGTACACCGGCTTGCTCAATATGCTCCATGATGCCACCGATCAGTACGTCAGTACCGTCGCAAATGGCATCCACATCCACCTCAATGGCGTGGTCAAGAAAACGATCCAGCAGCACCGGTGAATCATTGGAAACTTTGACCGCATCGCGCATATAACGGCGCAATTCGTCTTCTGCATGGACCACATCCATCGCCCGACCACCAAGAACATAAGATGGGCGTACCACCAGTGGGTATCCAATTTCCTCTGCAAGCACAACAGCCTGTTCAACACTCGTCGCGGTGCGGTTGGGCGGTTGTTTCAGGCCCAATTTTTGTAACAACTTCTGAAAACGCTCTCGATCTTCTGCGAGATCTATTGAATCCGGAGATGTACCAATGATCGGTACACCTGCCGCTTCAAGACTGCGTGCCAGTTTTAGTGGGGTTTGTCCACCATACTGTACAATCACCCCTTCGGGTTTTTCCCGGTGCACAATTTCCAGCACGTCTTCCAGGGTTAATGGCTCAAAATAGAGGCGGTCTGACGTATCGTAATCAGTGGAAACTGTCTCAGGATTACAATTGACCATGATGGTTTCAAAGCCATCTTTCCTCAGAGCCAGTGCTGCATGTACACAGCAGTAATCAAATTCTATGCCCTGACCAATGCGGTTGGGCCCGCCACCCAGAACGATAATTTTCCGTCTTGTTGTAGGGTCGGCTTCGCATTCTTCTTCGTAAGTGGAGTACATATACGCAGTGCTGGTGGCGAACTCGCCCGCACAGGTATCCACGCGCTTGTACACCGGACGGACACCCAGTGCATGCCGCCTGTCTCTGATAACGCTTTCGGGGACTTCACAGAGACTTGCCAATCTGGAATCTGAAAACCCCTTTCTTTTGAGCAATCTCAATTGAAGAGCATCCATTGACTCCGGCTTGCATCCAGCGAGTTTCTGCTCGCAAAACACGAGGTCTTCAATTTGCGCCAGGAACCAGGGATCGATGTGGGTTAATGTATGCACCTGCTCAATATCCATACCTTCCCGAAAAGCATCAGCGACATATAAAATCCGCTCTGCACCAGCCTCACGCAATTCCCGGTTGAGTTCTGTTTTCCGTTGTTCAGGATCCATAACTTCAAGTATTGGATTTAATCCATCGCGATCTGTTTCCAGGCTTCGCAGGGCCTTTTGCAAAGACTCCTGAAATGTACGGCCAATTGCCATTGCCTCGCCCACAGACTTCATTTGTGTTGTCAATCGCGAGTCGGCGGCAGGGAATTTTTCGAAAGCGAAACGCGGGATCTTGGTTACCACATAATCGATTGAGGGTTCAAATGATGCAGGCGTCGCACCATTGGTAATGTCGTTGCGCAATTCATCCAGAGTAAAGCCTACCGCCAATTTGGCTGCAACTTTCGCGATCGGAAACCCGGTGGCCTTAGAGGCCAATGCCGAGGAACGTGAAACCCGCGGATTCATTTCAATAATCACCACGCGACCATTTTCCGGATTTATCCCGAATTGAACGTTGGATCCGCCGGTATCAACACCAATTTTCCGCAGCACCGCAATTGAATAGTCGCGAAGCCGCTGATATTCCTTGTCGGTGAGGGTCAGCGCGGGAGCAACAGTAATCGAATCGCCAGTGTGAATACCCATAGCATCAATATTTTCGATCGAACAGACAATGATGCAATTGTCTGCATGGTCCCGAACCACCTCCATTTCGAACTCTTTCCAGCCGATTACACTTTCTTCCAGCAATACCTCGGTGGTGGGCGATAGTTCCAGACCACGCGAAACGATGTCGACGAACTCTTCGCGGTTATATGCAATCCCGCCACCGGAACCACCCATGGTAAAGGACGGACGAATGATAGTTGGGAAGCCGATTTCTTGTTGAACGCTGAGAGCCTCTTCCAGCGAATGGGCGATTTTGGCGGCCGGTACATCCAGACCAATTTCAAGCATTGCCTCACGAAATTGTTCTCGATCTTCAGCCATGTCAATGGCTTCCCGCGAGGCACCAATCATCTCAACACCATGCTTGAGAAGCACCCCTTCGCGGGCCAGATCAAGTGCGCAGTTCAAAGCAGTTTGACCACCCATGGTAGGTAATAATGCGTCAGGTTTTTCTTTTTCTATGATTCGGGCGACGGTGCGCCATTCGATTGGCTCTATGTAGATCGAATCGGCCATATCCGGATCGGTCATGATGGTGGCAGGATTAGAATTGACCAGGATTACCCTGAAACCCTCTTCTTGCAGGGCCTTGCAGGCCTGGGCACCGGAATAATCAAATTCGCAGGCCTGACCAATCACAATCGGACCTGCACCAATGATCAGGACGCTCTTAATGTCGGTTCTTTTAGGCATGTCAGGCTCGCGCCGCCATTTCGCGACTTAGCTGGGTCGCTTCACCGCGAATTAAATCTATAAACCGATCAAACAATGGCGAAATATCATGTGGCCCCGGACTGGCTTCGGGGTGACCCTGAAAACCGAATGCTCTGGCATTCGTCAATTCAATGCCCTGCAGACTTCCATCAAACAAGGAACGATGGGTGGCGCGGATGTTTTCCGGCAGGCTGGCCTCATTTACTGCAAAGCCGTGATTCTGGCTCGTGATAAAAACTGCCCCGCCGGCAATATCCTGAACCGGGTGGTTTGCACCGTGGTGACCGAATTTCATTTTCTTCGTTGCTGCACCGGCAGCAAGTGCCAATAATTGGTGACCAAGACATATACCAAACACTGGAATGCCGGTCTTGAGTAGCTCAGAAATCGCCTCTATGGCATAAGTACAAGGTTCCGGATCACCCGGACCATTGGAAAGAAAAATACCATCTGGCATCAATGCAATTACTTCTGCTGCCGATGTTTGCGCTGGAACCACCGTCATTCGACATCCACGGTCAGCAAGCATACGAAGAATATTGCGTTTGATACCAAAATCGTAAGCAACCACATGAAACTGTGTTTCTGTCCGGCGCCATTGGCACTCATCAAGATCCCAACTCCCTTCTGACCACTGGTAGGCATTTGAAGTGGATACCACTTTGGCCAGATCCATACCCGCCATGCCCGGAAAGGCACGGGCATTTGCAATTGCAGCTTCCTGATCAACCGATTCGCCTGATATCAGACATCCACCCTGAGAACCTTTCTCGCGCAATATCCGGGTCAGTTTTCGGGTATCGATATCCGAAATTGCACATATTCCATTTCGGGTTAAATAAGTTGGCAGGTCTTCCTCCATACGCCAACTATTTGCCAATATTGGCAAATCACGAACAATCAAGCCCGCTGCCATCGCCTGCGAGGCCTCCTCGTCAGTTGAATTGCAGCCTGTGTTGCCGATATGTGGGAAAGTCAGAGTTACCAGTTGCCTGGCGTATGAGGGGTCAGTGAGGATTTCCTGGTATCCGGTCATTGCGGTATTGAAAACCACCTCGCCGGTTGATTCACCGGAAGCTCCGAAGCCCCGGCCATGAAAGACAGTACCGTCTGCCAGTGCCAGTACCGCTTTTTGCGTCAAAGCCTAACCTCCAGATATGCAAAACGGGAAAGCTAATGGCAGCATTTCCCGCTTAGATGCGATTCAATTTTGCCCCAGCCCCAGCATATTTCTTCAAAGCCGGGCGAGGAACATGTTCTAAGCGTTCAGATTTTAACGGAGCCCGATCAGGCTGTCTAACGGCAATTGGATTAAAGCGCAATTAATTGCCTCGCGCATCACGTAAAGCTGTTTTTTCCATTGCTTGCGTGCGAAATTCACTCATGTTTCCAAGGTCAACAAAAGGATCATCAAATAGCGGATCGCGCATGACTTGCATAAATTCTTCATATAGAGGGTGATCTTCATTCCAGACGCATTGGTCCAGGAACTGATCCTTCGGCCATGTACCCCAATCAAATAACTGAGAAAAACAAACGCGATCAGCACCTATACCCTTAATTAGTTGAACGAACGCAATCATTTCCCTAAAATTCGCCTTCTGCACGACGAAATCAAATCTTAATAATCTGACCTCACCCTCCTTGTGTAACTCCCCCATGCGTGCTGAATTATCGAGCAAAGTCTGCCAGTGCCCACCGCGCCGGGTAATATTGTAGGTTTCCTCAGTCGCTGCATCGAAGGAAATAATGACCGACAAAATATTGTTGTGGATCGACTTCATTCGCTGCCAGTTTCTTGGTGTTAACAGCACACCGTTGGTCTGTAAGGCAATTTGCATGTTGGGATAGTCGGAACCCTTCAACGAATAAAGCAAATCCCGGTAAACACGACTGGCAAAGGGGTCACCCGATCCGGTTATGGATAGAATGAAATACAAATCATTGGGCTCAGAAAGATAGGGTTCCAGTAAACGACTCTGAATCCTGCCAATTTCCTGCGATTTGGTTCCATCCTGATGATTAATCCTTTCTGTGCGGCAACTGGGACAGTAAAGATTGCATGAGCGGTCATTTACCAGGTTCACAAACACTGGTGGGCGCTCTACCGTGGTTCTTTTCTCATTGATTATCCGGGTGAACAAGGGGTCTTTGGCCGCTTGTTCTAATGTTGGCAAACTGTCGTTCTGGATCACCGGACAGCGATCGTGCCGGCAATAGCGAAAACTACCATCAAGAATACTCTCACGAATTTTTTTGATGGTTTCACCATTCCACATGTCCATCACAGAACTCTGCTTCAAATTTCCAATGGGCGTTGGCAACCACGCCGAACAGCAGGTGTATGCCACACCCGATTCCTCGAGATCGATTTGTTTGAAGGGATTTTGGCAAAACCGGCCCTGCAAGGGTGAACCCCCCTCTTGCACCAGCGGTTCTGCAACCACCGGGGCCCGAAACCGGCTTGTGAAAACAGACCATCGGAATTTCAGACTGGCACTCAGGCGCTGCCG
>JBLHGQ010000153.1:0-6693 GCA_047614505.1 Rhodothermales bacterium | reverse complement strand
GTTTCATGAATACCTGCTTGGCAATCAACGTTTCAGAAATTGGTTTGGAAAGATTGAATCCAACGATGCCACGGGCGTCGACCTGCGAACTTCAGGTGGTGGCGCATTCGGCAAATACCTGAAAAAACCAATAACACCTGGTTTACAGTATCCGCAGGCCTACAGGCAATTCAGGAAAATGCCAAGAGCGCCAACTCAGAAACCAACGTAGAGGCAATTGGAAGTGCTCGCTTTCGCTATTTCCGATATGCAGCGCCAGAAAGATCTTTTGACACGACTTTTAATGTTTACCCCAGCCTCACCGACAGCGGCCGTATCCGGGCCGACCTGCGTACGACATTTAAACTGGAAATGGTTGAAGATTTTTTCTGGGCTATGGAACTCTGGGCCACGCATGATAATGAGCCCCTTTCAATGAATGTAGAGAAAACCGACTACGGCATTATCACTTCAATCGGCTGGTCCTACTAATATGTTGTATCGTCACCAAATCGCATTCCTTGGCCCGATTAGGTTCCCCGGTGTTATCGTGTCAGTATTGATCAATAATAGTATTTGTTAAGCGAGCAAATTTGATGGCTTTCCAAGGCAATTCCTATCTGAAAACTTTTGTGGGCATGTTGATTTTGACCGGCTTGCTGCTGAGCAGTTTGCCTTCGTTTGCCTTGCAGGATACGGCAAAGGAAGGCTCAGGCGGTACACAGGAACAGGCAATTGAACCATCCGACCCATATGGCCGAGATACTCCACGCGGCAGTTTCGAAGGCTTTTTGAAAAGCGCTGAAGAATTTGATTTTGAAAAAGCAGCGGAGTACCTGGATCTTCGCAATCTGCCGCCGAATCTTCGTCAATTTGACGCTGTAACACTCGCTCAGCACCTGGATTTCGTGATCAAACGAAACATGAAAATCGACAGTGTCATGCTCAGCGACCGGCGTGAAGGACAAGCCATAGACGACCAGCCGGATTATCGGGACGAATTGGGACGGATCCAGACCGTCGAAGGCGAAGTAATCCTGTTGATGCAAAAGGTACCGGGGCCTGAAGATGGTTTCATCTGGAAAATCTCCAATGCCACCGTTGCTCAAATTCCGGATCTGCACAGGGAATTTAGCTATCCAGCGTGGGTGGAATCTGTGCAAAGCAAGTTACCAGCTAACAAAGATTTTCTCGGTCTGGAACTATTCAAATGGGTCATTATTCTGGTTATTGCCGTTCTGGCTACACCCATTTTTTGGCTGCTTGCTGTGGGTCTGTGCCGGCTGTTTTTTAAGCCGGATTCACCGTTTTTTAACGATGTAAGAAAACTACTGACAAGACCCGTTCTGGTACTGGCCATCCTGTTCTTAATGAAATCTGTTTTACATAACCTGGGACTGGGTGCTACAGCCCAGAGAGTTGAGCAGGCAGGAACCGTCCTAACCATCATTTTCGTTTGGCTCTTTTTCTCCCTTATTGATCTCGCACGCGCCAGTCGGCGGGAAAAGTATTTGGCCCAGGGACGGATGGATGCCAGTGTGCTGGGCCGTCCAATGGCCAATGCATTGAAATTATTCACATTGCTTGCCGCAATTCTGATCTGGCTTACCAACGCCGGTGTTAATATCACGACACTGCTTGCAGGGCTTGGAATTGGTGGTGTAGCAATCGCGTTGGCCCTGCAAAAACCCATCGAAGACTTGCTGGGTGCGATTTCCATATATTCACAGCAGCCTGTTGTAACCGGCGACTTGTGCAAGGTGGGTTCAACATTTGGACGGGTTGAAGAGATTGGATTGCGAACGACGCTCATACGGACCCTGGCCGATACCAGGGTTTCAATCCCGAATTCCAAAATTGCCTACGGCGAGATTGAAAATTATACGGTAAGAAAAAAGATGCTTTATCATCCTGAGCTTCCGCTTAGGTATGACAGCACTCCGGAACAAATTCAAGCTATTACATCGGGCATTGAAACGATGCTTAGAGCAGAAGAAAACATCCTCCAGGACTCGATACGGGTGCGTTTTACCCAATTTGAGAAGCACTCACTTATTATTAACGTACGTATTTATGTCGACACAGAAGATTTCAATCGGTATCTGGAAGTTGTTGAACAGGTAAATATTGCGATCATGAATATTGTGCAGACCAGCGGCGCGCATTTCGACCAGGGGTTTCAATCGGAGTTTCAATGAGAAAATTTAATCATCTACTTGCTATTTTGTTCGCAGTCTTCGTGGTTCCAACCGGTGCACAGGCCGACAACTGGTCATACGAATTTGAACCTTATTTATTGATGTCAAGCATTGAAGGCGATTCCGGCATCGGTCGGGTTAATGGTGCGCCTGTAGATGTCAATTTCGACCAGATTCTCGAAGTGCTCGATGCTGGTTTTATGGGTCATTTTGAAGCTCAAAATACCAATGGCTGGGGAATTGCGCTGGATTATGGATTTATGGATCTGCGACAGGATACTGTTGATCCGCGAGGTGGCGTGCAGAACGCGCGTTTACGCCAGGGTGTTCTTGAGGCTCTGCTGACAAAGCGCCATGAAAAAGGCGATGGTCATGTCGACTATTTCGCAGGATTTCGATGGTGGGACAACGATATTTTTCTCTCAGTTAATCCCGCTGTGCTACCTGGAGACTTACGTGTGGACATAAACGAAGACTGGATTGATCTTGTTTTCGGTGCGCGCATGATGAGACCTATTTCTGAAAAATGGCAATTTAACCTGCGTGGAGATATTGGCGGATTTGGCATGCAGGCTGATTTCACCGCAGTTGTGGCTCTGGCATTCCGCTATGAAATTAGTGATCTGATGGATCTGGACCTTCAATACCGGGCAATGTGGGTGGACTATGAAAATGGCACGGCTGGCCAAGCCGGAGCCTATTCGTACGACACGGTAACGCATGGACCGATTCTTGGATTGGTCTTCAAATTCTAGGTCAAGGTAAAGATGTAATCGTAAAAATCGGACATCAATCTAATACAGGAAATTCATTGAAAAACAAAAACCAGGATTTACCCGCTAAACGTTCCAACATTTCCTCCATGCTTGGGGCCATCATCATTTGCTGTTTCATTTCAGCATGCTCTTCCAGCATAGAAATTCGCAGCGACATTGATCCGTCAGTCGAGTTCAGTCAGTACAGGACTTACAATTTCTTTGAGCCATTGGGCATTGAAGGTGGCTACAATTCGCCGATATTCGGGGAACATTTTCGTGCCTCCCTCACCCGTGAACTGAGCCAAAGAGGTTATCAGAAATCGGATGCGCCTGACTTTCTGGTCAATGTCACAATACGCGCCGATGATCATGTGAGTATGCACTCACATTCCACGCCTTATATGACCGGCACATACTACAATCGCCCGGGCGGTGTATACGGTGGTGCGGGCATGGGTGTGGGTGTTAGTTCAGGACCTCGCCTGTCCACCGAAGTATCTGTGTTTATTGATTTTGTTGACAATGAAAAACGCCGAATGGTGTGGCAGGGCGTTTCTGTGTTTGAGGCTAGTGACGATGTCGCTACGCAACTACGAGATGCCACATATACTGCTGTTGAGCGGATGCTTCAGGAGTACCCCCACACTGCCGGGCAATGATGAAATTAGTTGCTTAGTTGTTTCGAAAAAATTGAAAGGAAATTGAATGAAGTATTTGCATGAACTGAAGACCTTAGCGCACAGGGTCAGTATTACCAGCCTGCTGTTGATGGTATTTGTATTTCTGATAAGCCCGGCCCATGCAGCGCTTGAGTGGCCAAAAGAAATCGAGGCAGATCAAGCAACGGTAGTCATTTATCAGCCCCAACCAGAGAAACTCAGCGGCAATATGCTCAGTGGGCGAGCCGCCATATCGATAACCCTGAAAGATACAGAAGAACCAATTTTTGGCGTCATGTGGTTCACCGCGCGACTGGATACAGACCGGGATTCAGATACGGTTATTGTGAGTGATATCAAGGTGGAAAATGTGGCCTGGCCGGAATCCAAGGATGCCGGAGAGCAACGTTTCACGGCCATCTTTGAGGCTTCCATTCCTGAAGAGGGCGTTGAAATTTCCATGGAACGTTTATCGGCCAGTCTGCAAACAGCAGAACTGGAGCAGAAAAGCCTGACCGAATTAAAAAACGATCCACCAATAATTGAATTCCTTGAAACCCTTACCGTATTGCTGATGTATGACGGCGAGCCCCGTTTGAAAGATATCGAGAACAGTGACTACCAAAGGGTTATGAATACTCCATTTGCCGTGGCATGCGATAAAAAGGGTAAAGCCTGCTGGCTATCAAGCGGTTCTTTCTGGTACAAATCCAAAGAAGCTTTGGGGCCATTCACACCCAACAATTCACCACCTGCTGATCTGGCCAAAATGATTCCGGCACCTGAGGAACAAGACGGATCACCTTTAACGCCGCCACTAATAGTGGTTGCCACCGAAGCCACCGAAGTGATCTCCACTCAGGGCAAGCCCAAATGGACTGCATTGACTGGCGGCGAATTGCTATATGTGGAAAACACCGAAACCGCCTGGCTGCGGGAGTTGTCCACCGGCAACATGTACGTATTACTATCCGGTCGCTGGTTTCGCGCCAAGCAACAATCCGGACCATGGACATTTGTGCGGCCTGATGAATTGCCGGCCAGTTTCTCAGAAATTCCGCCGGCCTCAGATATCGGTGGTGTACGCAATTCCGTTGCCGGCACTCCGGAAGCCGAAGATGCCATACTAAATGCAGCAATCCCACAGACTGCCGCCATTAAACGAAGTGAAGCGAGTCTTACTGTTGAGTACGATGGCAACCCCAAGTTCGAACAGATCGAAGGTACCGATGTTGCGTATGCGGTGAATAGCGCAGCACAGGTATTACAAATCGACCAACGGTATTATGCGGTGGACAATGGTGTTTGGTTTAGCTCGGCTGTCGCGACCGGACCCTGGGTAGTAGCCGATTCAGTACCGGCAGACAAAATTGCCGAGATTCCACCGTCATCGCCTGTTTATAACACCACACATGTAGTGATTTACGAATCAACGCCGGAAGTGGTTTATGTTGGTTACACTCCCGGGTATATGTGGTCTTTTCCGTATTATGGCGTGCCGGTTTATGGCACCGGGTGGTACTACCCACCTTATTACGGGGCTTATTATTACCCCCGCCCGCCAACCTGGGGTTTTCATGTTGGCTATAACCCCTGGACCGGTTGGAATTACGGCGTAAGCTGGAGCAATGGATTCTTCTCGGTAGGCATTGCCTTTGGTGGCGGATATGGCGGCCATTGCTGCGGTGGCTGGTACGGTGGTGGTTCCCATGGAGACATCAATATCAATACCGGTAATATCAATATCGGCAACAGCATTAATATCGGCAATCACGAGAATATTGGTAACCAGATAGGCAATAACCCGAAGGCACGGGATCGCATTGCAAACCAAAATATATACAACCGCCCGGAGAACCTCACTCGCAATGCAGATCGAACAAGGACGCCTGGCGGTGTAAACCAGTCACGGCCGTCCACTCGCGAAAACAATGTTTACGCCGACAAGAGCGGCCAGGTAGCTCGTAATAATGGCGGTAACTGGGAAACGCGTGATAACGGAAGTTGGAAGTCATCGGCCTCTTCAAGTAATCGCACGTCAGATCTAACGTCAGTAAGCCGACCTACAAATTCTTCGTTCAATAACTCCTCATTTAACCAGCGTGACTTGAACTCTCATCAAAGTGCGCGTCAATTCGGCGCATCAAGGGAAATGGGCCGTTCAATGCCTAGAGGTGGCCGTGGTGGTCGACGTCGTTAGTTATTAATCCAACGACTGCAGCAATTGTTGAACAGCTTCATTACCAGGAAGGAGCACTGAAAGTTTATTCGCCCAAATTCTGGCTGCATCTTTTCGACCCAGGTCACGATTAATCGTGGCCAGTGCGAAAAGAATTTCCGGGTCATTGGGATGCACGCCGTGAGCTTGATCTAAAACCGAAATGCTTTGCTCTGGCTTGCCGGTTGAATTAAGTGCCACTCCGTATACATAGGCATAACGGGCAGCTTCCGGCGCCAATTCAACTGACCTTTGCAGCGCAGTCAAGGCTGTGGCCGTGTCATCCTGGCGCACCAGGGCCAGTCCCAGGGAATGATGAAGAGCCGCGACAGCCGGTTGTTTTGTGATCCCGTCTTTCAAGACACTGATCGCCTGGGCACCCATGTCCTGTGTGCGGTAAAGGTCAGACAGGTTGATATAACTGGGTGCGAAATTTGGTTCCAGCTTGATTGCACTTCGGTATTCGCGCTCTGCTTTCGCCGGCTCATTCAATTCCGTATACAAATTACCCAGGTTCAAATGTGCTTCGGCGCGATCAGCATTGAGTTCTTGCGTTTTTATGTATTCAGCAACCGCCTGGTCCAGCAAATTGCCTCCGGCAGGGTTCATCTGTCCCCGCGATACACCGGCAAGCCCACGCGCTGCTTCGGTTCGCACTGCCAATAAATCATCCTGCATCAAGGGGCCAACAAAGGGCAGCCGGGATTCTACAGGAATTGGATCTGTCGCCCGCACTGCGGCCATTCGCACCAGCGCGCTGTCATCGCTGAGTGCAGCCTGAAGGGCGGGTACGGTCTCAGCATTCAGATAGTGACGTAATTCAAAAATGGCAGTCGCTTTAACAATATCTGGTGTGTTTGGATCGAGCACCAGCTTAGCCA